>JADLHU010000115.1 GCA_020848655.1 Novosphingobium sp.
CCTCGATGGCGGCGGGCGAGATCGCGGTGATCCCCGGCTTCCAGGGGCTGACCGATGCGAACCGCGTGACCACGCTGGGCCGCGGCGGCTCCGATACTTCGGCGGTGGCGGTGGCGGCGGCGATCAAGGCGGATCGCTGCGATATCTACACCGACGTGGACGGGGTCTACACCACCGATCCGCGCATCGTCGCCAAGGCGCGCAAGCTGCCGACGGTGACGTATGAGGAAATGCTGGAACTGGCCTCGGTCGGGTCCAAGGTGTTGCAGACGCGCTCGGTCGGCCTGGCCATGAAGGAGCGCGTGCGCGTGCAGGTATTGTCATCCTTCATCGATGACGACGCGGTGCCGGCAGACGACCTGCCGGGCACGATGATCGTCAGCGACGAGGAATTGGAAGGATCGGAAATGGAACGCCAGCTCATCACCGGCATCGCCGCCGACAAGAACGAAGCCAAGATCACGCTGACCCGCGTGCCCGACCGGCCGGGCGCCGTGGCGGCGATCTTCGGGCCGCTGGCGGCCGCGAACATCAACGTCGACATGATCATCCAGAACATCGCCAAGGACAAGGGCGAGACCGACGTCACCTTCACCGTGCCCTTGGCCGATCTGCCGCGCGCCGAATCGCTGCTGGAAGAACAGAAGGACACGATCGGCTATTTCCGCATGATCGCCGACAGCAAGGTCGCCAAGATCAGTGTCGTGGGCGTGGGCATGCGCAGCCACGCCGGCGTGGCGTCGACCATGTTCAAGGCGCTGGCCGATCGCGGCATCAACATCCAGGCGATCTCCACCAGCGAAATCAAGGTGTCGGTGCTGATCGACGAGGATGAAACCGAACTGGCGGTGCGCGTGCTGCACACCGCCTATGGCCTCGACGCCGAGTAAGCCCGCGCTGCGATCCTCCCCCGCGCGGGGGAGGATCGGGGCGGTTCAGCCAAGGTCGAAGCGGTCGGCCTCCATCACCTTGGTCCAGGCGGCGATGAAGGCGTCGACGAAGGCGCGCTGGGCATCGGCGGACGCATAGGCTTCGGCCAGCGCGCGCAATTGCGCGTTCGAACCGAACACCAGGTCGACTCGCGTGCCGCGATAGCGCGCCGCGCCGGTCTGGCGATCGCGCCCGACGAAGACGCCGCCATTGCCTTCGGCTTCCCACTTCAAGGTCGTGCTCGCCGCCAGCAGGTTGGCGAGGAAGTCGTTGGTCAGAACGCCCGGACGATCGGTGAACACGCCCAGTTGCGATCCGGCGTGGTTGGCGCCCAGCACGCGCAAGCCCGCGACCAGCACGGTCATTTCCGGCGCGGACAGGCCAAGAAGCTGCGCGCGATCGACCAGGTGTTCCTCGGGCGAGCGGCTTTGCGGGCCGGATGCATAGTTGCGGAAGCCATCGACCGTGGGTTCGAGCGGCGCGAACGAATGCGCATCGGTCTGCTCGGGCGTCGCGTCGGTCCGGCCAGGCGTGAAGGGCACGGTCACGTCATGCCCGGCATCGCGCGCCGCCTTTTCCACCGCCGCCGCGCCGCCCAGCACGATAAGGTCGGCGATCGAGACGCGCTTGCCATCGCCGCGCCCGGCGTTGAAGGCTGCCTGGATGCCTTCCAGCACGGCAAGCGCGGCGGCCAGTTCGGCCGGTTCGTTCACCGCCCAGTCCTTCTGCGGGGCCAGGCGGATGCGCGCGCCGTTGGCGCCGCCGCGCTTGTCCGATCCCCGGAAGGTCGAGGCCGAGGCCCAGGCCGTGGCGACCAGCCGCGAAACCGAAAGGCCCGAGCCCAGCACTTGCGCCTTGAGCGCGGCAATATCGGCCGCATCGATCAGCACGTGGTCCACTGCCGGCACCGGGTCCTGCCAGATGCGCGGCTGGGCGGGCACTTCCTTGCCCAGGTAGCGCGGCACCGGACCCATGTCGCGGTGGGTCAGCTTGTACCAGGCTTCGGCGAAGGCGATGGCGAACTCGTCCGGGTTCTGGTGGAAGTGGCGCGAGATTTTCTCGTATTCCGGGTCGAAGCGCAGCGCGAGGTCGCTGGTCAGCATCGTCGGGCGATGCCTCTTCGCGGGATCGTGCGCATCGGGGATGATCGCGTCGGCATCCTTCGCCACCCACTGATGCGCACCGGCGGGGGATTTCGACAATTCGTATTCGAAGCCGAACAGGTTGTCGAAGAAGCCGTTGCCCCACTGCGTCGGCGTGGTCGTCCACGTCACTTCCAGGCCGCTGCCGATGGTGTCCGCGCCGTATCCGGTGCCGAAGCTGTTGGCCCAGCCCAGCCCCTGCGCCTCGATCGGCGCGGCTTCGGGTTCGGGGCCGACGTATTGCGAAGGATCGGCGGCGCTGTGGGTCTTGCCGAACGTGTGGCCGCCGGCGATCAGCGCCACCGTCTCATAGTCGTTCATCGCCATGCGCGCGAAGGTCTCGCGGATGTCGCGTGCCGAGGCGATCGGATCGGGATTGCCGCCGGGGCCTTCGGGGTTCACGTAGATCAGCCCCATCTGCACCGCGGCCAGCGGGTTTTCGAGATCGCGGTCGCCGCTATAGCGTTCGTCGGCCAGCCATTCGCCTTCCGAACCCCAGTAGATGTCGTCTTCGGGTTCCCACACGTCCTCGCGCCCGCCGCCGAAGCCGGCGGTCTTGAGGCCCATCGATTCCAGCGCGCAGTTGCCCGCCAGGATCATCAGGTCGGCCCAGGAAATCGCCTGCCCGTATTTCTGCTTCACCGGCCACAGCAGCAGCCGCGCCTTGTCGAGGTTGACGTTGTCGGGCCAGGAATTGAGCGGGGCGAAGCGCTGCGTGCCCGATCCGGCGCCGCCGCGCCCGTCGGCGATGCGATAGGTGCCGGCGCTGTGCCAGGCCATGCGGATGAACAGCGGGCCGTAGTGCCCGAAATCGGCGGGCCACCAGTCCTGCGACGTGGTCATCAGCGCGAAGATATCCTGCTTCACCGCATCGAGGTCGAGCGCCTGGAACGCCGCCTTGTAGTCAAAGCCGGGCGCCAGCGGGCTGGCCTTGGCCGAATGCTGGTGAAGGATCGAAAGGTCCAGCCGGCCCGGCCACCACATCTGGTTGCTCAGGCTGCGGACGATGGCGGTGCGGCTCGCGCCGTGTCCGAAGGGACATTGCGAATCGGCGTTCATGGTGCGCTCCTCTGTGCTGCGTGGCGCGATGATTCCGCGCCGTCGGGTCCATGTCGATGGGCTGTGTCTATCGCCGCGCGTTAATTCGCCATAACCGATTGATCCTTAAACTCTGATCGGTTCTGTCGATAAGTTGGCGCTTACGGCCGCATCTTGCCGGGCTGGCCGCGCCCGCCTAAGGCGCGTCGTTCGCAACAGAAGGGAACATGCGTGACCGCCTTCACCAAGACTTCCGCGCTCATGGCGCGCGGCGCCGCTTTTCTCGGCAGCGAATGGGCGATCCTGTGCGGCGCGATGTCGTGGGTGTCCGAACGTCACCTCGTGTCGGCGATCAGCAATGCCGGCGGCTTCGGCGTGATCGCCTGCGGCGCGATGACCCCCGAACTGCTCGACGCGGAAATCGCCGGGACCAAGGCGCTGACCGGCAAGCCCTTCGGCGTGAACCTGATCACCATGCATCCCCAGTTGTTCGATCTGATCGCGGTGTGCGCCCGGCACGGCGTGAGCCATGTCGTGCTGGCGGGCGGCATTCCGCCCAAGGGCAGCGTGGAGGCGATCAAGGAAAGCGGCGCCAAGGTAATCTGCTTCGCGCCCACGCTGGCGCTGGGCAAGAAGCTGCTGCGTTCGGGCGCGGACGCGCTGGTGATCGAAGGCAGCGAGGCGGGCGGCCACATCGGCCCCGTATCCACCAGCGTGCTGGCGCAGGAAATCCTGCCCGAACTGGCGGCCGATCACCTGGTCTTCGTGGCCGGCGGCATCGGCCGGGGCGAGGCGATGGCCGGCTATCTGGAAATGGGCGCTTGCGGCGCGCAACTGGGCACGCGCTTTGCCTGCGCCAGCGAATCGATCGCGCATCCCGCCTTCAAGAAGGCCTTCTTCCGCGCTTCGGCGCGCGATGCGGTGGCCAGCGTCCAGGTCGATCCGCGCCTGCCGGTGATCCCGGTGCGCGCGCTGCGCAACAAGGGTACCGAGGAATTCACGGCCAAGCAGGTCGAAGTCGCCAAGCTGCTCGATGACGGCAAGGTCGACATGGGCGAGGCGCAATTGCAGATCGAACATTTCTGGGCCGGCGCGCTGCGCCGCGCGGTGATCGACGGCGATGTCGAAGCGGGTTCGGTCATGGCCGGCCAGTCGGTGGGCATGGTGACGAAGGAAGAACCTGTGGCGCAGATCATCGCGACGCTGCTGGAAGAATGCGAAGCTGCGCTGTCGCGGCGGCAGGCGGCCTGACGGGGCTGGCCGAAGCGGTGCGGCTTCACCCGGAAGAACCGCGTGCTGCCCAAGGGCAACCGCAGTAGAGTGCGTCCGCCCTTGATCGCGTCAAAGGCGGCATTCCAGATTCTTGTTTTTCCGTGATTTCCAAGCTGCCGGATGATTCCATCGGGCGCGAAATCACCCTCACCTATTGCAGGGGATCGCCGCACAGTTCGCACAAGGCGTGGATAACCCCGCGCACGATCGGGTCGAGCAGGCTGTAGAAGCGGGTCTGCGCCTCGCCGCGAATGCTGACCGCGCCTTCCTCGCGCAGCATCGCCAGGTGCTGCGAAACCGACGATTGCGACAGGCCGGTCAGGTCCACCAGTTCGCTTACCGAAACTTCGCCTTCGTCCATCCGGCACAGCATCAGCAGGCGTTCGGGATGGCTCATCAGCTTGAGCCGGCCCGCCATAAGCACGGCATTGGCTTTCAGTTCGCTGCGATCGGTTGGCTTCATGCGTCGGCTTTCGGGAAGGGGCGTCCGTCGTCGCGCAGGACAACGTAGATCGCCGGGATGACCAGTACGGTCAGCAGGGTCGACGATGCAAGCCCGAACAGCAGCGAGATCGCCAGCCCCTGGAAGATCGGGTCGGTCAGGATCACCGCCGCACCGATCATCGCCGCCGCCGCCGTCAGGACGATCGGCTTGAAGCGGATCATGCCGGCTTCGAGCAGCGTTTCGCGCAGCGACTTGTCGGGGCTGCGGCTGTGCCGGATGAAGTCCACCAGCAGGATCGAATTGCGCACGATGATGCCGGCCAGCGCGATGAAGCCGATCATCGATGTCGCCGTGAACGGCGCGCCGAACAGCATGTGGCCCAGCACGATGCCGATCAGCGTGAGCGGAATGGGCGTGAGGATCACCAGCGGAATGGTGAAGCTGCGGAACTGGCCGACGACCAGCACATAGATGCCCAGCAGCGCGACCATGAACGCGCCGCCCATGTCGCGGAAAGTGACCCAGGTGATTTCCCATTCGCCGTCCCACAGCAGCGATGTCTTGCTTTCGTCCTCGGGCTGGCCGTTCAGGATCACGTCGGGCTTGTCCAGCCCGTGCGCCCGCCAGTTGAAGGCGTTAATGGCATCGTCCACCGCCAGCATGCCATAGATCGGCGCTTCGTAGCGCCCGGCAAGTTCGGCCGTCACCATCACCGCGCCGCGCCCGTCGCGGCGGAAGATGGCCTGTCCGCCCGGCTCCATGCGCGCCGTGACCAGTTCGCCCAGCGGAATCAGTTGCCCGCCAGGGGTGGCGGCGACGGGGGTGGCAGCCAGCGAGGCCGACCAACTGCGCTGCGACTGGTCGAGCGCGAGTTCGATCGGCAGCGGATCGCGCTCGCTTGCGCCCGCCCCAGCGGGCCGGGGGGCATAGCCGACCACTTGCCCGCCCATCAGCGCGCCGATGCTGTCGAAAAGCTGGCGTTCGGACAGGCCATAGTGATCGAGCCTGGCCCGATCGGGGATCAGTTTCAGCGTCGGGCGGGGCTGGCCGAAGCTGTTGTCGACATCGACGATATAGGGCACCGACCGGAAGATCGCCTCGACCTGGGTGGCGGTCTTGCGCCGGGTCGCTTCGTCGGGCCCATAGATTTCGGCGAGCAAGGTGGCCATCACCGGCGGCCCCGGCGGCGTTTCCACCACTTTCAGCGATCCACCGGCGGGCAGGGGAATCGCCTTCAGCTTCTCGCGCAGGTCCACCGCCACGTCGTGGCTCGACCGCGAACGATCGCCCTTGGGCAGCAGCGCGATCATCAGGTCGCCCATCTCGGGCGAGGCGCGCAGGAAGTAGTGCCGCACGAGGCCATTGAAGTTGAACGGCGCCGCGGTGCCCGCATAGGCTTCCATCGCGGTGACTTCGGGCACGGTCCGCGCCACCGCCGCCGCCTGTTCCAACACGCGCGCGGTGGTTTCCAGGCTGGTGCCTTCGGGCAGGTCGGCCACCAGTTGCACTTCGCTCTTGTTGTCGAAGGGCAGCAGCTTCACCGTCACCGCCTTGAAGTAGAACATCGAGCAGGCGACCAGCGTGGCGATCCCCACCGCGATCAGGAAGCGCCGGGCGCTGCGCGGCGTGGCGATGACCTTGCTGGCATGGCGCTTGTAAAGGCTGCCCAGCTTGCCGCCGTGCGCGTCGTGTCCGCCATGGCCGTCGCCCGCCAGTGTCTGGCGCGCGAAGCGGATCATCAGCCACGGGGCGATGATCACCGCGACGAAGAACGAAAAGATCATCGCCGCCGAAGCATTGATCGGGATCGGCGCCATGTAGGGTCCCATCAGCCCCGATACGAACAGCATCGGCAGCAGCGCGGCGACCACGGTCAGCGTGGCGATGATCGTCGGGTTGCCGACTTCGGCCACCGCGTCGACCGCGCCGTCGATGCGGCTGCGGTCATCGTCCATGGCCCAGTGGCGGGCGATGTTCTCGATCATCACGATCGCGTCATCCACCAGGATGCCGATGGAAAAGATCAGCGCGAACAGGCTGACGCGGTTGATCGTGAAGCCCATGATGTTCGATGCGAACATCGTCAGCATGATCGTGGTGGGGATGACGATCGCGGTGACCCCGGCCTCGCGCCAGCCGATGGCGAAGCCGATCAGCACGACGATGGACACCGTCGCCAGCGCCAGGTGGAAGATCAGCTCGTTGGCTTTCTCGTTCGCACTTTCGCCGTAATTGCGCGTGACCGACACGTCCACGCCCGCCGGGATCAGCGTGCCCTTGAGCATGTCCACGCGCGCGACGACGCCTTGCGAAACGGTGACGGCGTTGGCGCCCGAACGCTTGGCGATGGCCAGGCTGACGGCCGGACCCATCGTCCAGCGCGCCTGGTCGTCCCTGGCCCAGCGCCAGGCGCGCGCCTGGTTCTGCGTCGGCGCCTGTTCCACTTTGGCGACATCGGACAGCAGCACCGGCGCGCCGCTGGCCGAGCGCACGGTCAGTCCGGCAAGCTCCCGCGCATCTTGCAGCGTCTGGCCGGCAACGACCAGCGCGGCCTGCCCGCCTTCGCGCACGGTTCCGGCCGGAAAGGCGCGATTGGCCTGGCTGACCGCTTCGATCAGGTTGCCCAGCGGGACGCGATAGAGCGCCAGCCGGGCCGGATCGGGCACCACGCGCAGCGCGATATGCTGCCCGCCGGTGATGAAGGTCAGCCCGACATCATCGACCTTGGCGATCTCCGACCGCAGCTTGCCCGCCAGTTCGGCCAGCGACTGGTCGTTCCAGTTGCCCGCCGCGCCGGGGCGGGGGGACAGCGTGAGCACGACGATCGGCACGTCGTTGATGCCGCGCACGGTCACTTGCGGTGCGGGTATGCCAACCGGGATCCGGTCCTTGTTGGCCTCGATCTTCTCGTTGATGCGGATCGCGGCGTCTTCGGGGTTCGATCCCACCAGGAAGCGCGCGGTCACCAGCACGCCGTTGTCCTGCGCCTGGGTATAGACGTGCTCCACCCCGTCCACGCTCTTGACGATCGTTTCCAGCGGCTTGCCGACCAGCTCGACCGCGTTTTCGGCCGAGACACCCGGCGCCTGCACCATGATGTCGACCATCGGCACCTTGATCTGCGGCTCTTCCTCGCGCGGGATCGTGATCGTCGCCAGCAGGCCGACGAGGATCGCCGCCAGCAGGAACAGCGGCGTGAGCGGCGAGAGGATCGTCGCGCGCGTCAGCTTGCCGGAAATGCCCAGGTTCATCAGCGGGGCGTCCTGGTGCCTGGGCCAGTATCGGGGCCAGCGCCGGGGCCGACCAGCGTATCGCCCGCCGCCGCGCCCGACAGGATTTCCACCTTGCCCGGTTCCGCCGATGCCGCCGTCTGCACGGGCACTTGCGTCGCCGCGCCGTCCTTGCCCACGATCGTCACGTAATCGATGCCATAGCGATTGATCACATAGCCGGCCGGCACCAGCAGCGCCTTGCGCGCGCCGGTTTCGACCTTGGCGGCAACGCGTCGGCCGATCAGGGCGTTGTCGATGCCGGGCATGTCGACATCGGCGGTAACCTGCCCGGCGGTGACCGATGGATAGAGCTTGATCACGGTTCCGCTAGCAGAGCTGCTGGCGCTGCTGTTCCCGATGCCGCTGGCGGTGACGCGCGATCCGACGCGCACCTTGCCGGCCAGCGATTCGGGCATTTCCAGGCGAACGATCGTCGGCCCGGCGGTGATTACCGCGATCGCCATGCCCGGCGCGACCGGGGAGCCGGCGGGAATATCGGCGCGCAGCACGCGGCCCGTGGCCGGCGCGGTGACCACGCCTTGCCCGGCCACGGCGCCGACGGCGGCCTGCTGCGCCTGCGCCGCGCGGATCTGGGCATTGGCGGCGGCGGCGGCGGCTTCGGCCTGTTCCAGCCGGGCCTTGGCGTAGACGCCGTTGCGATGGAGAAAGCGCACGCGCGACAGCTCGCCTTGCGCCTGCGCGGCCTGGGCCTGCGCGGCGGCGACCTGCGCGCCATAGGCGCCCGCCTGGTAGCCAAGCTGGCTGTCGACGATGCGCCCGATGGCCTGGCCCTTGCGCACCATGTCGCCTGCGCGCACCGACAGCGTGGTCAGGATGCCGGGGATGCGCGCGAGCACTTGCGCCTGGTCGACCGTCGCGATCTCGGCGCTGACGTCCTGCCAGTTCACCGTGTCGGTGGGAGCCAGGACCAGGCGCGGCCCGGCCGGCGCCTTTTGCGCCTGGGCCGCCGGCTCGTCCTGCGTGCAGGCAGCCAGCGGCACGCTCAGCGCGGCCATGCAGCAGGTTATCCGGGCCAGCATCAATCCGCGCATCGTCGCGTCCCCCAGGTGTGGTCTTATCGTTCGATCGGCAGGCGGGCGGCCTGCCACGCGCCGAAGCCGCCGGCCAGATGCGTGTCCGCGGCAGCCTTGGCCGCGCCGCACTTGTCGAGCGCCATGGCCGAACGCTTGCCGCCAAGGCAGGTCAGCACCAGCTTCCTGCCGGCGGGGTCCGGGAGCGCCGAGGGCTGGAACGTCGACAGCGGCCTGTTGATCGCGCCGGGGATGTGGCCGGCGGCGAATTCATCGCTTTCGCGCACATCGACGACGAGCGCCTTGCCCGCGCGCAGCATCGCGTCGAGTTCCTGCGCCGTCACTTCGGGATGATTGGCCTTGCCGAATCCGAAAACCATCTGGCTGTCCTTTCGTTGGGCGCCGCGCCGCGCGGCCGCGCTGAAACTTATAGCTTGATCATATCGCGATCATCTTATATAAGTCAATACTGATACAAGATATGGAGCGAACGCCCCGGCCCATTTCCGGGCGGGCCTTGGTGTGAAACAGGATTGCGGGAGAGCGCAGATGTCATTGCCCCAGATCATCATCCTCGGCGCCGGCCTTGGCGGCACGATCGCGGCCTATGAAATCCGCGACGCGGTGAAGGGCAGGGCCGATGTCACTGTGGTCAACGACCAGGAGGACTACTGGTTTGTGCCCAGCAATCCCTGGGTCGCGGTGCGTTGGCGCGCGCCCGAAGCGATCAAGGTGCACTTGCCGCCGATCATGAAGAAGAAGGGCATCGGCTTCACCGCCGTCGGCGCGCGGCGCGTCCATCCGCAGGAAAACCGGGTGGAACTGAACGACGGCACGTCGCTGCCCTACGATTACCTGGTGATCGCCACCGGTCCCGATCTCGCGTTCGATGAAGTGGCGGGGCTGGGGCCGGACGGTTTCACCCAGTCGGTCTGCCGCACCGATCACGCCGAACGGGCGGCGGATGCCTTCGACAGGTTCTGCGCCGATCCCAAGCCGATCGTCGTCGGCGCGGCGGCGGGCGCATCGTGCTTTGGCCCGGCTTACGAATTCGCGCTGATCCTCGACACCGAACTGCGTCGCCGCAAGCTGCGCGACCGGGTGCCGATGACCTACGTCACGCCCGAACCCTATATCGGCCACCTTGGCCTCGACGGGGTGGGGGACACCAAGGGCCTGCTCGAAAGCGAACTGCGCAATCGCCACATCAAGTGGATCACCAATGCCCGCGTCGCGCGCGTGGAGGTGGGCACGATGCACGTCGAGGAAGTGGCCGACGACGGCTCGGTCAAGGCGGCGCACGACCTGCCGTTCGGCTATTCGATGATCCTGCCGGCGTTTCGCGGCATTCCGGCCGTCCATGGCATCGCCGGGCTGACCAATCCGCGCGGCTTCATCCTGGCCGACAAGCACCAGCGCAATCCCACGTTCCCGAACGTCTATTCGCTGGGAGTCTGCGTGGCGATCCCGCCGATCGGGCCGACGCCGGTTCCGGTCGGCGTGCCCAAGACCGGCTTCATGATCGAATCGATGGTCACCGCCATCGCCGCGAACCTGAAGCTGGAACTGGCCGGCAAGGAGCCGGTCGAGGAAGCGACCTGGAATGCCGTGTGCCTTGCCGATTTCGGCGATGGCGGCGTGGCCTTCGTCGCGCAGCCGCAGATCCCGCCGCGCAACCTCAACTGGTCGTCCAGCGGCAAATGGGTCCACCTCGCCAAGATCGGCTTCGAGAAGTATTTCCTTCACAAAGTCCGTCGCGGCACCAGCGAACCCTTTTACGAAAAACTGGCGATGCACGCGCTCGGCATCCGCAAGTTGCGCTTCAAATAAGGAGAATGGTCATGACGCTTGATGCTGCCGTGCTGCGCTTCGCCGGGCTTGTCGTGCTGGTAAGCGTATTGCTCTCGATCTATATCCACCCCTACTGGCTCGGCCTCACGATCTTCGTGGGCCTCAACCTGGTGCAGGCCAGCTTCACCGGGTTCTGCCCGGCGGCGATGCTGTTCAAGAAGCTGGGTGTCCGGCCCGGCAACGCCTTCGATTGATACGGGGCTGACATGCGCCGCCTGATCCTGCCTTTGGCTTCGTTGTCCTGCGCGCTGGTCTCCCCCCCGGCCGCCGCGCAGGATCTCGCCGCCGCCATCTCGGATGCACTGGCGAACACCCCAGCCCTCGCCGAAGCCGGTGCCGGGGCGGCGGCGGCGAATGCCCGGCTCGATCGCGCCCGCGCCGAAAGCAATCCGCTGCTGCGCGTTGATGGCTCGGTCGCGACCGGGCGCATCGACAATGGCGGGTTCTTCGGCCTGACGGCGGACGATGTGAACCCGCTGGCCGTGCAGGCCACCGCCGAACTGCCGCTCTACGCGGGCGGGCGCATTGCGTCCGCGATCGACCAAGCCCGTGGCGGCGCTCGCATCGCCGCACTGGGCGTGGAGCAGGCGCGGCTCCAGACCGTGGTCCTGGCGGTGAGCACATATGCCGAAGTCCTGACCGCACGAAAGCTGGAGGCGCGCTTCGGGCAGCTCGTCACGCAACTGATCGAGACGGAGCGGCAGGCGGGCCTGCGCTATCGTGCCGGGGAGATCGCCAGTTCCGAAGTGGCGCAGGCGCGCGCCCGCCGGGCCGAGGCGGATGCGGGCCTTGCCCAGGCGCAGGGACGGCGGATTTCGGCCGAAGCGGCCTATCGGCGGCTGACCGGCAAGGCACCCGGCGATCTTGCCGCGCTGCCCGATCTCCCGCCCACGCCGCCGACGCTGGACCAGGCGCTCGACATGGCGCGCAACGCCAATCCGGCCTTGCATCAGGCCCGCGCCGGGGTCGATGTCGCGCGGGCGGGGCTGCGCGCGGCGCGGGCGGAAGGCCTGCCCACGGTGGGCGCCTTCGCCGAGGCGGGGCATGTGCGCGATCAGTTCTTTCCCGGCTACAAGGCGGATTCGGTGGCCGTCGGCCTGCGCGGCCGGTGGACCTTGTGGGCAGGGGGCCGCGTCGCCGCGCAGACCCGCGCCGCCGCCGCCGATCTGGGTGCCAGCGAAGCCCGGTTGCGCGGCGCCGACCAGGCGCTGGAAGGCATGGTGATCGATGCCTGGCAGGGCTTGCTGACCGCGCAACGCATGACCGACGCCTCGCGCCTGCGCAGCGCTGCCGCGGACGAGGCCCTGCGCGGCACGCGGCTGGAAGCGCAAGTCGGCGCCACGCCGACGCTGGCCGTGCTCGACGCCGAACGCGAAGCGATCGAAGCCGAAGCGGCGCTGCTCCAGGCCGAAGGCATGCGTACCGTCGCCGCCTGGCGGCTCAATGCGCTGGCGGGTAACATTGCTCCCTAGCTGGACCAGCATGATGGGATCGAAATTCGGTTCGTAATCCGCCGTCCCGCTGAACTTTGGTTCTGTCCTGACCCTAAACAGCGCGCCCGCCTTCGGGCGCAGCGGACCCGGTTCTGCTTCCCTAGCGGCGCGGCGCGCGATAGCATGGGGCGCTGAACCAAGGGGGAAGTTGGCTATGGGCGGTTTTCTGATCTCGCTTGTCGTGCTGGTGGTGTTGTTCCTGCTGATGGGCGTGCGCGTTGTGCGGCAGGGCTATGTCTACACCATCGAACGGCTGGGCAAGTACACGCTGGCGGCGCAGCCGGGGCTGCATGTGATCATTCCGTTCGTCGATCGTGTCGGCAACAAGGTCAACATGATGGAACAGGTGCTCGACATTCCGGGGCAGGAAATCATCACGCGCGACAACGCCATGGTCGGCGTCGATGCGGTGGTGTTCTTCCAGGTGCTGGACGCGGGTAAGGCGGCTTATGAAGTGGCCAACCTGTTCGTCGCCATCATGCAGTTGACCACCACCAACTTGCGCACGGTGATGGGTTCGATGGACCTTGATGAAACGCTGTCCAAGCGGGACGAGATCAACGCCAAGCTGCTCAACGTCATCGATCACGCCACATCGCCCTGGGGCATCAAGATCACCCGGATCGAGATCAAGGACATCCGCCCGCCGGCCGATATTTCCAACGCCATGGCCCGCCAGATGAAGGCGGAGCGCGAAAAGCGCGCGCAGATCCTGGAGGCCGAAGGCATGCGCGCATCGGAAATCCTGCGCGCCGAGGGTGAGAAGCAGGGCCAGATCCTGCAGGCCGAGGGCCGCCGCGAAGCCGCCTTCCGCGATGCCGAAGCGCGCGAGCGCGAGGCCGAGGCCGAAGCCAAGGCGACGACGATGGTGTCCGAAGCCATTGCCGCCTCGGGCAGCCAGGCGCTGAACTACTTCATCGCGCAGAAATATACCGATGCGGTCAGCCAGTTCGCCACCTCGCCCAACGCCAAGACCATCCTGTTCCCGGTGGAAGCGACGCAACTGATCGGCACGCTGGGCGGCATCGGCGAACTGGTGAAGGATGCGCTGGGCAAGGACGCGAAGGGTTAGGGCGATGGCAGCGCTCGAATCGCTCGATCCGCACTATGCCTGGCTGGCGCTGGGCCTCGTGCTCGCGGCCGCCGAGATGGCGATTCCCGGCCTGTTCCTGATCTGGCTGGCCGGTGCGGCGATCCTCACCGGGCTGCTCACATGGGTGGTGCCGATGGGCTTTCCGCTGCAAGTGATGATTTTCGCGGTGCTCGCGATCGTGGGGGTGTTTTCCGGGCGGCGCTATCTGAGCAGCAATCCCGTGGTGTCGGCCGATCCGCTGATGAACGATCGCGGCGGGCGGCTGGTGGGCGAAGTGGTGGTCGTCACCCATGCCATCGTCGAAGGCAGCGGCCGGGTGAAGCAGGGCGACAGCGAATGGCTGGTGCGCGGGCCGGATGCGGAACCGGGCACGCGAATGCGCGTTGCCGGGCACGATGGCGTCGTGCTTATTGTCGAGCATCTCCACTGATCCCATATCCGGCGGCAAGGAGAACCCGATGACCGACAAGATCCAGCTTACCGACGCCGAATGGCGTGAACGGCTTTCCCCCGACCAGTACCGCGTCCTGCGCCAGGGCGGCACCGAGCGCGCGTTTACCGGCGCGTACGAACAGAACAAGGCGGCGGGCGAATATGTCTGCGCCGGCTGCGGCGAGCCGCTGTTCAGTTCCGAAACCAAGTACAATTCCGGTTCCGGCTGGCCCAGCTATTACCAGCCGCTCGCCAGCGATGCGGTGGAGGAACTGCGCGATACCTCGCACGGCATGGTCCGCGTCGAAGTGCGTTGCGCCAAGTGCGAAGGCCACCTGGGCCATGTCTTCCCCGATGGCCCGCAGCCCACGGGCCTGCGCTATTGCATCAACAGCGCCTCGCTGGATTTCAAGCCCAAGGAATAACGGCAATCCTTCCCGAAACTGCGCATCGGGGCGGATGGCGCCAACGCGCCCCTTTGCCCATGCCGTTAAGCCTGTGTTATGCGTCGCCCATGCACAGCGCGTTCGTCCGGGCACACACGTCCTCAGAGGGGCCAAGGTCTTAACCAGATGGCAGCAGACGCCACACGGCGCGGGAATTCGCAGGGCCGTTCCAACCCGCCGCCGCCATCCCCTCCGAAGAAGCCGCTGTGGCGGCGCGTGCTGCGGCGGCTGATCGTCTGGGGCTTCGCGCTGGCGCTGCTGGCGGCGATGGTCGTGGGCGTTTCGGTCTACGTGGCGGCGCAATCGCTGCCCAGCTATGAAAAGCTGAAAAGCAGCCAGAACGGCCAGATGATCGTGGTGCGCGCGCGCGACGGGACCGAACTGGTCTCGCTTGGCCCCAGCTATGGCAAGTGGATGCCTTACGCGCAGATCCCGCAAGTGATGAAGGACGCGATGACCTCGGTCGAGGACCGGCGCTTCCGCATGCACATCGGCGTCGATCCCGTGGGCATCGCGCGATCGCTGGTGGTGCGCCTGCGCAGTGGATACTGGCGGCAGGGGGCATCCACGATCACCCAGCAACTGGCGCGCACGGTGTTCCTCAACAACAGCCGCACGTTCGATCGCAAGATCCGCGAGGCGGTGCTGGCCATGGCGATCGAAAGCAAGTTCTCGAAGGACCAGATCCTCGAACTCTATCTGAACAAGGTCTATTTCGGCGGTGGCGCCTATGGCATCGATGCCGCCAGCCGCAAGTTCTTCAGCCATCCCGCCAGCGAACTGTCGCTGCCCGAAGCGGCGATCATCGCCGGGCTGGTCAAGGCGCCGTCGCGCTTTTCGCCCACCGCCGATGCCAAGGCCGCGGTCACGCGCGCGCGGGTGGTGCTGGCGGTGATGGCTGATAATGGCGCGATCACGCCCGCCCAAGCCGCCGCCGCCGATCTCGACGCGGTGAAGCCGGCGCCCGAACAGGGGCAGAACTCGGCGCGCTATTTCACCGACTGGGCGCTGCCCCAGCTTGATCTGCTGCTGCCCGACAACCAGGAACCGATCGAGGTCTGGACCACGCTGGACATCGGCATGCAGCGCGCGGCGACGGCGGCGGTGCAGGCCAATGCGCCCGGCGGCGCGCAAGGCGCGCTGGTGGCGATGGATCGCGATGGCGCGGTGCTGGCCATGGTCGGCGGCACCGATTACGTCACCTCGAACTACAACCGTGCCACAAACGCGGTGCGCCAGCCCGGTTCGGCGTGGAAGCTGTTCGTCTATCTGGCCGCGCTGGAAGCCGGCTACAAGCCCGACGATCGCGTGGTGGACGAAGCGGTGACGATCGACGGGTGGAGCCCGCGCAATTCGGGCGGCACCTATGCCGGCGAGATCGACGTGCGCACGGCCTTCGCCTATTCGAAGAACACCGTCGCCGCGCAGCTTGGCAACGAAGTGGGCTTTGGCACGGTGGCGTCGATGGCGCGGCGCTTCGGCATCACCACGCCGGTCAACACGCTGCCGTCGATGGTGCTGGGCACGTCCGACGTGCGGCTGATCGACATGACTCGCGCATTCGCGGCGGTTTCGGCCAAGGGCACCGCGATCGATCCCTATGGCATCACCAAGGTGACCACCGCCAGCGGCGAAGTGCTTTACACCCACAAGACCGCTACGCCGCAAGTGCTGGTGCCGCCCTATGTGGCCGCAGGCATCACCGACCTGCTGCAATCGGCCGTCGCCACCGGCACCGGCAAGGCGGCGCAGATCGGGCGGCCGGTGGCGGGCAAGACCGGCACCACCAGTTCGAACAAGGACGGCTGGTTCCTGGGCTTTTCCAGCGGCGTGACCACGGGCGTGTGGATGGGCCGCGACGATGCCCGGGCGGTGCCCGGCCTGCAGGGCGGCGCGGCGCCAGCGCGCGCTTTCGCCGCGTTCATGCGCTATGCCGTGGCGCAGCGTCCGGTCGAGAAGTTCGATACCGAACTCAAGCTTCCCGAATGGCAGCTTGAGCCGGATGACGAGGCGATGCTCAACAATCCGGACAATTATTACTACGTCGATGAACAGGGCAACCTGATCGAGCCGGCGGGCGGGGGCAATCCCGCCGCCCAGCCCGGCGCGGCCCCGGTCCCCGGCAGCGAAGGCGGCCCCGCCAACGGTGTGCCCGGCGGCGGGCTGGTGCCGGTGAACCCGCCGGCCGCCAACGACGATTTCCTCGACCAGGCGACGGGCCGCAGCCGCCCGCGCGACACCGCCACGCCGCGCCCGACGCCGCAACGACCGGGCACGGTGCCCCAATAGATCGTCATCGCGCGAACGTCAGCACCAGCGTATCGCGCCAGGCAGGCAGCGCCGGGTCGATGCGCTCTATCGGCGATGTGCCGTGGCGCACGCGCGCATCGTCCAGCAACAGCGCTTCGCCGGGGGCGGCCAGTCGATGGCGCGCCAGCGGGCGTCCGGCGCCGTCCTCGATCGTGGTCACGCCGCCGCGCAGGTTGGCGCTGCCGACCAAGACGATCAGCACCCGGTCGCGCCCGTCGCGGTGCATGCCCTCGGGCGTGGGCAGCCCCGGCGCGCCTGGCCCGGCGCTGATGCGAAACTGGTGCGCCTCGATCCGCCAGTCCGCTTCGCCGCCTACCAGCGCCGCCGTGCGCGCGACGATCGTGGCAAAGGGCGCGGTGGCCACGGTGGCGGGGGCGATGGGATCGAACCAGCGTTCCACCCCGCCGTTCAGCGGATTGTGATCGGTTTCCTGGAAATGCGGCGCGTGGGGCAGGCGCACCAGATCGCCGCCCGCCAGGCGGAACGCGCCATAGCGCCGCCGGCGATACGTGCCGCCATCGGCCATGTGGCCGTCCACCGGCAGGTCGTCCCAGCTTCGGGCGAAATCGGCCCATGACGGGGCGGTGACATCGGCCAGCCAGCCGGCCGGCTGGTGCAGGAACGGTCGCGTCCGGTCGTCCGGCGGCCTGGTGTCGGGAAACGTGATGGGCATGATTGAACTGGTCCAAAGGGGGCTTTGATTGCCAGGATCGCCGATACAATGTGGATGGGCGGGGTGCAACAATCGGGCGCGCGCGCTGCGGCGCCATCCGGCCTTGTCAGAACAGGAACAGCAGCGCGGTCAGCCCGGTCAGCACCGCCATGGTGCGGACGAACGCGGTCATCGCCCGTTCGCTTTCCAGCAGTCCGCGCGCGCCCGCGCCCATCGCCACCCAGGCGATGTTGGCGGGCAACCCGACGACCGCGAACGTCAGCACGATCACCGCAAGCTGGAAGGCCAGCGGGCGGTCGGCCACGGTGAAGGTGGCGATGGCCGGCGCGGCGATTGCCCAGGCCTTGGGGTTGATGAACTGGAAGCTTGCCCCCTGCCAGAAATTCAGCGGCTGCCCCCCTTCGCCCATGGTGACGCCGTTCGCGCGCCACAGCTTCACGGCAAGCCAGACCAGATAGGCTGCCCCCGCGATCCGCAAGGCCCAGCGCAGCGCTGGCAGGGACGTGAAAACCGCGCCCAGGCCCAGGCCGCTCAGCGTCAGCAACACCGCGCAGCCGAAGCTGATCCCCAGCATGTGCGGCACCGAGCGGCGCATGCCGAAGGCCAGCCCCGATGAGGCCAGCATGATGTTGTTGGGGCCGGGCGTGGCGGTGCAGACGAAACTGTAAAGCGCCAGCGGCGCAAGTGTGGCAGGGTCCATTGTCGATCTCCTGCGCGTCAAATGAGGGTGATTGATCTATGAGTCAAATATGATATTGAACCATATCAATCATGATGGGTGAGGCGATGGCGACCTGGCAACCGAAAATCCCGGACAGCGGCGAGCCGATCTACGAACGGCTGATCGCTGCCCTGCAACACGATGTGCGCGCCGGCCGGCTCGCGCCGGGGGACCGCCTGCCGCCACATCGCGATCTCGCCCATCGCATGGGGCTGAGCGTGGGGACGGTGAGCCGCGCCTATGTGGAAGCGGAACGGCGCGGGCTGGTGTCCAGCCATGTCGGGCGCGGCACGTTCGTCGTGCATCGCGCCGCCGCCGGCGCGGGGCACGACGAGCCGGGCGTGATCGACATGGCGCACAATGTGCCGTCCACCGCCGCCGCGCGCCACGGGATCGGCGAAGCGCTCAACCGCCTGCGCCACCGGCCGGAACTTTCCGATGTCATGGACTATGCCCCTCCCGAAGGCCTTGCCGCGGTCCGGCGGGCCGGAGCATCGTGGCTGCTGCGGCGGCATGGCGTGGCGCGCGCCTCTGCCGATTGCCTGATCCAGACCAATGGCGGCCAGCACGCGCTGGCGCTGGCCTTTGGTGCGCTGGCCCGGCCCGGCGATACGATCCTGTGCGAAGCGGCGACCTATCCCGGCATCCGCACGCTGTGCGATCACGCCGGCTATGCCTTGCGCGGCGTGGCCATGGATGCGCGGGGCATCGATCCCGAAGCCCTGGCGCGCGCCGCGCGCGAAACGGCGGCGAAAGTGCTGGTGGTGTTGCCCACCTTGCAGAACCCGACCACGATCACGCTCGATGCCCAGCGCCGCGCCGCGATCGTCGAGGTCGCCCGCGCCTGTGGGCTGACCATTGTCGAGGACGAGGCCTATCGCGCCCTGGCCGATGCCGATGCGCCCGAAGGCTTTGCCCAACTGGCGCCCGATCGCACGATCATGGTGGCGGGCCTGTCCAAGTCGCTCGCGCCGGGCTTGCGGCTGGGCTTCGTGCTGCCTCCCGAAGGCGCGGGTGCGGAGGCGCTGCGCGATCGCCTGCTGCGCGGAATCCGGGCGATGGGCTATAGCCCGCCGTCGTTGGGCGGACTCGTTTTCAGCCAGTGGGAAGAGGATGGCACCGCCGATCGGATCGCCGACGAAGGGCTGGCCGAAGCCGAGGCGCGCTGCGCGCTGGCGCGCGACATCCTGGGCACGCGGATTGCCGTGCCGGGCGCGGGGCGCAGCCTGCACGTGTGGATGCCGATGCCGCTGATCGAGGCCGAACGGTTGAGCGCAAGGGCGCTGCGCGCGGGTATCGCGCTGACCCCGCCCGATGCGCCCGCGGTGGACGAAGCCGCGCCTTCGGGGGTGCGGCTGTGCCTGGGCGCGGTGGGCAGCCGCGCGGTGCTGGACGGCGCGCTGCGCAAGATCGCGGAGCTTGCCGGATCGCAGGGCTGCGGCTCGGCGATGGGGCTGGTCTGAATGTCGGGCAAAGCTGACGCTGGTACGCCGGGCCTGCCCTGGCGGCCTTACGCCACGCTGGCGCTGGTCATGCTGATGTGGTCGGGCAATTTCATCGTGGGCCGCGCCGTGCAGGGGGCGATTCCGCCGTTCACGCTGGCCCTCGCGCGCTGGAGCGGCGCCGCGGCGCTGCTTCTGCCCTTCGCCTGGCCGCACGTGCGCGCCGACCGGCGGGTGCTGGCGGCGAACTGGCGGATCGTCCTGCTGCTTGGGCTGACGGGTGTGGCGGCGTTCAACGCGCTCATCTATTCGGGGCTGCGATTTACCACGGCCAGCAACGGCCTGTTGCTCCAGGCGGCGATTCCGGCCCTGGTGCTGCTGTTCGATCGCACCGTTTTTGGCCAGCGGTTCCCCGCATTGCAGGTCTTTGCGGTGCTCTTGTCGATGGTGGGGGTGGCGCTGATCGTGCTGCGCGGCGATCCGGGCGCAATCCTGGGACTGACCTTCAACATCGGCGATCTGATGATTTTGGCCGCCACGGCGTGCTGGGCGGCTTACACCAGCCTTCTGCGTCTTCGCCCGCCCTGCCATCCGCTGGTGCTCCTGCTGGCCACTTTCGCCATCGGCATCGCGGTGATGCTGCCGCTTTCGGCGTGGGAACTGGCGCATGGCGCGACGATTCGCGTCACGCCGGCAACGGTGGGCGCGATTGTCTACGTGGCGGTGCTGCCCTCGCTGGTTGCCTATATCCTCTACAACGCGGCAGTTCGCGATCTGGGCGCGGCGGCGGCGGGGCAGACGATCACGCTGCTGCCGCTGTTCGGCGCGCTGCTGGCCGCCGCGCTGCTGGACGAGCGGCTGCACGCCTTCCACGCCGTGGGGATGTCGGCAATTCTGGGCGGCATCGTGCTGGGCGCGCTGGCCGGGCGCAGGCGTGTGGCCGAGTTTCCTTGACTTTTCGGCCCCGGACCAATAGCTGGGCGGACTTCCCACGATTCTCAGTTTGTTCGGAGTGCCCATGGCGCGCGTTACCGTCGAAGATTGCATCGACAAGATCCCCAACCGTTTCGATCTCGTGCTGCTTGCCGCGCAGCGCGCGCGCGAGATTTCGGGCGGGGCGGAACTGACCATTGATCGCGACCGCGACAAGAACCCCGTCGTCGCCCTGCGCGAGATCGCGGAAGAGACGGTTCGCCCGGTCCTGCTGCGCGAGACGCTGGTGAGCTCGCTCCAGCGCGTCCTTCCCGAGGATGACGACGAAGTCGATGACATCGGCTCGCTCAGCCAGTCGGCCGAAGCGCTGCGCATCACCGCGGCCGCGCCGGTGCGCAACACCTCGATCGGCGGCGATTACGAGGGCTGAACCCCCGCATATCCGCCTGATGGCAAGAGAGGCTCCGGGTTTCCGGGGCCTTTTTTGTGGCTGGCGGCCGCGTCTGCGGGCGCGGCGATGGCCCATAAAAAATGGCCCGGCCTCTTGAATGAAGGCCGGGCCAGGTCGTCTGAAGGAAGGGGAACCTTCCGTCGGGGATGGGCGATCAGAACGTCAGCGAGGCCGAGATCGACAGCGTGGTGCCCAGATCATAGGTGTTGAAATCGATCCGGTTGCCGGCGGTGGTCTGGAATTCCTGGTGGCGCGTGCCCAGCAGGTTGCGCGCTTCCAGCTTGAGTTCCATGTCCTGGCCGAACACCGGCATGCCTTCGCGTGCCACGAAATCGAGCTGGAAGCCGGGCTTCTCGATCACGTCGGGTTGCGGCGGCGTGCCGCGCAGGCCGCGGCTGACGACGCGCTTGCTGGCGTAGCTGAGCATGAGCGTCTGCTGCGAAAGCCGCTCGGTGTTCTCGAAGCCGAGTTGCAGGTTCACCAGGTGGTCGGACTGCCCGGTCAGCGCCGAGCCATCGCGGAAGTAGTCGGTGGCCAGCGATGAGGCGGCGGCGAAAACGGCCACGCTGTCGCCGTCGGTCACGCTCAGCTTCGACTTGGAGTAGGTATAGTTGACGATCGCCACCGCGCGGCGATCCTGGAACCAGCCGCCGATCGGGGACAGGTCGAAATACTTCTGCGCTTCCACCTCGGCGCCATAAAGCTGGGCTTCGGGCGCGTTGGCATAGCTGGTGACGAGGTTGTCGCTCAGCAGGCTGACGAAGGCTTCGATCGGCCGCTTGATCTTCTTGTAGAACCCCGCGACCGACAGGCGCTGTTCGGGCGCGAAGTACCATTCGACGCGGGCTTCGCCGTTGTAGAGCGTACTGTCGGTCAGCAGCGGGTTGCCCAGGTACTGGCGGTTGCTTTCGGGATCGAAGTACGGCTGGTAGATCAGTTCGCGGAACTGCGGGCGGGCGATCGTCTTGGATGCGCTGAGGCGCACTTGCAGGTCGGGCTGGATCTGCCAGGTCAGCGTCGCGGCCGGCAGCCAGTATTGCTTCTTCAGTTCGGTCCCGGCGATGGAAGGCGGCGTGAGGAACACCTGGATCGGTTCCACGCTCTGGCGCGCCCATTCAAAGCGCACGCCGGTATCGAGGCTGATCGCGTCGGTGATCTGCGCGTTGACTTTGGCATAGCCGGCCCAGTTGCGCAGCTTGGCGCGGAAGGCCGGGGTCGACTGGTCGGGTTCGATCAGGTCGATGCCAAGCTTTTCGACGAGGTTGGGCGCGAGCAGCAGGTCGGGCCGCAGCACCGAGACCGGCAGCAGGAAATCGCTGCCGGCGCGGAACAGGAACTGGCGGCGCGAGGCATCGCGGACCGTATCGCTGAACGCGCCGCCGATGGTGGCGGACCAGCCGGGCGCGATCTTGTAGCTGATATCGACGCCGCCCGACCACAGGTCCTCGTTGAGGTCCGAGAAGGTCACGCTGGCTTCGCCGTTGTTGCCGTTCAGCCGGTTGACGAAGAGGTTGCCATAGGGATCGGCCGCCGAATTGGTGCGGACGTATTCGAACGAGGTCTGGTAGGGGGCTTCGCGCTGCGAATTGGCATAGCCGGCGCGCAAGTCGACCGACAGGTCGGCCAGCGGCTTGAGTTCGGCGACGAAGTGCGAATCGATCAACTGGCGCTCGAACCACGCGGTATCCTGTTGCAGGAAATCGGCGTCGGTCTGGTTGCGCTGGCCGATGCCATAGCGCGTCTGCTTGATCGTGTCGCGGATGTAGAGGTTGGTCCAGCGCAGCTTGTTCTCGCCGAATTCGAGGCCGAGACCGAGCAGGCCGTTGACGACGATGCGGTTGTCGGTGGTCACGCGCTCGAAATCGGTCTGCAACGTCGAAAGGTCGCTGCTGAACGAGGACTGCTGGATCGCGTCGCGGTTCTGCCACTTGTTGCTGAAGCCCGCCGCCGCGATCACGCCGAACTGCGCGCCGCCCAGGTCGAACGACTTGCCGGCCGAGAAGTTGAGCGAGAAGTTGGGCGGCAGGTTCGGCACGCGCTGCACGACCGCGCGGCTGAAGCGGACGAGCTGGGCCGCGACGGCCGAACTGTCGACCGTGCCATCGTTCAGCGATTGGCCGCTGGCGAAGAATGCCTTCAACGCGGGCGGCACGTCGCGGCTGCCGTTGTCGAAGCCGGTCCAGTCGCTTTTCGCGCCGTAGTAGCTGTAGCCGAACTGGCCGATCGTCTCGGTGTTGCCGGCGATGCTGCCCCCGATGGTCAGGAAGGGATCGCGCGGAACGGACTTGGTGGTCAGGTTGATCACGCCGCCGCCGAACTCTCCGGGATAGTTCACCGAATAGCTTTTCTGGACGAGCGTGGAGGAAATGACACCGCTGGGGAAGATATCGAGCGGGACGACGCGGCGCAGCGGTTCGGGGCTGGGCAGCGGCGAGCCGTTGAGCAGCGCCAGCGAATAGCGATCGCCCAGGCCGCGCACATAGACGAGGCCCGAGCCGACGACGCTGAGGCCGGTGACGCGACCCAGCGCACCGGCGATGTTGCCTTCGCCGGTGCGGGCGATCTCGGCGGTGGAGAGCACCGCGACGACCTGGTCCGAGGACTTGGCGAGGTTGCGGCTACGCAGGCCGGTGACGAGGATTTCGCCGGGAACCGATACTTCGACCTGTTCCTGTTCCTTCTCGGCCGGCGCCGGTTCGGCCACGGTGGGCTGATCGGCGGCCTGATCCGCGGGCAGGGCGGGTTCGGTCTGCGCGTAGGCGATGCTCGGCGCGATGAGCGCGGACGTGAAAAGTAGAGCGCTGGCGAGCCGCGACGACACGGTCATCGGAATTCCCCCAAGATACAAATGGCAGGACGGGGGCAGCCATTGACGGCTGCCCCCGCGATTACGTCAGGCAACCGCCGCTCAGGTGGTCGGCAGCGAGGTGCAATCGCCCGAATTGCCCGAACCGAAGTTCGCCGTGCTGCTGTTGCAGGTCCAGCCGGCGTACCAGGTGTCGCTGGCGTTGCGCACCGCGCCGATCCAGGACGTGGTGTCGAAGAAGCTGGAAAGGCCCTTCGGGTCGGTCGCCGCCACGCCGCTTTCGTTGGCGCCGTTGATGAACAGGCTGGACAGCGTGGCGGTCAGCGCGTCGCTGTTGTTGTTGCTGCCCGCGCCGAACTGCGTGGTGACCTGGGCGGCGGTGTAGCTGCCGCTGCCGAGGTACTTGGTCGCGTTGCACTGCATCGCCACCGAGCGCGCGGTGAGCGTGGCGGGCGTGGTGCCCGTACCGTTCATGCGCAGGCACTCGTTGTTCGGGGACACGATCAGGCCGTTGATCCAGGTCGTGTCGGAATTGCCGCGCAGCAGCACGCTGGCAAGATCGGCGCCTTCGTTGTTGCTGCTGACCTGGCGCTGGATGCCGGTGAAGTTGGCCACCTTCAGCTTGGTGCGGGGGGTGTCGCCCTCGTTGCCGTTGCTGTCGATTTCCATCAGCGCGTCGCCCGCGCCATCGCGCTGGAGCAGCAGCGCGTACTGCACGTTCATCTGCGCGCCGGTATCGACGTCGAGGCTGTCGTCGTCGGCGCCGACGCTGATGTAGTATTTCATGTTCGGGCTGCCGCCGAACCATTCGGAGCCATCGTCCGAGCTGTTGTAGCTCATGATGTGGTCAAGCTGCGTGCCGGTGCCGATGCCTTCGCCGGTCAGCGACTGCAATTCGACGTTCGACCCCAGGATGAAGCCCGAATAGCGGATCTGGACGTAGCTCATCTTGCCGGCGTTGTAGCTGTCGCTGGCGCCGCCGAAGCGTGCCGGATCGGCCGAACCTTCGGTCTGGCGTTCGCAGGTGCCGGCGGTGACGCTGCCGGTGGTGCAATCGGTCACGGGCGCGCGGCCCATCAGCACGATGCCGCCCCACTGGCCTTGCGAGGTTTCCGAATTGATGCCCAGCACGTTGTCGCGGCTGGTGAAGATGATCGGCTTGGCGGCGGTGCCCACGGCGTTGATCTTGTTGCCGCGATTGACCGCGAGCCACGACTGGCCGGTGCCGCCGAACAGGATCACGCCCGGTTCGATGGTCAGCGTGACGTTGGTATCGGCGGTGATCGGGGCGGTGCAGCCCACGGTCGAGGAGGTGAACGACGCGGTGGGGGCGGTGAAACCGCCATCGCAGCCCACATCGACGCGGCCCGGCAACTGGTAGAGCAGGCCGGGGAGCTTGGGCAGCGTGGAGGACGAGCGGATCAGCTTGGGCAGGCTGCACACGCGCCAGGTGCCGGTCGGGCCGGTGATGGTGCCGGCATCGGTCAGGCCTTGCGGGTCGGCGATGGTCGGGCAGCCGGCGGCGGGCGTTACCGTGGCACCGCCGGACGAAGTCGGCGTGGGCGTCGGCGTCGGGGCCGGGTTGTTGATGACGACGTCGCCGCCGGTGCCGGGCGAGGCGATGTCGCTCGGACCGCAACCAGCGAGCGCGAGCGCGCTACAGCCGACAAGCAGCAAGCCATGGATATTCTTCACGATGAATTCCCCCTCAAGGTCGGAACGACGCGGCGGTCCCGCCGTCGCGAATCGCCAATTAGAGGAGGCAGGTGACAGTTTGTTTTCGTTATCGTGACGGTTTTCTTGCAATATTCGCGTCTATAGTATGACGGATATATGACAATTACCGCGTGATCGGCGATTCCCGGGCGGCGGAATGGTGCCGGCTTCTTTGCTATAGGGATGGCAACCGGTGTTATTTCACGATCCGCGCCGGGCATTCCGAATCACGATGCGCAGGCCCGATGCACCGTGCGATTGCAGTTTTATGACAGTTGTGAAATTTTTTTGATTCTCGCCGCCAGCGCGGCTTATCCTCCCTCCATCGAAACAGAACGGGAGAGATAAGATGTCGATATCGCTGCTTCTCGCCAGCGCCCTGCTTGCCTCCCCCGCAACGCATGTCGTCGCCAGCCCGGCGGACACCGATCGGGTCGAGGTGGCATATGATGCGCTGCGGGCCGGCCGGAACGATGCCGCCATCGCGCAACTGCGCGCCTCGGGCCTTGCCGCCGATGGTGATCCGGCGGCGCTGATCAACATGGGCACTGCCTATGCGCGGCTGGGCCGCCCTGACGCGGCCATGGCCTGCTTCAAGGCCGCCATGGCCAGCACCACGCGCTATGACCTGCAACTGGCGGACGGAAGCTGGGTCGATTCGCGCCTGGCCGCGCGCCGCGCCGCCGAAGCACTGGACCGCAGCGCCGCGCTCGCCATGCGCTGATCGGCCGCGCGCCACTTCACGCGAACTCCACACCGCCGACGGCCGGGGAAACCCGGTCGTCGTTGCATTGGCACCGCGCCAATGAGATGGTTGGCCGGCTCGAATCGGCTGGCAATACGTCACACGGTTGTCATCTTTCGTGGCAAATAGGAGCCCGAAGGAGGGCGCGGTGAGTCGCAGTTCGGCCAATGTTTCGGTAATGACTGTCGCGGCCCCTGTGCTTTTCGCGGCGGGTCTTGCCTTGGGCGTGGCCACGGCGCGGGCGGACGTGATGGAAATCGGCGGCGGCGGTCATGTCTGGATCGCCGGTGGCCCTATCGCCGCGCAGCCTGCCACGCAGCCCCTGGCGCTGGCCGCGGCCGGTTCGGAAACGCCGGCGGAACCTGTCGGCGGTGCGCCGGATCCCGCTGCGCTGACCCAGGTCGATGCCGCCGCCGGTCCCGCCGCATGGCGCGATCACGTGGCGCAGATGGCTGCCAAGTACGATGTCAGCCCGGCGCTGCTCGAAGCGCTGGTCTGGCAGGAAAGCCGCTGGAACACCGGTGCGGTGTCTCCGGCCGGCGCGCGCGGGCTGGCGCAGTTGATGCCCGGCACGGCACGCCAGATGGGCATCGATCCGGCCAATCCGCACGCCAACCTTGAAGGCGGCGCGCGCTATCTTCGCATGCAGCTCGATGCGTTCGGCGGCGATGTGGAGAAAGCGCTGGCCGCCTATAATGCCGGGCCGGGCCGCGTTATCCGCGCCGGTGGCATTCCCGCCATTCGTGAGACACGGGACTATGTCGCTTCGATCATGACGCGATTGTCCAATCCAGTTCGGAGATGAATTCGATGCGTTCCATCAGGGCAGCCGGCATCGCGGCGCTTTTCGCCGCCATGCTTCCCCAATCGGCGTTCGCGCAGGCGGTGCAGGGCGCGAACCCGCAAGGCTCCGGCCCGATCGTCGCTGCGCTGGGCTGGTTGCAGGGCACGCTGCTGGGCAATGTCGCCACCGCCGTCGCGGTCATGGCGGTGGCCGCCGTGGGCTTCATGATGCTGACCGGGCGGCTCAACTGGCGCTTCGGCGCCACGGTGATCATCGGCTGCTTCATCCTGTTCGGCGCGGGGGCCATCGTTTCGGGCATCCAGTCCGCCGCTGGCGCGGGCTGAGCGGCGGTGGACCTTATCCGCCACCCCGTGCATCGCGCGCTGACGCGGCCGCAGATGTTCGCGGGCGTGACCTACAGCTTCTTCATCATCAATGCGGCGGTCACCACCGAAGTCTTCCTGATTTCCAAGAGCTTCCTGGCGCTGCCCGTGGCGCTGGCGATCCACGCGGTGGGCTATCTCGCGTGCCTGCGTGAACCGCGCGTGTTCGATCTGTGGATCACCCGGGTCAGCAAGTGCCCCAGGGTCCGCAACTGGCAGCGCTGGGGCTGCAACAGCTATGCGCCGTAAGGGGTGGAACGAATGGTCAGCATGAAAGTCGGCCTGCCCTGGGCGCGCAAGGAAGCGCTGGCGGGCGATCGCCTGCCCTACCTGGCGCTGATCGACGAGAACACCGTGCTGCTGCGCGATGGTTCGGTCATGGTCTCGCTGCTGGTGCCGGGGCTGGCCTTCGAAACCGCCGACAGCGACGAGCTGAACGCCCACACCGCCACGCGCGAGGTGCTGTTGCGCAGCTCGCTCGATGCACGCTTCGTGCTCTATCACCACGTGATCCGCCGCCGTGTTCATGTGGAACTGGACAGCCGCTTCGACGATCCGCTGGCCGGGCACATCGATGCGCGCTGGCGCGAAAAGCTGGCCGGCGGGGCGCTTTACGTGAACGACCAGTTCGTCACGCTGGTGCGCCGTCCGGCGCGCGGCAAGGCGGGCTGGGCGGAAAAGCTGTCGCGCCTGTGGAAGCAGCGCGGCGCCGCGCAGACCGAGGCCGATCCCGCCGACATTCGCACGCTGCGCGCGGCGGCTGGCGCGATGATCGCCTCGCTTTCGTCCTATGGCGCGCGCCTGCTGGGCGATTACCAGGGCGCGGGCGGCACCTGTTCCGAAGTGCTCGAAATGCTCTCGGCGCTTTATAACGGCGAAATGCGCCCGGTGCGCCGCCCGGCGGACGATGCCGACATCGGCCGGATGCTGCCTTATCGCCGGATCAGCTTCGGCCTGGACGCGATGGAACTGCGCGGCGCGGGTGGGGCGGGCGAAAGCAGCTTCGCCTCGCTCGTCAGCCTGAAGGACTATCCCGACAGCACCGCGCCCGGGCTGACCGACGCGCTGCTGCGCCTGCCATGCGAACTGGTGCTGAGCGAAAGCTACGCCCCGTCAGACCGGCAAGTCTCGCGCGAGCGGATCGACCTGGCCATCCGCCGGCTCAAGTCCGCCGACGAGGAAGCCATGGCCGAACGGCGCGAGATGATGCTGGCGCGCGATTCGCTGGGCACCGGCGCGGTGGCGTTCGGCGATCATCACCTGTCGATCCTCGTGCGCTCCAACCGGCTCGATGCGCTGGACGACGTGACCGCGATGTGCGCCGCCGCGCTGGCCGATGCCGGCGCCGTCGCGGTGCGCGAGGACGTGAACCTGGAGCCGGGCTTCTGGGGCCAGTTCCCCGGCAACGAAGGCTATCTGGTACGCCGCGCGCTGATCTCCAGCGCCAACATGGCCTGCTTCGGCTCGCTCCACGGCTTTGCCATGGGGCAAGCCAGCGGCAACCACTGGGGCGATGCCGTCACGCTGTTGCAGACCACCAGCGCGACGCCGTTCTTCTTCAACTTCCACCAGGGCGATCTGGGCAATTTCACCGTCATCGGCCCTTCGGGTTCGGGCAAGACCGTGGTGATGAACTTCCTGGCCGCGCAGGCGCAGAAGTTTTCCCCGCGCACCATCCTGGTCGACAAGGATCGCGGCGCCGAAGTCTTCGTGCGCGGCATCGGCGGGCGCTACAGCCGCGTCGCCGCCGGGCACCCCACCGGGTTCAATCCGATGGCACTGCCCGACAGCGCCGCCAACCGCGCTTTCCTGCGTGATTGGCTGGGCGTGCTGCTGGCGGCGAAAGGCCCCGAGGAAATGGCGACGATCGCGGGCGCGGTCGATGCCGCCTATGCCAACGATCCCGCGCTGCGCCGGCTTACGCATTTTCGCGAGCTGCTGGCCGGATCGCGCCGGCCCGAACCGGGCGACCTCGCCAGTCGGCTGGAAGCCTGGATCGCCGATGGCGAACATGGCTGGCTGTTCGACAATGCCGAGGACAGGCTTGACCTTTCGGCCCGCACATTGGGCTTCGACATGACCGCGCTGCTGGAAACGCCGCGCCTGCGCACGCCGGTGATGATGTACCTGTTCCACCGCATCGAGGAGCGGCTGGACGGCGAGCCGACGATGATCCTGATCGACGAGGGCTGGAAGGCGCTGGACGACGAGGTTTTCGCCGCGCGCATCCGCGACTGGCTGAAGACGCTGCGCAAGCGCAACGCGCTGGTCGGCTTCGCCACGCAATCGGCGCGCGATGCGCTTGACAGCCGCATCGCCACCGCGCTGGTCGAACAGACCGCGACGATGATCTTCATGCCCAATTCCCGCGCCCGCCCCGAAGACTATTGCGAGGGCTTCGGGCTGACCGCGCACGAACTGGACCTGATCCGCACGCTGCCCGCGCAAAGCCGCTGCTTCCTGATCCGCCAGAGCGATGCCTCGGTGGTGGTGCGGCTGGACCTTTCGGGCATGCCCGAAGTGCTGGCGGTGCTTTCGGGCCGCGAAAGCGTGGTCCGCCGGCTCGATGCCTTGCGCGCCGAATATGGCGATGCGCCATCGGCCTGGTATCCGGCGCTGACCGGCGAGATCTGGCCGGGTGACGCGGACGATGCCGCCGACGCCGCGCTGTGGACCGAGGCCGCCGAATGAGCGCGTGCGATCAGGTTGCGGCGCAGGCTTCGGCCGGTGTCGCCCCCGCGCTCAGGGCGGTGGACTGCCTGGCCGGGGAAACCACGGCGGCGGCGTTCGGCCGATTGTTCGGCAGCGGCGGGGCGCTGCTGCCCGCGCTGACCATCATTCTCACGCTCTATATCGCCTTCTTCGCGATCTCGCTGCTTACCGGGCGCAGCCGGCTGGGCATTTCGGCGCTGACCCCGCGCATGCTGACGCTGGGCATGGTGCTGACCTTTGCGACAAGCTGGGTCGCCTATCAGGGCGTCGTCTGGAACCTGACCGTGGGCGCGCCCGATCAGATCGCGGGCGTGCTGATGGGCGCGAGCGGGTCTGCCACGCAGCTTTTCGCCGATCGCATCGACATGGTCTTCGCCGCCATCGCCGACGCCGCAAATGCCGGCAAGGAAACCGCGCAGGCCGCCGCGCAAGGGGCGGAAGGCGCGAAGGCCGCCGTCGCATCGGGCAGCTTCACCCCCGGCAACCTGATGTGGCTGGGCGCATTGCTGCTGCTGCTGGGCACCGTGGGCGTATTGGTGACGGCGCGCATCGCGCTGGCCGTTCTGCTGGCGCTGGGTCCGGTGTTCCTGGTTTTCGCGCTGTTTCCGGGCACCCGCGGGCTGTGCGCCGGCTGGCTGCGCGGACTGGTGCTGACCGCGATCACGCCGCTGTTCGTGGTGGTGGGCGGCGGCATCGTGCTGGAACTGCTGGTTCCCGTGGTCGGCGCGCTGCAGGGGCCGGAAGGTGTCAACGGCCGCGCCGCGCTGGCATTGTTCCTGCTCGCCTCGGTCCACGTCGCGCTGATGGCCATGGTCATGCGCGTGGCCGGCACCATCGTGGCGGGCTGGCAGGTGTTCGGCCTGGCCGCAGAGGGCAGGGATCGCGCCGATCCGGCCAGCGCGCCGGCCCCGGCGCTGGGCGGGGCGGCCTATGCCGCCGGCCAGCCGTTTGCCGCATCGGCTGCCAGCCGCACCGCGGTGGTGATGCAGGGGGCCGATGGCGCCGCTGCCGCCGCCGGATCGTCCGCGCCCGCGCCTGCCTCCACGCGCGGCGGGCGCACCATCGTTCACCAGACATCGGGGGCAACCGCGCCTCCGCTTCCACCGCTTGTCCGCCAGCGCGCGCGCGGTATCGGCAGCCGTTTTGCCGCACCGCAGCCGGGCCGGACAAGGGAGATTATCCGATGATCCGCAAGCTGTTGTTCGCCGCCACGCTGCGGGCCTCCACTGCTCATGCCGCGCCGCCACACGATCCGCGCCTGGCATCGCGCCTCTATCGTCCCGACGAAGTGGTGCGCGTCGATGGCCGGATGGGGGTGCAGGCCTCAATCGTCTTTGCGGATGACGAGCATATCGAGAACGTGGCCGTGGGCGATTCCGAAAGCTGGCAGATCACGCCCAACAAGCGCGCCAACCTGCTGTTCGTGAAGCCGCTGACCGCCAGCGCCCGCACCAACATGACGGTGGTGACCGACCAGCACACCTATTTCTTCGACCTGATCGCCGCGCCCGGCGCCACACCGGTCTATGCGCTGCGCTTTACTTATCCCGAAGCGCCCAGGCCCGCCGCCGCGCCGCAGCAGGCGGGGGCGGCACTGACCGACGCCGAACGTGGCGCGCTGGACGGGCAGCGCCCGGTCGATCCCGCCGCGCTCAACTTCGCATGGCGGCGGCAGGGTTCGGACAAGCTGCTGCCCGCGCGCATCTATGATGACGGGCAGGCGACGTACGTGATCTGGGCGGCCGGCGCGCCGATCCCGGCGATCCTCGTGCGCAATGAAAAGGGCGATGAAGGCCCGGTTAATTTCGCGGTGCGCGGCGATACCATCGTGATCGACGACGTGCCCGGCCTGATCGTGCTGCGGTCTGGCAAGGCCAGCGCCACGCTGGTCAACCAGCGCCCGGTTTCCACGCGGGCAACGCCGCCCGCCAGTGCAACGGTGGCCGCCGCCGCCCAGCCTCCGGTTCCCTCCAGCGTGCAGAGCCAGTGACCATGCGCAACACCCGCAACCTTGCCGAACGCCTCGATCCGGCGAACGACCGCGACCCGCGCGAGGGTGCCGGCGCGGAAGTGATCGACCTGGCCACGCGCACAGTGCTGCCCGCTGTCGCCCAGCGCAAGCCGCGCTCGGACGGGGCGGCGCTGGCCGGCGGCATCGCCGTGGTCGCGCTGCTTGGCGCGGCCACGTTCTGGAGCCTCAACGCCAGCCGCAGCGAACAGAGCGGGCCGGCGCAGAACCAGCCCGAGCAGGCCCCCGCCGTGCCGCCACAGGCGATCACCGTGCCGCAGCCGGCCGCGCCTGCCGCTGCGCCGGGCCCGCAAGCCGCGCCCGCGCCGCAGCCGGTGCTGGCCGCGCCGCCGCAGACCGCGATCGCCACCGCGCCGCGCGCCAATCCGGCATCGTCGCCCACCGTGGTGTTCGATGCCAGCGCGCTGCCCGTGCCGCTTGCGCCCGGCGTTCCGGTCACGCCCGGCGGCAATGGCAACGATGATTTCGCCGCCCGCATCGGCGGTGTCGGCGGCGCCAAGGCGGTGGCCACGGCAAACATCGATCCCAAGACCACGGTCACGCAGGGCACGCTGATCCCGGCGGTGCTGGAAACCGCGATCGATACCGACGTGCCCGGCTATGTCCGCGCCGTGGTCAGCACCGATGTGCGCTCGTTCGATGGCAGCCGCGTGCTGGTGCCGCGCTCCTCGCGGCTGATCGGCCAGTACAAGAGCGGGCTTCAGGCGGGGCAGAAGCGCGCCTATGTGATCTGGACGCGGCTGATCCGCCCCGACGGCGTTTCGGTGGACATCGGATCGCCCGCCGTCGGCTTTTCGGGTGAGACGGGGCTGGCCGGCAAAGTCGAATCGCATTTCTTCGAACGCTTCGGTTCGGCCATGCTGCTGTCGGTGATCGGCGGCCTGTCCGCGATCGGTGGCAATGCGGGCGTGATCGTGGCGGGCAGCGGCCAGTCTGCGGCGGCGGCGGCCGTGGGGCAAAGCGGCCAGATCAGCCCCACCGTGCGCGTCCGCCAGGGTGAGCCGATCCGCGTGTTCACCGCGCGCGATCTCGATTTTTCGCGCGTCGCCCGCCAGTGACGGCGGCCGTCCACGCGCTGCCGACCGAGGCGTTGCCGGTGGCCGCGCCGCGCAGCGTCTATCTCGATGCCTATCTCGCGCCGCTGCGGCCCTGGCTCGATCGCGAAAGCGTGACCGAGATCCTGGTCAACCGCCCCGGCGAGATCTGGGTGGAAGACGCCGAGCATCCCGGCATGCAGTGCATCGCGCTGCCGGCGATCGACGCGCAACTGCTCCAGCGGCTGGCCGAACAGGTCGCGCGCATCAGCCACCAGGGCATCAATCGCGAACATCCGCTGCTGGCCGCGACGCTGCCGGCCGAAAACGGGCAGGGCGGCGCGCGTATCCAACTGGTCGGCCCGCCGGCCACGCGTGCCAACTGGGCGCTGGCGATCCGCCGCCACCGTCTGCTCGACCTGCCGCTCGACGCTTATGATCGCGGGCCGATCGTGGCGGCGGCGCAAGCGCCGATGCCCGATGCCGAGGCCGAGCCGATCGCCTACTTGCGCGAGGCGATCCGGCGGCGGCGCACCATCCTGATTTCGGGCGGCACGTCCACCGGCAAGACCACGTTCCTCAACGCCATGCTGCACGAAATCCCGCGCCACGAACGCGTCGTGCTGGTCGAAGACACCGCCGAACTGCGCCTGCCGGGCGCCAACGGCGTGGGCCTGATCGCGGTGAAGGGCGAACTGGGCGAGGCCAAGGTTTCCGCCAACGAACTGCTGCAGGCGGCGCTGCGGCTGCGGCCCGACCGGATCGTGCTGGGCGAATTGCGCGGCAGCGAGACGGTGAGCTTCCTGCGCGCCATCAACACCGGCCACCCCGGCTCGTTCTCCACCGTCCACGCCAACACCCCGCGCGGCGCGCTCGAACAGATCGCGCTGATGGCGATGCAGACCGGCATTGGCCTCACTCGCGCCGAAACGCTGGAATATGCGGCCTCGGTGATCGATGTCGTGGTCCAGCTCGATCGCATCGACGGCAAGCGCGGCATTGCCGCCATCGCGCAGTCCGCCGCGCTGGTCTGACCTAACTGAGATCCGCGCCGGCCGGCAGCAGGCGGGCTTCGGGTTGCAGCCCCAGCCATTCGGCCAACTGGCGCAAGTCCTTTTCGATGCCTTCGCTGTAGAGCGGGTGCAGCGGATCGCGCACGGCCAGCACCAGCTTGCCGTCCTCGCGCAGCAGCGCGCTGTTCGATAGCGATTGCGCGGCGCAGCCGCTGAACTTGCGGCACAGGCGCGCGGCAAGGCCCCAGGTTACCGCTTCGCGCAAGTCCTCGGCCGGGGCCAGCCGCGCCAGGCCTTCGGGAATGGTCGTGCGCCCGGTATTGGCCAGCGCGGCCATGGCCAGCAGGCCGCGCCCGGCATCGTCGATGCCGATCCAGCGCTTGCGCAGCGCCCAGCCGGCGGATTCCTCGGCGCGCAAGTTGGGTTCGATGCGCATCGCGGCCAGCGACATCATCGTCGCGCCCAGCCGCAGCGGTTCGCGTCCCGGCCCATCGCCGGCGCTGGCGGCGGCAGTCCACCCGGCCACCATGGTGCCGATCGAAGCGGGCGCGCCCATGGCCTCGGCAAAGGCGGCGATGCCGGCAACGATCGGGCTTTGCGCCTGCGTGGCGGGATCGAGCCGGCCATAAAGCAGCCCTTCGCGCAGCCCCCAGGCGGAGAACACCAGCGAGGACGGCGCGATTTCACGCAGCAGCACCGCCAGCAGCGCGGCGGCATCGGGCAGGGTGGCCAGCCGCGATCCCGCCAGGCGCGGCATCCGCTCCAGCGGCTTGCCCTTGGCCAGGCGCTGGCACAAGTTCAGCGCCACGTCGGGGGCCAGTTCGAAGCCGTGGGGATCGTCCAGCGGCCAGTTCATTTCGAACATCGCCACCCGCGCCAGCGCGCGCCACGATCCGCCCACCAGGTAGAGCGGCAAATCCCGGCCATCCTGCCAGTTCGCCTCGCGCAATGTGCCGCGCACGGCGGCGGCAAAGCTGGTCGGACCGTGGCTGCGCATCGCGGCCAGGCGCAGTGTGCCGAAGGGCGTGGTGATGCCGTGTTCGCAGCGATCGCCATCGCAGACGATCAGTTCCAGGCTGCCGCCGCCCAGATCGGCGACCACGCCGCGCGCGCCCGGAAAGGCGGCGATCACGCCCATGGCGCTGGTGATCGCCTCTTCCTCGCCCGAAAGCAGGCGCGGCCTGAGGCCCAGCGCGGCGACGGCTTCGAGGAATTTCGGCCCGTTGGTGGCATCGCGCACGGCGGCGGTGGCCACCGTTTCCACGTCGGTCACACCCATGACGCGCAGCAGCGTGGCGAAGCGGGCGAGCGCCGCCAGCGCGGCTTTCATCGCCTTGCCCGAAAGGCGGCCGGTTTCGCCAAGGCCCCGGCCCAGCCGGGCGGTGACTTTCTCGTTCAGCAGCACCGTGGGCGAGCGCGGCGGGCCGCCATAGACGACGAGCCGGACGGTGTTCGACCCGATGTCGATGATGGCAAGCTGTTCGCGCATGGCGGCGCTGTTTAGGAGCTTGCGAAGGAACATGGCAAATCGTCGGTCAGACGTTTCCACGGCGAAGCGACAGCTTGGGCACCTTGCGCCCACTGGTCAGCGCCGCGCCGCGGCCGGAAAGCGATGGATTGGTCATGAAATAGCGGTGGAGGTTGAACGGTTCGTCGCCCGGCTCCATCCGTTCCCATTCGCCGTCCGGGCCGAGCAGCCAGCTCTGTTCGGTATCGAGCAGGTTGGCGAGCATGACCTGGCTGAGGACCTGATCGTGGACGGTGCGGTTGCGGATCGGCACCAGCAGTTCGACGCGCCGATCGAGATTGCGGCTCATCCCGTCGGCCGAGGAGATATAGACCCGCGCGCGGCGATTGGGCAGGTCGGCGCCGTTGGCGAAGGCCCAGATGCGGCTGTGTTCCAGAAAGCGGCCGATCACCGACTTGACGCTGATGTGTTCGGACAGGCCGTCCACGCCGGGGCGCAGGCAGCAGATGCCGCGGATCACCAGCGTGATGCTGACCCCGGCCTGGCTGGCGGCATAGAGCCGGTCGATCAGGTCGGGATCGGTCAGCGAATTCATCTTGGCCCAGATCATCGCCGGCTTGCCCGCCTGGGCATGGGCGATTTCGCGGTCGATGCAATCGTACAGCCGGTCACGCAGGCCGATGGGGGAAATCGCCAGCAGTTCGGTGCGCTTGGGTTCGACATAGCCGGTGATGAAGTTGAACAGGCGCCCGGCATCGCGCCCCATGCGCGGATCGGCGGTGAAGAAGCTGAGGTCGGTATAGATGCGCGCGGTGACCGGGTGATAGTTGCCGGTGCCGAAATGGCAGTACGTGCGATAGCCATCGCCTTCGCGCCGCACCACCATCGAAACCTTGGCGTGGGTTTTCCAGTCGACGAAGCCGTAGATCACCTGCACCCCGGCGCGTTCCAACTGCGACGCCCAGAGCAGGTTCTGCTCCTCGTCGAAGCGGGCCTTCAGTTCGACCACGGCGGTGACCGACTTGCCGGCCTCTGCCGCCGCGATCAACTGGGCGATCACCGGCGACTGGTGCCCGGCGCGGTACAGCGTCTGCTTGATCGCCACGACATCGGGATCGGACACGGCCTGGCGCAGGAAATCGACCACCACTTCGAAACTTTCGTAAGGGTGGTGGATGACGATGTCCTTTTCCCGGATCGCGGCGAAGCAATCGCCGTCGTGTTCCAGGATGCGTTCGGGATAGCGCGGGCTATAGGGTTCGAACTTCAGGTCGGGGCGGTTTTCCTCGACGATGGCGGCCAGCCCGCTGATGCCGATCAGGCCTTCGGTCTTGATGACGATGGCATGGTCAAGCCCCAGCTTGTTGCGCAGCAGCGCTTCGGCCGCCGGATCGAATTCGCCCTGGAGCTGGAGCAGGATCACCTGGCCGCGCCGCCGCCGCTGGATCGCGGTGCGATAGTAGCGGACCAGATCCTCGGCATCCTCCTCGATCTCGATGTCGCTGTCGCGCAGCACGCGGAACACGCCGTGGCCCAGCACGCGAAAGCCGGGGAACAGCACTTCGGCATTGCGGCGCAGCAGTTCCTCGACGCTGATATACGTCACCTGCTCGCCCGCCGCGCCGCTGCCGGGCAGGCGGATGAAGCGCGGCAGCGCCTGCGGGATCAGCACCATTTCCATCAGTTCGGCATTGTCGGCGCTGCGCGCCAGCGAGAACAGGATGGCGATGCCCTGGTTGGCGGTGAACGGGAACGGGTGCGCCGGATCGATCGCCTGCGGGGTGATGACGGGCATCACGTGTTCGCGGAAATAGTCCTTCAGCCAGCGGGTTTGCGCGGCGTCCAGCCGTTCCTTGCCGGCGATGTGGATGCCCTTTTCGCCCAGCCGGCGCTTCAGGTCGCGGCGCGTTTCCTGCTGCGCCAGTTCCAGTTCGATCACGGCTTCGTGGATGGCGCCAAGCTGCTGCGACGGGGTGAGGCCGTCGGTGGAGATTTCCTCGATCCGGCGGCGCACCTGGCCCGCCAGCCCGGCGACGCGGACCATCAGGAATTCATCGAGGTTGCTGCCCGAGATCGACAGGAAGCGCAGCCGTTCCAGCAGCGGATAAAGCGGATTGCGCGCTTCGGCGAGCACGCGCTGGTTGAAGGCCAGCCAGCTCAGTTCGCGGTTGAAAAAGCGTTCTTCCGGTCCGGCGGGAAGCCCGATTTCGGTCTGCGCGTCGCCCCGGCTCATCTCGACTCCTGCATCATCCACCACATGGGGTTCCCGATCCGACGGAGATGTTACAGTGGCATGACGAATGTGCGGTATTCCATGGTGCATTGTACTTACATGGTGGCCGTGGTGGCGGCGCAGTTCAAGCGGTCTGCGAACTTGGTCATACATGCGGCGGCGGACGGATCGGCCCGGCCGCCGCCGCACGCCCGGTTCAGCGCGTGCCGGCGATGGCGGGAAGCGCGGGCTGTTCGGCATCGGGCAGGGGCACGCCCAGGATCGCGGCCAGCGTCGGCGCGATGGCGCGCATGTCGATCTCGCCCAGCGAACGGCCCTGCGGGATGCGCTTGCCCATCAGGAAGAAGCTGGAGCGCAAGTGCGGCACTTGCGGGAAATAGCCATGCGTGCCCTTGTATTTCGGCGTGTCGCGCAGCGGGGCGGCCGCGCCCGCGAAGCCCGCTGCCGCCGCATCGGGGGCCATGTTCACATAGAACGCCGCGTCGGGATTGCCGCCCATGCGCGCGATCCCGGCGCGGTCGGCCACTTCGGCGATGCCGTTGGCCGGATCGGCTTTCAGGCTGGCGAGCAGTTCGCCCACCCTGGCGGCCAGCGCCGCATCGTCCTTGCGGGCAAGGACAATGGCGACCGAGCCGCCCGAAGGCCACGGCATCGCATCCCAGCCGGTGACCTTGCCGGCGGCGTCGAGCCGGATCAGCCCGGCGTCGATAAAGGCGCGGAAGAAGCTGGTCTCGCGCGTGATCGCTTCGAAGCCGTGGTCGCTGGCGACCGCGATGACCGCATCGGGATGGGCGGCGAGTTCGGCGGCGACGAGGCGGCCGACCACCGCGTCGATCCGTTCCAGCACGGCGTGGGCGCTGGCGGTATCGGGGCCTGCCATGTGCTGTTCGTGATCGAGCGCGGTGAGATAGGCAGTGACGAAATCGGGCTTGTGGCCGTCGATCAGCTTCACGGCAAAGCGCCCGCGATTCTCGTCGCCCTCGATGCTTTCGTCGATGCCTTGCGCGTAAGGCTCGCCCGCCGCCTGTTCCAGTTCGGCGACGAGACCCGGCGTCGCCAGCGCGGTCAGCAGCTTGGCGTCGTCGGCCTGGCCGGCGCGCCAGATCTGCGGCAGGTTCCACGTCACGCCCTTGGCGCCGACGCTGACCGGCCAGTGGACGTTGCCCACGCTCAGCCCCTTGGCGCTTGCGGCCGACCACAGCGTCGGCACGCGGATGTCGCTGGCGTACCAGTACCAGCCGCCATAGTTGGCCTGCAGCGGATCGAACGTGGTGTTGTTGACCACGCCGTGCCGGGCCGGGCTGGCGCCGGTCAGCAGCGTGGTGTGGCTGGGATAGGTCACCGTGGGCAGCACGCCGCGCACGCCGGTGGCAAAGGCCCCTTCGCGCAGGAAGCGGCGCAAGTTGGGCACTTTCAGGCCGCGCTGCTCCGCCTCGATCACGTCACCGGGGCGCAGCCCGTCGATGGAGATGAACAGCACCGGCTCGGCCATGGCGGGCGCCGCGGCGAGCAGGCTGGCAAGTGCCGGGAGGAGAAGCGCGGCCCGCATGGCTCAGAACCCCGCCTTGATCGTGGCGAAGAACTGGCGCGGCGCGGCGACCAGCAGTGTCTGGCGATCGCCGCTGTTGCCGGTGCCGCCCGAGTTGATCGTGCCGATGTACTGTTCGTCGAACAGGTTGCTGATGTTGAACTGCAGCTCGATCTTGTCGGTGAAGCGATAGCCGAAAGCGGCATCGGCGACGAGGCGGGCGTCGACCGACTGGTCGTTGGTGTAGGTGAAATAGCGCTTCGACATGTAGTTGGCGGCGATGCGGCCGAAGGCCTTGCCATCGTCATAGCTCAGTTCGCCGCGCAGCATGTGCTTGGGCGCGTCGATCAGCGTCTTGCCCTTGATCGCGGCGGTCAGTTTGCCGGTAGCGTCGTAGACATCGTCGCGATAGGTCGCGTCGGTGTAGGTGTAGGACGCGAAGAGGCGGACGGATTCCGACAGCTTCAGGTCGCCCACGGCCTCGACGCCGATCGAACGGACCGAGCCGACATTCTGCAGGATCGACGGGCTGCCGACGATGCTGGCGCCGCTGGCCACGCTGAGCAGGCGATCGTGGAAGTCCACCATGTAGCCGCCCAGCGAGCCGCTGAACGTGGAGGAGTGGTAGCGCAGGCCCAGTTCATAGGTATCGGACGTTTCCGGCTTGACCGTGTCCTTGATCGCGTCGAAGCCCTCCTGCGTCGTGCCGAACACGCCGCCGTTGACGCCGCCGAACGCGCGCATCGCCTGACTGAAGCTGGCGAACACTTCGCCCCTGTCGCCCAGGCCATAGACCAGCCCCACGCTCGGCTGGAACCAGTCCTGGGCCTTGATGCGGCCTTCGGGATAGACCGACTTGACGATGGCTTCGGCCCGGTTGGTGACCTTGAAGCCCTTCCAGCCGAGGTTGACCTTGAGCGCGCCCAGTTCGATCGCGTCCTGCACGCTGTATTGCAGCGTGTTGGTGGTGAAATCGAAGTCCCACTGCGTGAAGAACGGATCGGTGGGGTAATCGCGGAAGCTGCGGCCGGCTTCCGTGCGGCTGGCCAGCGCATAGAAGCGGCGGGCCTGGTTGAACTTGGTGTGTTCGTACCAGCCGCCCACGGTGATCGTGTTGAAGCCCAGCGTGAAATCGGTCGATCCGAACGCGCCGTAGCGATCGATGTCATATTCGGTGGTGCGGATCGAGATCGGCGCGCCGGTGGGGCTGGGGACATAGGGCGTGCCCCACAGGCCCATGCCCTTGTTGTGGTGGTAATAACCCTTCAGCGCCACGTTCGCCGCTTCGCCCAGCGGCGACTTGAAGCCCAGCGCGGCCACGGTGTCCTTGCGCAGGCCCGAAGCGTCGTAATAGGCGTCGTCCGCCGACGTGTAGTTGCCCGGATAGACGGTGCCCGCCGCCGCGTTGGACACGGGTGCGCCGGTTTCGCTGCGGTTGTTGGCGATATCGGCCAATTGCACCGCCAGCGCATAATCGGGATAGAGATTGTCCGCATCATAGCCGAGCCGCGCCAGCATGCTCAGCGACATGTCCTGATAATCCTGCTCGCGCCGGTCGGAATAGCTGAACCAGCCGTCGATCGTGGCGTCGCCCAGCGGCAGCACCGCCTTGGCGTTGACCATGTGCTGGTCCTGCGTGCCGTGGCCCTTGTACTTGTCGGTGGAGCCGTAGCCATAGGACACGAAGCCGCGCAGCCCCTGCTCGCCGCCGAAGTTCAGGCGGGCGAAGGCGCGGATCGTCTCGTCGCTGCCATAAGTGGCGTTGGCCTGCGCGCCGAAGCGGGGTTCGGGGTCGATCGAGAACGTCTCCATCGTGCCGCCCAGGTTGTTGGTCGCCTGCGTGAGCAGCGCGCCGGCGCCTTGCGAGACGCGCACCGAGGCGATGTTTTCGGGGCTGACGATGCGGCTGATGTGCAACCCGTTGTAGTTGCCATAGCTCATGTCGCCCAGCGGGATGCCGTCGAAGTTGAAGCCGATCTGGTTCTGGGTGAAGCTGCGGATGGTGACGCGGGTCGACCATTCGTAGTTGCCGAACGGATCGGAGGCCTGGATGTTGACGCTGGGCAGCCGTTCGATGGCGCGGATCGGGCTGGTGCCGGGCGTAAGGATCTGGATGGCTGCGGCGCCGACTTCCTGGACCTGGCGGGTCTGCCCCTGGCCAAGCACGACGATGTCGCCGCCTTCGGCGGCATCGGCCGAAGCGCTGTCGGCATCGGCGGCGCCATCGGCGGCAAGCGCCGGCTGGGCCAGGAACGCGGTGGTGGCGAGCAAGGAAACGATAAGGCGACGCATGATAACCCCCCTGGGTCGGTTGTTGTGGTGAGGGGCGATTAGGCCGCCGTTGTTACGGGCCGATGCCACTTGCGTGATGCATCGGTGAAGATTCCAAGACGGCGGCGTGACCGTAGGCTGACCGTCGGGTGTCAGGAAATCGTCATGATGCCCGGCTCGTCGTGTGAATCGTTGTTGCGGCGCAGCATGGATTGTCGCACAGTCGCCGGATGATAAAGGCCGCGCTCCACCATCTGACGCGCTATCGGTACAACCGCCCCATCCGCTTGGGGCCACAGGTGATAAGGCTGCGCCCGGCGCCGCACAGCCGCACCGCCGTTCCCAATTATTCGCTGAAGATCAGCCCGGCGAATCACTTCCTGAACTGGCAGCAGGACCCGCACGGCAACTGGCTGGCGCGCGTCGTGTTTCCCGATCCGGTCGATCACTTCGCGATAGAGGTCGATCTGCTGGCCGAACTGGCGGTGATCAATCCGTTCGATTTCTTCGTCGACCCGGAGGCGGAGGATTATCCCTTCGCCTATCCCGACATCCTGAAATCCGATCTCTCCGCCTATTTCGAGACCGAGCCGCAAGGCCCGCTGTTCGAAGCGCTGGTGGCCGAACATGCCGGTTACGCCGGGCGCACGGTCGATTTCCTGGTCGAGATCAACCGCCGCCTGAACGAGCGGATCAACTATGTGATCCGCATGGAATCGGGCGTGATGACGCCCGAGGAAACGCTGGGCGTGGGCATCGGATCGTGCCGCGATTCGGCGTGGCTGCTGGTGCAACTGCTGCGGCGGCTGGGCTTCGCGGCGCGGTTCGTTTCGGGCTATTCGATCCAGCTCGTCGCCGACGTGATCCCGGTCGAAGGGCCGAAGGGCGTCAGCGAGGACGTGACCGACCTGCACGCCTGGGCCGAAGCCTATGTGCCCGGCGCGGGCTGGATCGCGCTCGATGCCACGTCGGGGATGTTCGCGGGCGAAGGCCATATCCCGCTGGCGGCGACGCCGCACTATCGCTCGGCCACGCCGATCGAAGGGCTGGCCGAACCCGCCGAAGTCGATTTCGCGTTCGAGATGGACGTGTCGCGCATCGCCGAGGCCGTGCGCATCACCAAGCCGTTCACCGAACAGCGCTGGCAGGCCCTGCTGGAGCTGGGCGACAAGGTGGACGCCGATCTGGCGGCCGGCGACGTGCGGCTGACCATGGGCGGCGAGCCGACATTCATCGCCGATACCGATTTCGATGCGCCCGAATGGAACGGCGAGGCGGTTGGCCCCACCAAGTCCGCCTATGCCGACCGGTTGATCCGCCTGCTGCGCGAAAAGTTCGCGCCCGGATCGCTGCTGCACCACGGGCAGGGCAAATGGTATCCGGGCGAAAGCCTGCCGCGCTGGGGCTATTCGATCTACTGGCGCAAGGACGGCGTGCCGATCTGGCGCGATCCGGCGCTGATCGCGGGCGAAAAGCCGCAAGTGAAAGACGCCGACGCGCTGCCGCCCGAACTCGACGTGGGCCTGGCCGAAACCTTGATGCGCGAAACGGCGGGCATCCTTGGGCTTGAGGACGATTTCGTCCAGCCGGTCTATGAAGACGCGGTGGAATGGATCCTCAAGGAAGGGGAACTGCCCGAAAACACCAGCCCGCTCGATCCCAAGCTGGACGATCCCGAGGAACGCCAGCGCTTCATGCGCACGTTCGGGCGCGGGCTGACGCGGCCGGTGGGCTATGTGCTGCCGGTGCAGCGCTGGAATTCGGCCGACCAGTCGATCCCGCGCTGGAAAAGCGAACAGTGGAAAGTGCGGCGCGGCGTGCTGTTCGCGGTGCCGGGCGATAGCGCGCTGGGCTATCGCCTGCCGCTGGGTTCGCTGCCTTACGTGCCGCCTTCGGACTACCCCTATATCCACCCGCGCGACACGGCGGAGCCGCGCGGCCCGCTGGCCGATTACCGCGAACAGGCGATCGAGCGCGGGGTGGACGTGCGCGAGGCCACCGCGCCCGCCGCGCAGCGCTCAGAACGAGTTGAAGGCCCGGCCGGCGCCGCGCAGGAGCGGGTAGAGCAGCACATCATCGAAGGCGCGGTGCGCACCGCGATCACGGTGGAGCCGCGCGGAGACTTTCTTTCGGTGTTCATCCCGCCGGTGGAAGCGCTGGAGGATTACCTTGAACTGATCGCCGCGATCGAGGCCGTGGCCGAGGCGCACAAGCTGCCGGTGCGGATCGAAGGCTATCCGCCGCCGCCCGATCCGCGCCTGATCGTGCTGAAGATCACGCCCGATCCCGGCGTGATCGAAGTGAACATCCACCCGGCGGCAAGCTGGCGCGAATCGGTGTTCATCACCGAAACGCTCTATGACTGCGCGCGCGAAAGCGGGCTGACCGCCGACAAGTTCATGGTCGATGGCCGATCGATCGGCACGGGCGGGGGCAATCACATCGTGCTGGGCGGGCCAAGCCTGCTCGATTCGCCGTTCATCCGCCGGCCCGACCTGCTCAAGAGCTTCGTGATCTACTGGCAGCGCCATCCCGCGCTCAGCTATCTGTTTTCGGGGCTGTTCATCGGCCCGACCAGCCAGGCCCCGCGCATCGACGAGGCGCGGCACGACAGCATCTACGAACTGGAAGTGGCGCTGGCGCAAGTGCCTGGCCCCGATCAGGCGCAGCCGCCGCCCTGGGTGGTCGATCGCCTGTTCCGCAACCTGCTGGTCGACGTGACGGGCAACACCCACCGCACCGAAATCTGCATCGACAAGCTGTTCTCGCCCGATGGGCCGACCGGGCGTCTCGGCCTCGTCGAGTTTCGCGGCTTCGAGATGCCGCCAGACGCCAAGATGTCTCTCGCCCAGCAATTGCTGCTGCGCGCTCTGACCGCGTGGTTCTGGAAACAGCCGCTCGATGGCGGGCTGGTGCGCTGGGGCACGGCACTGCACGACCGGTTCATGCTGCCGCACTTCGTGTGGTCCGATTTCCTCGACGTGCTGGAAGACTTGCGGCACGCCGGATACGATTTCGATCCGGTGTGGTTCGAGGCGCAGCGCCAGTTCCGCTTTCCCGTGCATGGCGCGGTCGAAGGCGGCGGGGTCTCGCTGGAAATCAGCCATGCGCTGGAACCGTGGAACGTGCTGGGCGAAACCGGCGCGATCGGCGGCACCGTGCGCTATGTCGACAGTTCGACCGAACGCCTGCAAGTGCGCGCCACGGGGCTGGTTCCCGGCCGCCACATCATCGCCTGCAACGGGCGCCGCGTGCCGCTGATCCCGGCCGGCGCGCCGGGCGAGGCGGTGGGCGGCGTGCGCTACAAGGCCTGGGCGCCGGCCAATTGCCTGCACCCGATGATGCCCGCGCACGCACCGCTGACGTTCGACATCCTGGACGCGTGGAACGGCCGCTCGCTGGGCGGCTGCGTCTATCATGTGGCGCATCCGGGTGGGCGCAACTATGATGACGTTCCGGTCAACGGCTATGAAGCCGAAGCCCGGCGCAAGGCCCGGTTCCAGGACTATGGCCATTCGCCGGGGCCACAGCAGATGCCGGCCGAGGAACTGGTGGGGGAATTCCCGATGTCGCTCGATCTTCGCCGGCCCGCGCGCGCGGGCTAGGACATTGGGGGGCTGATCGCGTGGGGGGCAATCCCGATCCGGTGCCGGCTTCGCCGGACAGGCTGGCCTGCTATCCGGTCGATGTCGGCGGCGGCGACCTGTATCTTGGCGCTTCGGCGGCGGTGGCGCAGAAGTGGCGGGTGATGGCCAGCGGCCTTGGCGCGCTGTCCGAAGGCGGCGCTTCGTCGATCCAGGACCAGGTGGCGCGCCAGATCGTCGACCTGGGCATGACCTTTCGCATCACCGGCGACGACGAGGAACGCAACTGGCCGCTGACGCCGATGCCGCTGATCATCGGCGCCGATGAATGGGCGCATGTCGAACGCGGGCTGATCCAGCGCGCATCGCTGCTCGAAAAGCTGGCCGCCGATGTCTATGGCCCGCAGACGCTGGTGGCCGAAGGGCACCTGCCCGCCGCCAGCATCGCCGGCAGCCGCTATTTCGCGCGCAAGATGCTGGGCGTCCAGCCCGCCAGCGGGCACTTCATCCACGTCTATGCTGTTGATCTGGCGCGGGGCCCGCGCGGCCAATGGCGCGTGCTGGGCGATCGGCTGCGGCTGGCCAACGGCATCGGCTATGCGCTGGAAAACCGGCTGGCGCTGTCGCGCAGCGCCGGGGCGCTGCTGTCGGATATCCACGCCCGCCGGCTCGCCCGCTTCTTTGCCGACTTGCGCGAAGGCATCGCCGGCGATTGCCACCGCGACCGGCCGCGCATCGCGCTGCTGACCCCCGGCCGCTTCAACCAGAGCTATCCCGAACAGGCGCATCTTGCGCGCTACCTGGGCCTGCCGCTGGTCGAAGGGCGCGACCTGACGGTCAGCGACGACCGGCTCTACGTGCGCACCATCGCCGGGCCGAAGCGCATCGACGCGGTGTGGCGCTGGATCGATACCAACGCGCTCGATCCGATGAGCTTCGATTCGCGCAGCGAGATCGGCGTGGCCAACCTGTTCGACGCATGGTCGCGCGGGGGGCTGGAAATCGCCAACTGGCCGGGCGTGGAAGTGCTCGAATCGCGCGCTTTTTCGGCCTTCCTGCCGCGCTTGTGCGGGCGGCTCCTGGGCGAAACCCCGATCCTGCCCAATATCGCCACGTGGTGGTGCGGCCAGGCCGAGGAAGCCAGCGTGGTGCGCGAACGGTTCGATGAACTGGTCATCGCGCCCGCCTTCGGCCAGCAGGTCGAAGGGCTGGACGGGCTGGAGCCGCGCGCCGGGGCCAGCTTCAGCCCGGCCGAGCGCGCCGCGCTGCTCGAAGCGATGCGGCTTCGCCCGATGGACTATTGCGGGCAGGAAATCGTCCACCTTTCCACCACGCCCGCGATGATCGGCGATGATCTGGTGCCGCGCCCGTTCACCTTGCGCGCGTTCGTGGCGCGTTCGGCCGATGGCGGCTGGACGGTGATGCCCGGCGGCTTCGCGCGCCTTTCGTCCAGCGGCGAACTGCTGACGTCGTTGATGGGCGAGGGCGATCTTTCGGCCGATGTCTGCATCGTCGACGACGCACCCGAGCCGCACCATTCTGCCACCGTGCTGGGCGAAGTGCCCGCGATCCGGCGCGGCGGCGGCATCCTGGCCAGCCAGGCGGCGGACAACCTGTTCTGGTTCGGCCGCTATTGCGAACGCGCGGAAATGACCGTGCGCATCGTCCGCTCGATCCTGGGCAGTTCGATCGAGGTCGATGGCGGTTCGGATCGCGATGCCCAGGTGCGCGGCAGCCTGGCGCGCATCCTGTACTTGTGGGGCGCGATCAGCGCCAAGACCGCCGCGCTGCCGTTCCCCGCCGTCTGCGCCGCCGCCTTGTCCGAAAGCGAGCTGCCGGGCGGCGTCGCCGCGCTGATGCGGCAAAGCCACGCGGTGGGCCTCAGCCTGCGCGAACGCTTCGCCCGCGATTTCTGGCGGATCGTGCAGCGCCCGATGGCGCGCATCGATCCCGATCGGCCGCATTCGATGCTGGGCGTGGCGATGGGGCTGATCGAGCATTTCGGCGCGCTTTCGGGCCTGATCGCGGAAAACATGGTGCGCGGCCCGGCCTGGCGCTTCCTCGAAATCGGGCACCGGCTGGAACGCGCGCTGTCGATCTGCCGGATCACGCGCCAGCTTTCCACGCACGGCGATCCGTCCGATGCGCTGGGCGCGCTGCTCGACTTGTGCGACAGCCAGATCGTCTACCGCTCGCGCTACCTGACCGCGCCCTTGCGCAATCCGGTGTTCGACCTGATCCTGCTCGATGGCGACAATCCGCGCTCGCTGGTGTTCCAGGTCCGCGCGATCAACGAACACATCGAGGCGCTGCCCGCGCTGACCGAGGACAACGTGCCCGAACGGCAACTGCTCGATGCCCGCGCCATCCTGGCCCCGTTGCAGAGCCTGACCGCCGAGGCCATCACCGACGAGCACCTGCGCGATATCGAAACGCGGCTGCTGGGTCTGTCCGATTCGATCTCGGCGCGCTATTTCCTCCAGTTCGAAAAGCTGGAAGACAGGACGAACAGCAGCTTGCTGGCATGATCTACGCCGTCACCCACAAGACCACGATCCAGTATGCGGGTCTGGTCCGCCTTGCGCAGTTCAACCTCCGCTTGAAGCCGGCGGCGGCGCGCAGCCAGGTCGTCAGCGACTATCGCCTCACCGTCGATCCGGTGCCGTGGGCCCGGCAGGACGAGGCAGGGGCCTATATCGTCAACGAAACCCGGCTGACGCTGCGCGATCCGATCGCGCGGCTGCGGATCGACAGCAGCTTCACCGTGGACGTGCTGCCCCCGCCCGTCGATTACGCGACGATCGCCAGCCCGACGGTGGCCGAAATCCGTGATCGCGCGCTGATGCGGCCCGATCTGGGCGCGGACAGCCCGGCTTCGTACCTTTTCGCCTCGCCGATCGCCGCGCCCGCGCCCGAAATCGCGGCCTGGGCGCGCCGCTTCATCGCCGATGACACGCCGGTAATCGATGTCGGCCGCGCGCTGATGGCAGTGATCCACGCCGAATTCCGCTATGACAGCGACGCCACCAAGACCGATACGCGCCCGATCGAGGCGTTCCGCCAGCGCCATGGCGTGTGCCAGGACTTCACCCATGTGATGATCGTCGCGGCGCGCGCCTATGGCATTCCGGCGGCCTATGTCAGCGGCTACTTGCGCACGCTGCCGCCGCCGGGGCGGCCGCGGCTGGTCGGCGCGGATGCGATGCACGCCTGGGCGGCGCTGTGGTGCGGCGACGAGCTGGGCTGGATCGGCTTCGACCCCACCAACGATGCCTTCGCGCGCACCGATCACATCTTCGTGGCGATGGGCCGCGATTACAGCGATGTCGCGCCGCTGGCCGGCTCGTTCCGGGGCGGGGCGGGGCAGGCGATGCAGGTCGCGGTCGATGTCGCGCCGCTGGAACCGGCCTGACGCGCGGCGCTTGCCAGGATCGGCGCGCGTCCCATATCGTGCAAGGCACGCCAGCGACCCGTGCCGGGCCGAACAAAGGAGCATCACGTGGGCAAGAAATCTCAGAGCATCAACATCGGTCTGTCGGAAAAGCAGCGCGAGGCCATTTCCGATGGCCTGTCGCACCTTCTGGCCGACAGTTACACGCTCTACCTGATGACGCACAACTTCCACTGGAACGTCACGGGGCCGATGTTCAACACGCTGCACGTGATGTTCATGCAGCAGTACACCGAACAGTGGGCGGCGCTGGACCTGATCGCCGAGCGCATCCGCGCGCTGGGCTTCCCCGCGCCGGGCACCTACGCCGAATTCGCCAAGCTGGCGTCGATCAAGGAAGTGGGCGGCGTGCCCAAGGCGCTGGAAATGGTGCGCCACCTGGTCGATGCGCAGGAAGCCACCGCGCGCACCGCGCGCCACTTGTTCACGATCACCGATGAAGCCAACGACCAGCCCACCGCCGACCTGCTGACCCAGCGGCTCGACGTGCACGAAAAGACCGCGTGGATGCTGCGCAGCCTGCTGGAGGACTGATCCTAGAGTGCATCAAAAGCTGCACTCTAGATCCTTGTTTTTCCGTGATTTCCGAGCCGCCAGATGATTTCATCTGGCTCGAAATCACTCTAACCCGCCGATCCGGCGCGGGGCGTTGGTTCTGGCAACCACGCGCCGCGCGTCGGAAGGATGCGCGCGGTTTCCATCACGCGCGCCAGCGTCGCCAGCGCCTCGATCATGTCGCCGATCGCGTCGTCCTCGACCAGCAGCCCCAGCGTATCGGTCACCACTTCCGGCCGGTCATCGTGCAGCGAGCACAGCAGGCTGATGATGATCGCCTCGTGCTCTGAAACGTGATTGCAGCCCAGCGCGCAAAAGTGGAATGTTTCCAGCCCCTTGCGATTGAACAGCGCCATCGTGCGCAGGAACGGCTGCAACCCGGCGATCACCCGCCACCGGGCAAAGCCCAGACCCAGCACGCTGGCCGGGCAGGCGCGCATGCTCATCGCGCTGACCCAACTGCGCATCGCCCAGACCAGGAAACGCCCGCCCGGGTCCAGGCTGTTCACGGGACGATCGATGAAATCATACATGGCTGCTCTCCAGAATCGGTTGCGATCCGTCTGAATTGTTATTGCAAATGATAGTGAATCGCAATAACAGTGTGAGCGCAGCAGGTGTAATATCCCTTTCGCCCGCTGTTTGGCTCATGCCAGTCTCTCTCCCCTCCTTTGCCGGGGCTGCCTTCGGGCGGCTCCGGCGCTTTTCGGGGGCGGCGATGTGTCGGGGATGGGCGCCGCGTCAGGCGGCGATGTATCGGATTTGGGCGCCGCCTCAGGCGGCGCGGGGGCAATAGGCCGTGAAATAGCCGACGATCGCGGATTCCAGCGGCATGTCGAATTCCACCCCGGCATCGTGGTGCGCGCACCAGCGCACGGTCGCGGGCAGCGGGCCGACGGGGCCGAGGTTCAGTTCGATGCGTTCGCCGGTCGCCAGGCTGCCTTCGCCTTCGGCCAGCCGGCACCCGGTGGCCGAGATCTGCGTCACGAAGCCGGTGCGATATCGCCCGGTCGCCGCGCGATATGTTGCCGCCACCTCGACTGAAAGCCGCGTATGCCGCCTGCGATCCATCCTGCGTCCCCTGTTATGTCCCGCAGGTGTTGTGGCACCGTTAAGCTTAAGGCGAGGCTGCGACATTGGGTTAACCGATCGTTGCGCGGCGTTTGCCAGGAAACCGTCATCCCGCCGACATGAAGCTGGAGCGATAGTGTCATGGAGCCCAGCTAACCCACCCCGGCGAATCCAGTCGGCCACAGGGCCAGTCCGCCAAAGGGGAAACACACCATGCGCGCGTTGCATCACACCGTCGGCTATAGCGATGGCGATATCGACACCAATCCGTCCGCCAACCCGTCGCTCGCCGCGATCGTCGAGGAACGCTATTCGCGCCGGCAGACGCTGTTCGGCGGGCTTTCGGCGACGGCGGTGGCGCTGCTGGGCACCACGTTCCTCAGCGCCTGCGGCGATGACAACACGCCGCCCGTGGTCAGCGCCGGGCAGAACGGCACGTCCAGTTCGGGCCGCATCGTCACGCTGACGGGCACCGCCGAAGACAAGGACGGCATCGCCACTTATGCCTGGACCCAGACCGCGGGGCCGACCGTGACGCTGACCGGCGTGACCAGCGCTACCGCGAAATTCCTGGCCCCCAGCGTCAGCGCCTCCACCGATCTCAAGTTCCGCCTCGATGTGACCGACACCAAGGGCAAGTTGACGAGTTCGACGACCACCGTCACCGTCACGCCGGGCGTGCTCGGCTTCACCGCCGTGCCCAAGGGCAAGGACGATATCGTCACGGTTCCGGCCGGCTACACCGCGACGGTGCTCTACCGCCTGGGCGATCCGCTGGCGGCGGGCGTTGCCGCTTATGCCAACGATGGCAGCGACACCGGCTTCGCCCAGCGCGCCGGCGATCACCATGACGGCATGACCTGGTTCGGCCTGTCGAGCGCGGGCGCGGTCGATGCCGCATCGAGCACGCGCGGACTGATGTGCATCAACCATGAAAACATCACGCAGTCCTATCTGCACACCGCCGGCGCCACCAACAGCGGCGGCGCGCGGCCCTATGCCGAAGTGATCAAGGAAATAGAGGCGCACGGCGTCAGCGTGGTCGAGTTCGGCAAGGGCGCGAACGGCTGGGGTTATGTCCAGAATTCCGCGTTCAACCGCCGTATCACGCCGCTCACGCCGATGACGATCAGCGGTCCGGCGCGCGGCGCGGCGCAGTTGAAGACGGTCTATTCCACCGATGCCACGCAAGCGCGCGGCACGATCAACAACTGCGCTAACGGCCATACGCCGTGGAACACGTATCTGACGTGCGAGGAAAACTGGTCGGGCTATTTCCGCCGCGACGCCAGCGACGTGACCGCGCGCCCGGCGATCGCCGCCAAGCTCCAGACGTCGCTGGCCCGTTACGGCAAGGGCGCGGCGTCTGCCGGCAACTATGGCTGGACCACCGCCACCGCGCCGGCTGGCGATACCGGCCTCGCCAAGTTCAACATCACGCTCGATCCGGCCAAGCCGGTGGACGGCACCGGGGATTTCCGAAACGAAATCAATCAGTATGGCTGGGTTGTTGAGATCGATCCCTATGACCCCGCGTCCGCCCCGCGCAAGCGCACCGCGCTGGGCCGCATGAACCACGAAGGCGCCTGTCCGGGCCGCTTCACCGCCGGCACGAAGCCCGCGTGGTACATGGGCGACGATGCGCAGAACGAATATCTCTACAAGTTCGTTTCGGCCACGGCCTGGTCGGCGGGTGATGCCAGCGCCACCAATCGCCTGGCGATTGGCGACAAGTATCTTGATGCTGGAACGCTTTATGTGGCGAAGTTCAATGCCGATGGCAGCGGGCAGTGGCTGCCCTTGGTGTTCGGCACCGGCCCGCTGACCGCCGCCAACGCGACCTATCCCTTCGCCGATCAGGCCGATGTGCTGGTCAATACGCGGCTGGCCGGCGATGCGGTGGGCGCGACCCGGATGGATCGCCCCGAATGGACGGCGGTGAACCCGGCGAACGGCGAGGTCTACCTGACGCTCACCAACAATTCGTCGCGCACCGTCGCCACCACCGATGCCGCCAATCCGCGCGCCTATACCGATCCCAAGACCACCGGCAGCGCCACCAACGGCAATGCCAACGGCCACATCATCCGCCTGAAGGAAACCGGCGACAGCACCGAGGCGACGACATTCGCCTGGGATATCTATGCCTTCGGCGCGGGCGCCGATCTCGATGCCACGAACATCAACCTGTCGGGCCTCGATGCCACCAACGACAGGTCCTCGCCCGATGGCCTGTGGTTCGGCCGCACCAGCAATGCCAGCGGGCTGGTGAAGCCCTTGCTGTGGATACAGACCGATGACGGTGCCTATACCGACGTGACGAACTGCATGATGCTGTGCGGCCAGCCCGGCACGGTGGGCGATGGCGCAGCGCGCACGATCACCAACACCATCGGCGCCACGTCCGGCACGCAGGCCACGCGCGTCGGCGCGGCGCCGGGCGCCGGCTTGCGCCGCTTTCTGGTGGGGCCGAAGGAGTGCGAGATCACCGGCATCGACACGACGCCCGATGGCACGGCGGTGTTCGTCAACATCCAGCACCCCGGCGAAAACGGCAATCCGGCCAACGTGACCAGCAACTGGCCCGCCAGCCAGACCGGCACCGCCAGCGGCCGCCCGCGCTCGGCCACGGTGGTCATCACCAAGAACGATGGCGGGGTCGTCGGCCTCTAAAATGGTGTGACGTCAAACTGATTCGTCCTTGCGAGGGGGAAGCTCCGCGGCAATCCAGGGCGCTTGCGTGCCGCCCTGGATTGCTTCCCCCGGCGGTTGCCGGGGTCGCAATGACGAAGCACGTCCATCCTATATCAGGGTGCGCCAAAGGCCGGGGCCAGCCCCAGCCAGCGCGATGCGGCGGGAATGCGCCGCAGGATCACGCGCTCCACCAGCAGCAGCGCGATCAGCGATGCGGCCAGCAGGGGCAGCGCCGCCGCCAGCAGCAGCACGATCAGCGCCATGCCGCGCAGCCTTGCCGGCGCTGCGGGCAGGGGCGGGGCGCCCAGCGTGCCCGCGGGCTTGCGCCGCCGCCACATCACGAAGCCGCTCACCACCAGCGTTACCAGCATCAGCGCGGTCGCCACGCCGACAAGCTGGTTGAACAGGCCCAGAAGCTGCCCTTCGTGCCACGCGATGCCATAGGCGACGATGCGGTCGATCGGGTGCTTGGCGGCGAAATCATCGCGCGCGGCTTCGGCGCCCGTTGCCGGATCGTAGGAGACGGATCGATTGAGCGTGCGGTTCTGCGCTTCCGATTTCACCGTCCACACATCGCCCGTGGGCGGGCCGAAGCGCTGCGGCGCGTGCGGCGGCAGGACCAGTACGGGGAAGGCCATGGCTTCGCCTCGTGCTTTTGCGACGAAGCGGGAAAGCTGCCCTGCCGGTAGCGCGGAGGCGGGCATCGCATGCGCCATTCCCGCCATTGCGGCATGATCGTGCGCGGCGTGGGGATCGGCGGGGGCGGCCACGGGCGCGCCGCCCGCGCCGACTTTCCATTGCTGCGGGCCTTTCACCCAGCCCATTTCGCTGCGCACCAGACGAAAGCCGCTGCCCCAGACCCCGGCCCAGGGCAGGCCGGTGCACAGCAGCACCAGCGCCAGGCCCGATACCCAGAACCCCGTCACCGCGTGCATGTCGCGCCAGGCCAGGCGCGATCCGTGCGACAGGCGCGGCCACGCCACGCCCGCCAGCCCGCGTCCGTCGGGCCACCACAGGTACAGGCCGGTCAGGATCATCACGATGGCCCAGCTTGCCGCCAGTTCCACCAGCCAGTCCCCGGCGCGGCCGAGCAGCAGCGATCCGTGGAAGCGCGCGATCGTGGCGGTGATGCGCGTTTCGGGATCGAGGCTGCCCAGCACTTTGCCTTGCGGCGAAACGAAGACATCGACCATCGGCTGCGCACCGGCCTGATCGCCTTTGGGCAGGGCGAGATGGACCATGGCCGCATCGCCGGCCGCTTCGGGCAGGCGATAGGCGTGGAAGCGCGCACCCGGAAAGGCCGCCAGCGCTGCCGCAAGCTGGGCGTCGGGCGAAACCGCGCCCGCCGTGCCCAGCTCGCGCCAGTCGCGTTCTTCCCAGCGATCGATCTGCGGCTTGAACAGATAGATCGCCCCGCTGCTCGCCAGCACCAGCACCAGCGGCATGACAAGGAGCGCGGCATAGAAATGCCAGCGCCAGATCGTGCGATAGAGGGCGGCTCCCGTCATGTCCCCTGATGCCATCGTGCGTCCCCCCTTCAGAACCGGGCGCGGACGCCGCCGTAGATGGCGCGGCGTTCGACCGGGTAGTAGATCGCCGAAGCGGCGGTGGCGGTCAGCACCGCCGAAATGTCGCCGATGGCCTTCTTGCCGGTCAGGTTGCGGGCATCGAGGAACACGTCGATGCCGTCGCGCACCGTCGCCCCGGCGGACAGGCCCAGCAGCGTATAGCCGGGCGCGCGGCTGGTGTTGGCATAGTCCGCCCAGCCGCCGTGGGGCACCCATTCCAGGTTGGGCGCGATGTGCAGCGCATCGGTGCCCAGGCGCAGTTCGCCGCGCACCACGTTCTTCGGCACCACCGGCAGGCTGTTGCTATGAAACTGCGTGTCGCCCCGAAAGCGGAAGTCCGAATATTGCCAGGTCTGGCGCAGGCGCAGCCATGCCGTCGGCTCCACGCTCAGCCCCACTTCCACGCCCTGGTGCAGCGTGCGATCGGCGTTGAAGGTGGCGGCGGGGATGTCGGCGCTGATCGAATATTGCAGCATCTCGCCCTTCAGCCGCGCGCGATAGGCCGCCACGTCCCAGCTCAGCCAGCCGGCCTTGCCACGCGTGCCGATCTCCGCCGTCCAGGCGCGCTGCGGCTTGATGCCGGCAATCAGCGTGCTGACGCCCGAAACGGTCTGGAACACTTCGCCGAAGCCCGGAAATTCGGCCGAGCGGCTGTAGTTGGCGAAGACCTGGATATCGGCGGCAGGTTCGAACAGCACGCCGAACTTGGGCGAGAACGCATCGAAGCGCAGCCGCCCGTCCTGCATCTGCGTGGTCTTGATGCTGACCGTGCGCTTGCGGAAGCCATCGGCATAGATGCCGCCCGCGATCAGCGACAGGCCGGCGATCGGCGTGACGCGCGCTTCGGCATAGAGGTTCGCCGTGCGCGCATCCTGATCGGCATCGAACACCACCGCGCCGCGCTTGCCGTTCACGTTCTTGAACTGCCGCGCCCGCGTGCTGCCGCGCCGGATTTCTCCGCCCAAGGTCAGCGACAGCGGGCCGGCTTCGTGGTCCAGGCGGGCATAGGCGCCATAGTCGGTCGATTTCTGATCGATCACCTCGAAGATCGGGTGGAACAACTGCTTGGCGTTGACGAACAGGCCCACGTCCAGCCGGGTCCGTCCCCAGTCGAACCGGGTGCGGTTCTGGAGGCGCAGGGAATCGATGTCGCGTTGCTGGTCGTTGGTGAAATTCCCGGTCCTGGGCCTGGTCAAGGCCACGGTGCGGGTCAGCGCGCCGGGCAGTTGCTGGTCCAGCGCGTTCACGCTGGCGTAGAGGCGCGTAGACACCGTTTCAGTGAGCTTCAGTCCGACGTTGCCGTTGAAGCGCAGCGAATGGCGCTTGGCGTGATCGCGGTCGCCGTCGGAGGTGTCGGCGCTGATGCCGGCCCAGTAGTCCGCCGGGCCGGAAGCGCCGCCGATCGTGGCCAGTCCGCGCAGCATGGCAAAGCTGCCGCCATCGGCGCGCACGTAAACGCCCGGCGCATCGCGGCCGTTCGGCGTCACGCCGTTGATCGCGCCGCCCAGCGTGCCCGAGCCAAAGCGCAGCGCGTTGGCGCCGCGATAGACTTCCAGGTGATCGAAGAAGATCGGCTCCAGTTCCTGGAAATCGCCGTTGTCGTCGGCAAGGTTGATCGGCACGCCATCCTGCAGCAGGGTCAGCCCGCGCATGTGAAAGCCGCGCGAAATGCCCGATCCGCGGATCGAAAGGCGCACTTCCTGGCCATAGCGCGGCTGGGTGTAGACGCCGGGCGAGAAGCCCAGCGTATCGCGCAGCGACACCAGCGACTTGTCGGCATAATCGTCATACGTGACGACATCGGTGCCGCCGGCGGTCTTGTGCGCCCGCGTTTCGGCCTCGGTGGCGGCGCTGCGGCCGACCACGATGATGGTACGGCCGCTGTCGGCGTCGTCGGCTGAAACGGCGTCGTCGGCGAAGGCGGGGGTGGCCAGGGCGGCGGCGGCGGCCATGGCGATAAGCGAAGGTCTCATGGAAAAATCCCTGAAGCTGCCTTCCGCAGTGCCCCCACGCGATTCGCGCGCCGGGAAACGGCGCGGCGGCGTGGGCGGACCTTGCGGAACTATTTTAAATCAGTGTCTTGGAAAGGGCACGCGCCAGCGATCGGCGCGCATCGGACGTGGTCCGTTCAGGCCCGCGCGGGTGGGCCGCGCAGCGGCGGGCGCAGATAGGCGACGCGCCGGGACTGGACTTGCGGGGCGGGGGTGAAGCCCAGCGCGATGATGAAGGCCAGAGCCAGCGCCAGCAGCGCCGGATCGGCCCCCGAAAGCGAAGCCATGGCCAACGACGAGAACGCGCAAACACCGGAACCCTTGGCGGGCGCGGTCTGCGCCTCGCCGGGCTTGCCCGCGTGCGGCACCACGATCTGCCTGGTGATCTTCGCGCCCATCGTGTCGGCGCAGATTTCGATGGTCAGCACGCGCGATTGCTGGCCCAGCATATAGCCGGCCGGCACCAGCGCCTTCATCGCCAGCGCCGCCGCAAGCAGCAGCACGGCCAGCCGGCGATGGGCAAGCAGGAAAGCGCGCAAGGATTCCATCGATCGCGGCCCTTACCGGCAAATGCCCGCACTGTCACGCCGGGACGTGTCGGGAGGCGGCTGAGCCACTGAAAATTCATGAAATGTCAACCTTACCCCGCGAGTATGCATAGGCCATCGAAGCGTCTCGCAGGGTCGCATTGCAGCGCGCTGGCCGGTGAATGAGATGATATTGCGCAGTGATGGTTCCCTTCCCGGCTTGTCTGCCCGGTTTTCCGGCATGTTGCCGTGTATCTGCGCTGTCCTGGCCATGGCCATTGGCGGCGGCGTGCTGGCGGGCTGGTTGCTGTCGCCGCAATGGTTGCGCGCCGTGTCCCCGATCCATGTTCCGATGAACCCGCTCACCGCCGTCTGCCTGATCCTGGGCGGCGCGGCGATCGCGATCCAGAGTGACGATCGCGGGCGCCTGGTCATGCTGCTTGGCGGCGCAGTTGCGCTGGGAGGGCTTTGGAAGTTCGCGGAAATCGGCATGGGCCTGCCCGCGCTCGACGGGGTGCTGTTCGCCGATCAACTGGATGGCGCGCCGGGTTCGATACCCAGCCGCATGGCTCCGAACACCGCGCTGGGGCTGGTCCTGGCGGGGGCAGCGCTGCTGCTGCTGCGCGCGCGCGGCCCGGCGGCGCGGATGGCTTCGCAATTCTGCGCGATCAGCCTGCTGCTGCTGCTGATCCTGGCGATGACCGGCTATCTTTTCGATCTGGAGCCGCTGCGCAAGGTGGCGTTCTACACCGCGATGAAGCCGGAAACGGTTCTGGGGCTGGGCATGATCGCGATCGGCGCACTGGCGCGCACGCGCGGCGGCGGGATGATCGCGCTGCTGCGCGACAATGGCCCGGCGGGCGCGATCTGTCGCCTCATCCTGCCGTTGACGCTGGCCGCGCCGCTGGTTGCCGGCTTGTTGCGCCTGTGGGGGCAAAAGCAGGGGTACTTTTCGGAACAGACCGCCATCGCGCTGCAAGTGACTGTGCAGGCCGCGTTGACCCTGGCCTTGCTGATGGCCAGCGTCATCGCGCTGGACCGCAGCGATCGCGCGCGCCGCGCCCGCGAACGTGCGCTGCGCGAAAGCGAGCAGTTCAACCGCCTGATCGCCGCGACCAATCCCGATAGCATTTGCCTGCTCGACGAAGATGGCCTGATCGGCTTCGCCAACGAGGCGGCGGTGTCCATGAGCGGGCGTTCCATCGGCGAGATCGTCGGCCAGCGCTGGGGCTATGGCTTCGATGCGGTAACGCGCGATCAGCGCGATACCGCGCTGGCGGCAGCGCGCGAAGGCGGCGTCGGGCGGCTTACGGTGCGCATCGCGCGTGCGCAGGGCACCGTGTCATGGTTCGATTCGCTGATCTCGCGCCTGCCGTCCGATCACGACTGGCCCTTCCGCTTCCTCGTCGTGTCGCGTGATGTCACCGACAAGCGCAACAGCGAGGAACGCGATAAGTGGAAGGCGACGCATGACGCGCTGACCGAGCTGCCCAACCGGACCAGCTTTCAGGAACAGCTCGATTATCGCATCGCCACGGAAAGCGGCGGCGGCTTTGCCGTGCTGCTGATCGATATCGATAACTTCAAACTGGTCAACGACACGCTGGGCCACGATGCCGGCGATGCCCTGCTGCGCAGCGTCGCGCGCCGGATCACGCATGCGGTGCGCGATTGCGACGTGGTATCGCGCGTGGCGGGGGATGAATTCGCGGTGCTGCTGGACAGCGTGCGCAGCGAACAGGGTGCGCTGGCCATTGCCGAACGGATCATCGACAGTTTCCGCGATCCCTGGGTCCACAAGAGCCGGATCGCCGATTGCCGGATCAGCGTGGGCGTGGCGCTGGCTTCGCGGCACGGTCGCAGCGGGCCGGAACTGCTGAAGAACGCCGATATCGCGCTGTTCGCGGCGAAGGCGCGCGGAAAGGGCCAGATCGCGGTGTTCCGCAGCGGCATGAAGGCGGCCGTGCAGCGCCGTACCCGGCAGATTGAACTGGCGCGCGAGGCGCTGCACCAGAACCTGATTGTGCCCTATTACCAGCCCAAGGTGGCGCTGGCTTCGGGCCGGTTGGCGGGATTCGAGGCCTTGCTGCGCTGGCGGCACCGGCAGCGTGGGGTGCAGTTGCCCGCGACCATCGCCGCCGCGTTCGAGGATCTCGAACTGGCGGGGGAAATCACCGACCGCATGCTGGAGCAGGTGATCGCGGATATGACGCGCTGGCTGGCCCAGGATGTCCGCTTCGGCCACGTCGCGATCAATCTTACGGCTGCCGACTTGCGCCAGCACGATTTCGCCGAGCGGTTGATCGCCCGGCTTGATGCCAATGCCATCCCGCGCTGCCACTTGCAGGTGGAAGTGACCGAAACGGTGTTCCTGGGGCGCGGGGCCGAATATGTGGAGCGCGCGCTCAAGACGCTGAACGCCGCCGGCATTCGCGTGGCGCTGGACGATTTCGGCACCGGTTATGCCTCGCTCTCGCATCTCAAGCAGTTCCCGGTCGATATCGTGAAGATCGACCGCTCGTTCCTGAACGATGTCGAGCACAACGTGCACAACGATGCGATCATCAACACCGTCATCAGCCTGGGCCACAGCCTGAACATCGAGATCGTTGCCGAAGGGGTCGAGACATTCGAGCAGGAACGCCGGCTGACCGCGCGTGGCTGCACCTATGGCCAGGGCTACTATTTCAGCAAGGCGGTGCCGGCGGCGCGGGTGTCGCGCCTGGCCGGCATGACGTTCAGGGGCGAACACACCAAGGACGCCGACGAAACGATCGGGAGCGAAAGCGAGGCGGCCTGACGCGCGCCGCGCGCTGATGGTCCGCCTATTCCAGATCCATTGGTCGCAAATTGTCGCAAGGCGGTTCGCCAGGCTTGCGCGCGATGCAAGGGCGCGTGAATAGAGGCCCGGATGTGATCGAGGCGGCATTGGGGCGACTGGCTATCTTCAGGAATCTGGCTGAACCGAGCACGGGGCTGCGCCTGGCGCTTGGCTGTGCGGCGCTGGGCGCGGCGGTGACGCTGGCGGGGTGCGGCGGCGCCACGCGCGATGAAGGCCGGCGGGGATCGCCGGACGTGGGCTTCGTGGTGGTGCAGCCCACCCCCGTACCGATCATGACCCAGCTTGGCGGGCGTACCGTGGCCTTCGAAAGCAGCGAAGTGCGCCCGCAGGTCAGCGGGATCGTGCAGAAGCGCCTGTTCACCGAAGGCGCGCTGGTGCGCGCTGGCCAGCCGCTGTTCCAGATCGATCCCAGCCTCTATCAGGCTGCCGTCAACCAGGCGGCGGCCAACCTGCAAAGCGCGCGCGCCAGTGCCGAGGCGGCCAGCGCGAAGGCCCAGCGCTATCGCCCGCTCGCCGCGATGCAGGCAGTGGCGGAGCAGGACTATACCGATGCCCTGGCCGCCGCGCGGCAGGCGCGCGCCGCTGTCGCGCAGAGCCAGGCGGCGCTGGATACCGCGCGGATCAACTTGCGCTTCACCACGGTACCGGCCCCGATCGGCGGACGCATCGGCCGCTCGCTGTTTACCGTGGGCGCGCTTGTCGGCGCCAGCCAGTCCGGCCCGCTGGCGGTGATCCAGCGGCTCGATCCGATCAACGTCGATATGCAGCAGTCCAGCGCCGAACTGGTGGCGATGAAGAACGCGCTGGCCCGGGGCGGAGCCGCCGCCGGCAGCGCCGCCGTGCGCCTGAAGCTGGAAGACGGCAGCGATTATGCCTATCCCGGCACCGTGCAGTTTTCCGAAGTGACCGTGAACGAGGCGACCGGCACGGTCACGCTGCGCGCCCGCTTCCCCAATCCGCAAGGCTTGCTGCTGCCCGGCATGTTCGTGCAGGCGGTGTTCGAACAGGCCGTGCAGCAGGGCGCCTATCTGGTGCCGCAGCCGGCACTGGCCCGTGATGTCAACGGCGATGCTTTCGTCTTCGTGGTCGGCCCCGGCAACAAGGCCGTGCGTCGCGTGGTGAAGGCGGATCGCACGCAAGGCGGCAACTGGGTGGTTACGGCGGGGCTTTCGCCTGGTGACAGGGTGATCACCCAGGGCACCGCCGGTCTCAAGCAGGGCATGCCGGTGCGCCCGGTTGCCGCCGGCACGCCGCAGCAGGTGCGGGCGCGTGCTTCCGGCAAGCCCGCCGGCTGACCCCGCCCGATGTCGCGCATCTTCATCGACCGGCCGATCTTCGCCTGGGTCCTGGCCATCATCGTGATGGTTGGCGGGATCGGGGCGCTGTTCGGACTGCCGATCGCGCAATATCCCGATATCGCGCCCACCCAGATCAATATCCGCGCCACCTATCCCGGTGCCAACGCGGCGACGCTGGAAAACAGCGTCACCCAAGTGCTGGAACAGTCGCTGACCGGGCTGGACGGGATGCTCTATTTCAGCTCGCAGTCCAGTTCGCGCGGGCAAACGAACGTGACGGTGATCTTCGCCAAGGGCACCGATCCCGATATCGCGCAAGTCCAGGTGCAGAACCAGGTGCAGACCGCGATCACGCGCCTGCCGCAGCCGGTGCAGCAGCAGGGCGTGCGCGTTACCAAGTCGAACCCGGATCAGTTGCTGCTTGCCGTGATCTATGACGAGAGCGACCGGCGCAGCAACCAGGACGTGTCGGACTATCTGTCGTCGAACCTGCAAGATCCGCTGTCGCGCGTCGAAGGGGTGGGCGATGTCAATGTCTTCGGCAGCCCGCATGCGATGCGCATCTGGCTCGATCCGCAGCGGCTCCAGGCGGTATCGCTGATGCCCGGTGACGTGGTGTCCGCGATCCAGGCCCAGAATTCCGAAGTGGCGGCGGGCGAAGTCGGCGGGTTGCCGGCGCCAGCGGGGCAGATGCTCAACGCCATCGTTACCGCTCAGTCGCGCCTGCAGACGGTTGAGCAGTTCGAGGCCATCGTGCTCAAGACCCTGCCCGATGGGGCCAGCGTGCGGCTGAAGGACGTGGCGCGGGTGGAACTGGGCGCGGAAAACTATTCCTCGGCGGCGCGTTTCGACGGCCACCCCAGCGCCGGCGTCGCCATCTCGCTGGCGCCCGGCGCGGATGCGCTGAAGACGGCCAGGCTGGTCAAGGCGAAAGTGGCCGAACTGGCCGCCGATTTCCCTGAAGGCCTGCGTTACGACTACGTCAACGACACCACCGCCTTCATCAAGCTTTCGGTCGAGGAAGTGATCATCGCGCTGGTCGAAGCCATCGTGCTGGTGGTGATCGTAATGTTCGTGTTCCTGCAAAGCTGGCGCGCCACGCTGGTGCCGGCGATCGCCGTGCCGGTGGTGCTGCTGGGCACCTTCGCGGTGTTCTATCTGGCCGGGTTCTCGATCAACACGCTCACCATGTTCGGCCTTGTGCTCGCCATCGGGCTGCTGGTCGATGACGCGATCGTGGTGGTCGAGAATGTCGAGCGGCTGATGCACGAAAACCCCGGCATGACCCCGCGCGAAGCGACGATCGAATCGATGCGCGAAATCCAGGTGGCGCTGGTCGCCATCGCGCTGGTGCTGTCGGCGGTGTTCCTGCCGATGGCCTTCTTTGGCGGATCGACCGGGGTGATCTATCGCCAGTTCGCCGTGACGATCATCGCGGCGATGATGCTGTCGGTGCTGGTCGCGCTGATCCTCAGCCCGGCGCTGACCGCCACGCTGCTGCGCGCGCCCAGCGCCGACGGCGCGTCCGAGGCCAACTGGATCGACCGGCGCCTGCCAGGGGTCTCGCGCGGTCTGCATCGCGGGCAGGCGTGGTTCAATCGCGGTTTCGCCGCGCTGGTGGAGCGTTATCGCGGCGCGGTGGTCAAGGTGGTTGATCGCAAGTGGCGCTTCGTGGGGCTTTACGCGCTGATCCTGGCGCTGCTCGTGGTGCTGTTCGCACGCCTGCCGACCAGCTTCCTGCCGATGGAGGACCAAGGCGTTGTCGCGTTGCAGTTCCGCCTGCCGGCAGGCGCGACGCAAGCCCGCACCCGCGAAGTGCAGGACGCGATCAACCGCTATTTCATGCAGGATGAAAAGGCCAACGCCCGCGCCATCTTCACGGTTGCCGGCGGCGGTGGCGGCGGCGGCGCCGTTGGGCAGAACACCGGGCAGGGCAACATCAACTTGCGCGACTGGAAGGAACGGCCCGGCACGGCGAACAGCGCCTCGGCGGTGGCCGAACGCGCGACGGGTGCGTTCAAGGCGCTGCGCGATGCGCAAGTCTTCGTGCTGGTGCCGCCCGCCGTGCGTGGGCTGGGCAACAGCGCCGGCTTCAATCTCCAGTTCCAGAACGCCAGCGGGATGAGCCGCGAGCAGTTCCTGGCGGCGCGCGACAGGCTGATGCAGATGGCCAGCGCCGATCGCCGGCTCGTTTCGGTGCGCCCGGCCGACCTGCCCGACGTGGCGACGCTGAAAGTCGATATGGAACCGCAGCGGCTGACCGCCTATGGCATCGCGCCGGCCGATGCCAATGCCACGCTGGCGACCGCGTGGGGCGGGCGCTATGTCAACGATTTCGTCGATCAGGGGCGGGTCAAGCGGGTCTACGTGCAAGGCGATGCGCCCTATCGCGCCGACCCGGAAGGGCTGGGCCAGTGGTACGTGCGCACCGCCAGCGGCGAGATGGCACCCTTCTCAGCCTTCGCCAGCATCGGCTGGTCCACCGCTCCGGCCAGTCTTTCCCGCTTCCAGGGCCTGCCCGCCGCCGAGATCCAGGGGCAGGCCGCGCCCGGCGTCAGTTCGGGCGAGGCGATGGCCGCGATCGAGGAAATGGCGGCGAAGATCCCCGGCACCAGCATCGGCTGGTCTGGCGCATCTTATGAGGAACGGATTTCGGCCGGCCAGGCGCCCCTGCTTTATGGGCTGTCGCTGCTGGTCGTGTTCCTGTGTCTGGCCGCGCTCTATGAAAGCTGGTCGATCCCTGTCGCGGTGTTGCTGGTGATCCCGGTGGGGCTTGTCGGCGCGGTGCTGGCGGTGACCTTGCGCGGGCTGGAAAACGACGTGTTCCTGCAGATCGGCTTGCTGACCACGATGGGCCTTGCGGCCAAGAACGCCATCCTGATGATCGAGTTCGCCGAACAGGCGGAGCGGCAGGGCGCGCGCGTGATCGATGCGGTCCTCGAAGCCGCGCGCATCCGTCTGCGGCCGATCCTGATGACCAGCTTCGCCTTCATCTTCGGCGTGCTGCCGCTGGCGCTGGCGACGGGGGCGGGGGCCAACAGCCGCGTTGCCATCGGCACGTCGGTGATCGGCGGGATGCTGACCGCGGCGCTGCTGGCGATCTTCTTCATCCCGCTGTTCTTCGTTCTGGTGCGGCGTGGGGTGCGCGATGGCGTGGCGGCGCTGCGCCAACGCTTCGGGCGCAAGGGGCAGCGGGCATGAAGCGGTTCGCCCCGGTGCTGCTTGCGCTGGCGCTGCCGGCCTGCTCGATGGCGCCGAAATATGCTCGCCCCACCGCGCCGGTGCCGTCATCGTGGCCGGTGGGCGATGCCTATCCGGCGCAAGACGAAGCTACGGTGCCCGCCGTGTCCTATCGCGAGATCTTCCGCGATCCGCGCTTGCAGGCCCTGGTCGAACAGGCGCTGGCGGGCAATCGCGATCTGCGCGTCGCCGCCGCCAATATCGCCGCCGCCCGCGCGCAAGTGCGCGTCCAGCGCGCCGCGCAGTTTCCCGAAATCGCCGCCACCGCCAGCGCCCGGCGCGATAGCGGCGCGAATGGTCCCGCCAGTCGCGGCTATGCCCTAGACGCCGGGATCAGCGCGTTCGAACTGGACCTGTTCGGCCGACTGGCATCGGCCACCGAAGCCGAGCGGCAACGCGCGCTGGGCACCGAGGCGGCGGCGCGTACCGTGCGGCTGGGCCTCGTTGCCGATCTCGCCACCGCCTGGGCCAGTCATGCCGCCGATGCCGAACTGCTGCGCATCGCGCAGGACACCGCCGCCAGCGCCCGGCGCAGCGTGGAATTGACGCGCGCCCGGCTGGACGGCGGCGTCGCGCCGCGCACCGATCTGCGGCAGGCGGAACAGATCCTCGCCACGGCCGAGGCGGATGTCGCCGCGCAGACGACCGCGCTGGCGCAGGATCGCAATCTTGTGCAACTGCTGGTCGGCGGGCCGTTCGATGCGGCGCTGTTGCCCGATCGGCTGGATGACGTGGTGGCTTCCATCGCGGTGCTGCCCGCCGGCACCGGGTCCAGCGTGCTGCTGCGCCGGCCCGATGTGATCGAGGCGGAATATGCGTTGCGCGCCGCCAATGCCGATATCGGCGTGGCGCGTGCCGAACTGTTCCCGCGCATCACGCTGACCGGGCTGGCCGGATTCGCCAGCGATGCGCTTTCGGCGCTGTTCGATTCGGGTGCATTCCACACCACGGTGGCCGGCGGCGCCAGCCAGGCGATCTTTTCCGGCGGCGGCGCGCGCGCGGCCGTCGCCGTCAGCCAGGCGCAGCGCGACGCGGCGCTCGCCGCCTATGAGCGCGCGATCCAGACCGCGTTTCGCGAAGTGGCCGATGCGCTGGCCCGGCAAGGCACCATCGCCGACGAACGGCGCGCATCCGCCCTACGGCTGGCCGCCACCGCCGACACCGCGCGGCTGACCGAAGCACGCTATCGCGGCGGGGTGGACAGCTATCTGCAGAACCTTGACGCGCAGCGCAGCCTTTATGCCGCGCGCCAGCGGGATGCCGCCGTGCGGCTGGCGCAAGTGGTCAACCGCGTGGCGCTCTACCGCGCGCTGGGCGGCGATCAGGCCAGCGGCGGCGGCGAATAGCGCGCCGGTTTGACCGCGCGCGCATTGCGGCGCATGATCCGGGTGAGAGGTACGCAATGGTCAAGGACGATCATGTTCACGCCAGCCGGGTGCTCGATGCGGTGCGCTCGCCCAGCAGCGCCGCTGTTTCCTTCGTCGCGGCATCGTGGTGCCGGTCCGCGCTCCACCATCGACTCGATCCCGAAGCGCACGCACAGCGCGAACTGATAAGCGCCCGCGCGCTGGCGGAACTGCGCGAAGCGCACCAGCCGCTGCTCGCCGTGGCCGGCCCGGTGCTGGACCAGATGTTCCGCTCCGTCGGGCGGTCGGGCTGCGGGGTGATCTTGTGCGATGCCGCCGGCGTCGTTCTGGAACGCCGCGCCGGCGCGGGCGACATTGCCGATTTCACCCGTGTCGGCCTTGTCGAAGGGGCAAGCTGGAGCGAGGCCGCGGAAGGCACCAACGGCATCGGCACTTGCCTGTTCGAAGGCAAGCCAGTGGTCATCCACCGCGACGAGCACTTCGCCAGCCGCAACATCGACATCAGTTGCATGGATGCCCCGGTCCATGATCCTCAGGGCCGCCTGGTCGCCGCGCTAGACGTATCGAGCTGCCGCACCGATCACGGCCCGGCCATGGCCGACATGATCGGCGCGCTGGTGCGTGATGCGGCGCGGCGGATCGAGCGGGACTATTTCTGCAGCCACTACGGCGATGCCCGCATCGTCCTTCTGGGCGATGCGCCGGGCGGGACGGAACTGCTGGCGGTGGATCGCGACGATCTGGTCATCGGCGCAAGCCGTGCGGCGCGGCTCCGCTTCGGGTTGACCGACGGCGCACTGGAACACCCGCGCCCGCTTGACCAGTTGATTGGCGGCGATGCCGCGCCGTCGTTCGAACATGGCGACCGCGCGGTGTTGCGCCAGGCGCTGGCGCGCACCGGTGGCAACGCCAGCCAGGCGGCGCGGCTGCTCGGCATCGGGCGGGCGACGTTCTATCGCCGCATGGCGCGGGCCGGCCTGCACACCTGATCGCCGAACGCAATGGGCCACCTGGCGCCGGCACCTGTCTCGATAGCGAGACAGCAACCGGCCGTGATCGCGCGCCCGGTCTTCCCCCCGCGCGCCGCGTGGCGCATCCGTGGCCTGACAGGCCGGTACAGCCGGCCGTGATCTGGGAACAGGAGAAGACTTCATGGACAGCCTTGTGCAGGAACGCCCGACAGGATTGCAGGCGCCGTTCGCGGCCCGTTACGACAACTTCATCGGCGGGCAGTGGGTCGCGCCGGCTTCGGGCCGCTATTTCGAGAACATCTCGCCGATCACCGGAAAGCCGGTGTGCCAGATCGCCCGGTCGGAAGCGGCGGACATCGAACTGGCGCTTGACGCGGCGCATCAGGCGAAGGACGCATGGGGCGAAACCCCGGTGGCGCAGCGATCGCTGATCCTGAACCGCATCGCGGATCGGATGGAAGCCAATCTGGAAAAGCTCGCCACCGCCGAAACCTGGGACAACGGCAAGCCGATGCGCGAGACGATGGCCGCAGACCTGCCGCTGGCGATCGATCATTTCCGCTATTTCGCGGGCGTCATCCGCGGGCAGGAAGGCTCCATCGGGCAGATCGATGCCGATACCGTGGCCTACCATTTCCACGAACCGCTGGGTGTCGTGGGCCAGATCATCCCCTGGAACTTCCCGCTGCTGATGGCCTGCTGGAAGCTGGCCCCGGCGCTGGCGGCGGGCAACTGCGTGGTGCTGAAGCCGGCCGAGCAGACCCCGGCCTCGATCATGGTGCTGGCCGAACTGATCGGCGATCTCCTGCCGCCGGGCGTGCTCAACATCGTCAACGGCTTCGGTCTGGAAGCGGGCAAGCCGCTGGCGTCGTCGAACCGCATCGCCAAGATCGCGTTTACCGGTGAAACCTCCACCGGCCGGCTGATCATGCAGTATGCCAGCGCCAACCTGATCCCGGTGACGCTGGAACTGGGCGGCAAAAGCCCCAACATCTTCTTCGAGGACGTCGCGCGCGAGGATGACGATTTCTTCGACAAGGCGATCGAAGGCTTCGTGATGTTCGCGCTCAACCAGGGCGAGGTCTGCACCTGCCCCAGCCGCGCGCTGATCCACGAGAAGATCTATGACCGCTTCATGGAACGCGCGCTGAAGCGCGTGGCCGCGATCGTGCAGGGCAATCCGCTCGATCCCGCCACGATGATCGGCGCGCAGGCTTCGGCCGAACAGCAGGCGAAGATCCTCGGCTATTTCGACATCGGTCGCGAGGAAGGCGCCGAACTGCTGATCGGCGGGGGCGCGGCGCAGCTTGGCGGCGATCTGGCCGGTGGCTTCTATGTGCAGCCCACGGTGTTTCGCGGCCACAACAAGATGCGCATCTTCCAGGAGGAAATCTTCGGACCGGTGGTTTCGGCCACCACCTTCCGCGATGCCGACGAGGCGCTGTCGATCGCCAATGACACGCTGTACGGCCTGGGCGCGGGCGTGTGGAGCCGCGATGCCAACACCTGTTATCGCTTCGGCCGCGCGATCCACGCGGGCCGGGTGTGGACCAATTGCTACCACGCCTATCCCGCCCACGCTGCGTTCGGCGGCTACAAGCAATCGGGCATCGGACGCGAAACGCATCGTATGATGCTGGATCACTACCAGCAGACCAAGAACATGCTGGTCAGCTACAGCCCGAAGAAGCTGGGCTTCTTCTAAGGTTTCGCAACCTTTCCCTCGCCCGCGCGCTTCCCCTCCCGTACCCACCGGCGCGCGGGCACCCCATCACCGGAGATAGAGTTTGGCCAAGACCATGAAAGCGGCCGTCGTTCGCGAGTTCGGCAAGCCGCTGACGATTGATGAAGTGCCCGTTCCCGAAGTTGGCCCCGGCCAGATCCAGGTCGCCATCCAGGCATCGGGCGTATGCCACACCGATCTCCACGCGGCCGAAGGGGACTGGCCGGTCAAGCCCAATCCGCCGTTCATACCCGGCCACGAAGGTGTGGGCTTCGTCTCGGCGGTCGGCGCCGGGGTAACCCATGTCAAGGAAGGCGATCGGGTGGGCGTGCCCTGGCTCTATTCGGCCTGCGGCCACTGCGTGCATTGCCTGGGTGGATGGGAAACGCTGTGCGTCGATCAGCTCAACACCGGCTATTCGGTGAACGGCGGCTTTGCCGATTACGTGATCGCTGATCCGAACTATATCGGCCACTTGCCGGCGAACCTCTCGTTCACCGAGATCGCGCCCGTGCTCTGCGCCGGGGTGACGGTCTACAAGGGCCTCAAGATGACCGACACCAAGCCGGGTGACTATGTCGCCATCAGCGGCATCGGCGGGCTGGGGCACATGGCGGTGCAATATGCCAAGGCCATGGGGCTGAACGTGGCGGCGATCGACATCGATGACGCCAAGCTGGACCTCGCGCGTCGCCTCGGCGCGACGATCACCGTCAACGCGCTGAACGAAGACCCCGAAACGGTCATCAAGCGCGAGACCGGCGGCGGCGTGAACGGCGTGCTGGTAACGGCGGTCAGCGAAAAGGCCTTCGCCCAGGCGGTCAACGTGGTGGCGCGCGGCGGCACGGTGGCGCTCAACGGGTTGCCGCCGGGCGATTTCCCGCTCAATATCTTCGGCATGGTTCTGAACGGCATCACCGTGCGCGGCTCGATCGTCGGCACCCGGCTCGATCTGCAGGAATCGCTGGAATTCGCGGCGCCGGGCAAAGTGCGCGCAACCGTGGAAACCGCGCGGCTGGAAGACATCAACCAGATTTTCGACCGTATGCACAAGGGCCAGATCGAGGGGCGCGTCGTGCTGGACATGACGGCCTGATCGCGCCTGCGGCCGGATGCCGCCGTCAGGGCATTCGCGCCCCTTCGCGGCGGAAGGCATAGGTATCGTCCAGCCGGCTGCGCAAGTAGTCGGCGGCGGTGACGGGCGGATAGCGCGGCGGGCGATCGGGCGTCTCGCAGGTCGGCAGGCAGGCGATCAGCGCGTCCGGGTTGGGATCGAAGAAGAACGCGATCGAATGGCGCAGCCGCGCAGTGCGGTTCATCACGCGGTGCGGGGTGGATTTGTAGGTGTCGTTGCTCCACCGCATCAGGCAATCACCGATGTTGCACACGAACGCGCCGGGCACCGGGGGCGCGGCGATCCAGGCGCCGTCACGCGTCTGCACTTCCAGCCCGCCGGTCTGGTCCTGCGACAGGATGGTGAGGCTGCCGTAATCGGTATGGGCACCCGCGCCGGGCCGGTCGGGCGCGGCGGCGCCGGCGGGATAGCGCAGCAGGCGCAGCGTCGCCAGCGGCCGGTCGATATAGGGCGCGAACCAGCCCCGCGGCAGGCCAAGGTCTATCGCGAAGGCGATGTGCAGGCGTTCGGCCAGGCGGTGCATGGTGGTGTAGTATTCGGTCATGCAGACCTCGAAGCCGGGCAGGTCGGGCCACTGGTTCGGCCCGGCCGAAGGCAGATCGGGGTCGAACACTTCGCCCTGCGCCGGTTCGCGCCCGACGTTGAAAGCTTCCTTGAAATCGGCCGCGTCATCGGGATCGAGGCTTTCCGAGGTCAGCCCGGCATAGCCCCGGTTGTTCATCGAGCGCGAGATCGCCAGCGCGGTCTTGTCGGCCAGCGGCAGGTCGAAGAAGCAGGCCGACTGGGCATAGGCGCGCATCGAAAGATCGTCGGGCACGCCATGGCCGGCGATATAGAAGAAGCCGATGTTGCGGCACGCCTCGCCGATCGTGCGGGCCACCGCCTGGATCGCCGCTTCGTCGTCGCTGCCCAGCGGCGCCACGTCGATGATGGGCAGGACCGCATCCTCAGCCTTGTTCATGGCATTTCTCGTCCTGTTGGAAATCGGGGGTGAAGCGGGCCGGCGCAGGAAGCGCACCGGCCCACCTCGGGATCAGAAGCGCGCCCGGAAGGCGAGCAGCGCGGTGCGGCCTTCGCCGGGGAAGGCGGCGCTTTCGGTGTACGTGCTGCGCTGACGGATGTAATATCGCTCGTTCAGGATGTTGTTCACCTTCAGCGACACGCGGAATTGCGCGAAGTCATAGTGCACCGATCCGCGCAGCAGCGTGTAGGACGGGAAGGTCACGCTGTTCGGCAACTGGCCCCTGGTCTGGTCGATCCAGTTGCCGCCGATCGTCGCGCCAAGTCCGTTGCCCATTTCATAGTTGGCGAACAGGCCCAGCACGTTGCGCGGCATCGTGCGGTCGACATAGCCGGTGGAATAGCCGGGGAACGAGCAGGTGGAGGCCTGATAGATGATGCCCCAGCCGTTCTCGTCGGCCAGACCGAAGTCGGATGGGCGGACCGCCAGGAACGAGCAGCCGGAAATCCGCGTCTTCTGCCGCGTCGCCACGGCGGAAACGCCGAAGTTGCGGTTGATCGCCCAGCGCAGTTCGCCTTCCAGCCCCTTGGTGGTGGCGCCCACGAAATTTCCGCTGAGCAGTTCCGCCTGCCGCCGCTGCTGCTTGTAGGCCGACAGCGCCAGGAACAATCGGTCCTCGAATAACGAGGCCTTGATGCCGGCTTCAGTCAGCTTGGTGGGCGAAAGGAATTGGCCCGAACGCACCGCGCCCGGCAGAATCGCGCCGCCTTGCGTGGTTTCCAGCGCATAGGACTTGCCTTTGGTGACATAGGGCACCAGGCCGAAGGGCAGGGTCAGGCTGGCGCTGATCGACCAGCTTATCGCATCGGGATTGCCGCGATAGGTGGTGTTGAGCGGAGCCGAGAAATCGACGATGCCGGTGTTGCGCGATTTCACGTCATAGCTGTCATACCGCGCGCCGCCGGTGATCTGCACCAGATCGGCAACAGAGGCGGCGGCGTTGAAGAACACGCCCATGCCATCGATCTGCGAATGATAGTGCTGGTCCCACTGGCCGCCATATTCGTAGATCGGGTTGAACACGTCGTCGGGCGTCGACCCCACCGACATGTCCTGGCGGTCTATCACCATGTAGCCGCGCGCGAAGACATAGCCTTCCTCGGACGTATAGCGCCGGTATCCCGCGCCCGCGACGTAATCGACCTTCAGCCAGTTCGACGGGTCGATCTTGCCGGTGAGCGACAGACGCAGCTCCTCCGCCCGTTCGCGCAGTCGCTTGGCAAAGCCATAGCCGTTGTAGGAATCGGCGTTGAGGTCATCCAGAAAGCCCTGGAGCTTGAGCACACCGGGACCTACGGCATGGCTAAGGTCGAACCAGGCCGTCACCGTGTCGGCATCGCCGAAATCGTAGGGCGAAGTGATCACCGAGCGGCGCGAAAGCTGCACGTCCTTGATCGTCGCCGGATCGAGTTTGGAATAGGCGTTGGCCAGCGCGAAAAACTTGGTCACGCCGCCTGCCGCGACGATGTCGGCCGGCAGGATATAGGCGGCGCCCGGCTTGACCAGCGCGGCGATCGGCTTGCCCGAAACGTAAGTGCCGTTGTCGATCAGGTCCTGCGTCAGGCGGTTGACGCCGGTCGATCCCTGCATGCCGCTGCCGCTGTAATATTGCGCGCCGATCTGCAGTTCGAAGCCGGCGGGCAGATCGGTGGCGAAGCTGGCCTGCGCCAGGTGGCTGCGCGGCTTGATGCCTTTGTAGTACTGCGAGGACTGGAGATATTCGTAGTAGACGTCGAACCCCGCATCGTGATCGCCCAGCTTGATCGGCGCGCCATATTCCGCTTCGCCGCGCAGCAGGTTGTAGGTGCCGGCCGCCAGATCGACCTGGCCCAGCGCCGCCTGCCCGTTCTTGAAGCGCAGCGCGCGATCGGCGCGGGGGTTGAAGTTGACATAGCCCCCGGCGCGCCCCGTGCCATAGGCGGGCGAGGCGACGCCGCGCACGATCTCCAGGTTCAGCGCGCCCTCGATCGGGGTCACGAACGTGCCCTGGTTCTCCACGCGCTTGAAGCCGCGGAAGAAGTTGTCGGCATATTCGCCGCGAATGTTCACCGATCCGTCGACGCCGTAGAAGCTGTTGGTGAACACGCCGGGCGTCACCGCCACCAGGTCGCGCACCGTGGTCAGGCTGTACTGGTCCATCATCGCCAGCGACACGGTGGACGTGGAGCGCGGCGTTTCCAGTTGCGACTGGCCAAGGCCCAGCGCGTCGGTTTCGGTCGGCAGGATGGCGGAGCGGTTGCGCTCGCCGGTGACGAGGATGTCGCTTTCGGCCGCGTCCGAAGGCACGGCGGCGGTGGATGCGTCCGCGTCGCCAGCCCCGGCATGGGCCGGCGCGGAAGACAAAGCGAGGGTGATCGCGGCACCGGCGGTGCCGCGGAGCAGGTATCCGGCAATGGTCATGGCAGTTTTCCCCTGAAGAAAAGTCCGTCGAAAGAGGAACTCAAATTATTGTTATTATTTATTTTTATTGTTTCTTGAACATGGTGTCGTAGAACTTGACGTAATACGATCGCATGTAATCGCCGTTCAGGAATGGCTTGTAGAGCGATGGCCGATCGGCGCTGACGAAGGCCTCGATCGGCTCCACCAGCACGTCGCGGTCGGGATTCATGAACATCGTCGCCGAATAGCGGTCGACGCGCTGGCGGCTGACGACACGGTGGTGGGTGGAAACGAATTCACCGTTGGTCCATCCCATCATCGTATCGCCGATGTTGATCACATAGGCGCCGGGCAGCGGCGGGGCGCTGATCCAGCGGCCGTCGCGCAGCTTCACTTCCAGCCCGCTGACATCGTCCTGAAGCAGCACGGTGAAGGAAGAGGCATCGGCATGCGCGCCGACGCCCACGTCGCTCGACGGCGCGTCATCGGCCGGGGCGGGGTAGTAGTTCAGCCCGAAGGCGGCGAGCGGGCTGCGGTGCAGCGCGACGAAATGCGCCTCGTCCAGCCCCAGCGCGATGGCGAAGGCGCGTTCCAGTTCCTCGCCCAGCGTCAGCAGCGCGCGCTGGTTCAGCATCATGGTCTCGACGAAACCGGGTTGCCCCGAGGGCCAGCGGTTCGACTGGTAGACCGGATCGTCGTTTTCGAAATTGGGATCGCTGGCGGGGATGACGCGCATCATCGTGAACTGTTCGAGCGTGCCGCCCGAAACAGATGTGGACGCGCGGCCCTCCTCGGTCAGCGAGGCGCCGGGGCGGGTGCCTTCGGCCGCCCCGCGCGAGGGCATGTAGCCGCACCACTGCCCGTCGAGCAGCGGCGCGCATTGCATCTTTTCGGCGCGCGGACGCGCGAAGAAGGCCCGCGATTCGGCCAGAACGCGCTGGCGCAGGCTTTCGGGCACGCCGTGGCCCGTCAGATAAAAGAAGCCGACCTCGCGGCAGGCCTGGCCGATCAGCGCGGCGGTGGCGGCGCGGGCCGCCGCGTCGCCGTTCAGGAACGGCGCGAAATCGATCACCGGGATGGCATCGAGCGCGATCTCGTCGGGCCGTTCGTAGACAAGCGGTGCGTTCATGATGCGAGGGTTCCCTTGCGAAGGTTCTGGCGCGCCAGCCAGTCGGCCAGGCGGCCGTCGGGGCGCAGCACCGGTTCGATCAGGGCGGCGGCCACGATCAGCAGGCCGACGAAGACCTGCACCCAGTTGCCCTGCGCGCCGATCAGGACCAGCCCGGTCTGGAGCATCGAAACGATGATCGCGCCGATCAGCGTGCCCGTGGCGGTGCCGATGCCGCCCGAAAGCGCCGCGCCGCCGATGATCACTGCGGCGATGATCGCCAGTTCGCCGCCGCTGCCGGTGTTGGGCGCGCCCAGCCGCAGCCAGCCGGTGGTCAGCGCTCCGGCCAGCCCGCAGGCGAGGCCGAGCAGCGTGAACGTGCGGATCTTCACTCCGCCGGGGTTCACGCCCATCTGCAAGGCGGCGCGTTCGTTACCTCCGGTGGCGTAAAGGTGCGCGCCGAAGCGGGTGTAGCGCAGCACGAAGCCCGTGATCGCGAAGACCAGCGCCGCCCAGATCACTTGCGCGGGCAGCGGGCCGATATGGCCGCCGGCCACCGAGAAGAAGCTGCTTTCGACCGAGGCGGGAATATCGATCGACAGGCCCATGGTGATGACCAGCGCCAGTCCGCGCAGCAGGCTGAGCATACCGATGGTAAGGATGAACGAAGGCACCCCCAGGCGCACCACGGCCAGTCCGTTGAACAGCCCGATCAATCCGCCCAGCATGGTCGCCAGCAGCGCCGCGGCCCAGGGATTCCAGCCCCAGTCCATGATCGCCAGCGCGGCGACGATGCTGCACAGGCCATAGTTGGAGCCGATCGACAGGTCGACCTCGCCCGCGATCACCAGCATTGTCAGGGGCAGCCCGACGAGCAGCGTGAAGGCCGTGATGCGCAGGATCTCGAACTGGGTCTGCGTTTCCAGGAAATGCGGCGCGGCGGCCGCGAAGCCGATGAACAGCACCGCCGCGACCAGCGCCATGGCGGCCTGGCGGTCGAACAGGCGCGACAGCGTGGCCGGGGTCATGGCCGGGCCTCCTCGACCGCGCCGGTCATCAGCGAGACGACATCGTGGCGGGTCAGCTCCGCAATGGGGCGGTCGGCCACTTTCGCGCCCAGCCGCAGCACCACGACGCGGTCGGCGATCTCGAAGACGTTTTCCATGTTGTGGCTGACCAGCAGCACCGCCGCGCCCTCGGCGCGGATGCGGCGCACCAGATCGAGCACTTTCGCCGTCTCGCGCACGCCCAGCGCGGCGGTCGGCTCGTCCAGGATGACGATGCGCGCACCGGCCAGCACGGTGCGCGCCACCGCGATCGCCTGGCGCTGCCCGCCCGAAAGCGCGCGAACGGGCGTGTTCAGCGGCGGCAGCGAAACGCGCAACTGCTCGAACACGGCCTGTGCCTCGCGGTAAAGGCGGCGTCGGTCGAGCAGGAAGCCGAACTTCAGCGGTTCGCGCCCCAGGAACAGGTTCTCCGCGATGTCGCGATCGTCGACAAGCGCCAGCGTCTGGAAGACGGTGGCGATGCCGGCATCGCGCGCGGCCTGCGGCGATGTGATCGCAACCGGCGCGCCATCGATGCGGATTTCGCCGGCGCTGGGCCGGGTCACGCCCGAAAGGAGCGAGATCAGCGTGGACTTGCCCGCGCCGTTATCGCCCAGCAGCGCGGTGACTTCGCCCGGCCGCAGATCCAGGTCCACGCCCTTCAGCGCCGCGACGTGGCCGTAATAGCGGGCCAGGCCGCGCGCCGCCAGCACGGGTTCGCTTACCGCGTGCATCGGCTGGGCCGTGTTCCAGGGCGTCTGGCGATCAAGATAGGCCATATGCGGATGCCGCCTCCTTGCGCTTGCGATAGCTGGCGATCATCTGATCCACGTTGGCGGCGTCCACCCAGACATGGCCGGGGGAAAGCTGCTGCGCCGGCAATCCGCGCTCCAGCCCCGCCCAGGCGAGCATCACGGCGGTGAAGCCCGGGTGGTAGAGATTCTCGTCGAGCGCGAAGGCCAGGCGGCCGGCCTTGATGAATTCCAGCATCTTCAGGCTGCTTACCGTGGCGCCCACCGGTACCGCGCCCGCCGTCCCGCCCACTTCGCCCAGCGCCTTCAGCAGCGGCACCGCCGAAAGTTCGCCCGCGCCCGCGATATGGGCCACGATGTCGCCGCTCTGCTGGATCTTGGCCTTGTAAAGGCCCACCGAGGCGGCGGGATCGGCCCCGGCGGAATCGGGGAATGTGACCAGCCGCAGCCCCGGCGCGGTGCGCAGCCCTTCGCCGATGCCGGCGATGCGGTCTTCCACGTTGAGCGATCCGGGAAACGGGTTGCCGACCAGCACGCCGCCGCTGGTCACTCCCTTCGACGCCAGCAGCGCGGCCATCCGCTCGCCCAGCCACTGCCCGCTTTCGCGCGGCGACGTGCCGACGAAGGGAATGCCGCCGGCCTCGGCTTCCTTGGGGTTGTTCAGCGCGTTGACCATGACGAAGCGGGTGCCGCTGCCACGGGCCTTGGCGGCTTCGTCGATCACCGCCTGATACCAGTCTACCGTCACCACCACGTCGTTGCGCGCGGTCACCGCCTGGCGGATGGCGTTGACGTGGGCATCGGGGGTGGGTTGCGGATTGAGGATGCGGCTGAAGCGCCAGCCCAGCATTTCGGCGGCATCGGCGCAGCCCAGCGCGATTTCCATCACGAAGTCCGAACCCGGCGTGCCGATGGCGAAAGCGACCGAGCGTTGCGGGCCGAGCGTGCTGGACGCGCTCTTGCCGCCGGCCGCGCGGGAGCATCCGGCCAGCGCGGCGGCCAGCAGCGGCAGCGCGAGCAATTCGCGTCGTCCCGTTGCCACCGTGCCATGCGCCATGTTCGTCCCCGATTTCCGTCTGAGCATTTCGCTCTTGCACAAGAAAGTTCGCAGATGCGGGGAAACACTTCCAGCGCCAAATTTCCGACTCAGAAAACTAAAAAAGGCAACACCGCGTGCCTGGGGTTGGAGGAATTTCGCCAATCCCCGTTCGTGTCGAGCGAAGTCGAGACACATGGCGCGCGGTGTCTCGACTTCGCTCGACACGAACGGGGCAGGGGGATGCGAATGGGCGGGGGATGACACGCAACCGAGGCCGCTCAAACCCCGGCGGCAATCGCTCCGTCACAAATCGTGATCGGCCAGGTGGCGAATCAGCAGCGCGGCGGGCGGGGAAAGCTGGCGGCCCGAACTGCTCACCACCGACAGGACCGACAGCGGGATGCGGCTGCCGGTGAGCGGCCGGTAGACCAGCGTGCCCTGCTTGATCTCGCGCGCCACGTCGATCTGGGCGAGCAGGGTAATGCCGATGCCGCCGATCACCAGTTCCTTGATCAGTTCCACCGAATTGGCTGCCGCCGCCAGCGGGATCGCCCCGCCCATGTTGGCGCGCCACGCGGCATCGACAACTCCGCGCAGCGAATGCGCTTCGTCCGGGCCGACCAGTGGATAGCCGACGCATTGGTCGAGCGAGACTTCCTCGAAGGCGGCAAGCGGATGGTCGGGCGGCATCACCGCGCCGATCTGGTAGATCAGCGCGCGTTCGATCCGCAGGTCCTGCCGTTCGGGCGGGTTATAGGTCACGCCGATGTCCACTTCGCCGCTCAGCACCAGATCGACGATCGATTGCGATCCGGCGATGTGAAGGCGAAAGACGATGCCCGGATAGTCCAGCCGGAAGGCGGCGAGCGCGCCGGTGACGACTTCGGTGCTGCCTTCGGCCAGCGCCAGCGCCACCTCGCCGCGCCGAAGGCCGCGCAGTTCGTCGATCTGGGCCTGCGCGGCGCGCAGTTCGCGCCGCCAGCGCCGGATCATCGGGATCAGCACTTCGCCCGCCGCGCTCAGCCGCACGCCATGGGGGTGCCGATTGAACAGCGGCACTTGCAGCAGGTCTTCCATCTTCAGGATCTGGCGGTCGATCGCCGATGGCGCGACGTTGAGATGCTCCGAAGCGCGGCGGATCGAGCCGCGCCGGGCGACTTCATCGAAATAGATGGCGAATCGGGAAAGCATCGCGCCATTGCCGCACATCGCGCGGCCGGGGGCAACCGGCATGGCCCGATGCACGGGGCAAACTCTGCGCGCTGGCGCCCGGTCAGGCGGTGTCCGCGCCGCGGGTGGCGCCGGGCCAGCCCGTTTCCGACAGGTCGAACACGATGCCGTCCGCGGTGCGGAACTTGGTCTCGTAGAATTCGTGGCCTTGCGCGGGGCGCGTCGGCAGGGCCTGCGCGCCGGCCGCCACGGCGCGGTCTTGCGCGGCTTCCAGATCGTTGACCCAAATGCCGAAATGATCGATGCCGACGCGCTCGTCCGCATGATCCTTGCGCAGCAGCGCGATCGAGATCACGCCGTCGCTCATGTGGCAGCCATAAGGAATATCGGCGATGCGCCGCATGCCGAACGCGGCGGTGAAGAACCCCGCCGATGCGTCCGGGTCTTCCACGATCAAGGCGATATGTCGCAGCTTACCCATTTGAACAGACCCATTTCCTCAGGCCGCTCCCCTGCCGGGGAAACGCTCCCGCCGAAAGTCGCCGTTGCCCGTCCCGCGCCAGTGCGTGCGCCGCCTGCGATCAGGAGCCTGCGGGCGGCGGTTCGTGGCGCGGCGCGAAGAGGCGCGCGGCCTGGCCCCACTCGTCCTCGAACACCAGTTCCTCCAGCGTGCGCCGGGTGCGCCGGGCGGTTTCCTTGGTGCGCAGGTCCGCCGGCAGCGCGTCGGCCGGGCCGAGATGGCCGATCGCGAGGATCATCGCCGGCAGGTACAGCGGCGGAATGGCGAATTCGGCCTGCGCGCGCTCGGTATCGAAGGCGGCCAGGGGATGGCAATGCAGGTCCAGCGCCTGCGCCTGCACGATCATCGACATGATCGCCAGGCCAAGATCATGCAGCCCGTGCGGGTAGGCGACGAATTCCCCCGTCACCGCGCTGAACCGCCGCCGCGCCACCGAGGCGAGCACCAGTACCGGCGCGGCGTGCGCCCATTCCTGGTTGTGCGGATCAAGGCAATCGAACAACCGCTGGAACATCGTGCCCTGGCCCCGGCGCCCGAGCATGAAGCGCGAGGGCTGCGAATTGTGCGCCGAAGGGGCAAGGCGCGCTGCTTCGAAGATGCTGCCCAGCGCATCATCGGCGGGTTGGCGATCGGCGAAGCTGCGCGGGCTCCAGCGGTCAAGCAGTGCGGGCAGCACCGGATAGCGCGTATCGACCTGCCGGCGCGCTGCCGGCTGCGGCGGCCTTTCCCGCGAAGGCAGCGGCGCGCTCATACCTTGAAAGTCTCTCCCTTGTAGAACGGCTGGCCCACTTCCTCGCGCGAATCCTCGAACACCGTGCCGGCCTTGCCGCCGCCGCGCGCCAGGCAATCCCACGCCTTCGATGTCCAGCGGGCGCAGGCCAGCATGGCGTTTTCCATCAGGGCGTCGGTCAGCCCCACGGCGGCCAGCACGGCATCGTCCATGCCCGACTTGAGCAGCGTTTCGCGCCGCCCGCTGACGTTCGAGACCCACTGGCGCTTGTCCAGGTGGAACCTGTCGGGATCGAACGGATCGGGCGTCAGCCGCAGTGTCACCGGATAGCAGCTTGCCCGTCCCGGCTCGAACAACACGGCGATGCGCAAGTCCCACAGGTGTTCGCCATCGTCCAAGGGATAGCCGGTGGAGCGGACGAATTCGAACCCGCGCAGCGGCAGGATCATGGCGTCGCTGTTGTCACCATATTTGGCGCGGCATTCGGCCAGAAGGCTTTCGATCCGTTCGAGAATCTCGGCGTCCGACATGCCCGGCACGACCACGGTAACGCCGCAGCCGCCGCTGGTGTCGCTAGGCTTGAGAACCACGGGGTGGCGCGCCAGCATGCGCCGGGTCCGGGCCAATGCGTCGTCCACCGACGTGGCGGTGAAATGGGCCAGCGGGCGGATGCCGGTTTCGTCGAACAGGTCCTGCTGGCGCGCCTTGTCGTGGATCAGCCCCGACAGGCGCCAGGCGTGGAACACGCGCAAGGCCGGATGCGCGGCATCGCGATCCTCGCGCGCGAACTTGCCGGTGCGGATCAGTTCGGACAGCAGGTTGGGATTGCCCACGAAGACCACTGGCCGGCCGCGATAGCGAAAGGCGCGGGTTCCGGGATCGACCGTGACGTTCGCCGCGATCGACGGGACATCGCCCATGACCACCGAGACCTGTTCTTCGCCCAGGGCGTCGCCGGCAGCCTGGCAGGCCACGGTTTGCCCCGGCAGCGCCACTGCCAGACAGTCTGCGAAGGCGGCGACGCGCGGATAGAATTCGCCGCCGGTGCGGAAGAAAGGCCAGTGCTGGTGCGCGTGGATCGTCACCACCTGCCGCGCCAGCCGGCCGTCCTCACCCAGGTGGCCCAGTTCCTTGGCGCGGCGGATGGCCTGCGCCGCCTCGTTCGCGGCGCGAGGCACGCTGTCTCCGGTCAGCGCATCGGACCCCACCGCGTTCGGACCGTTCACTTCGTGGCAGACCACCGAGCCACTGCGCGCATCCAGCGTGACATCGACGAAGACGATGCCCCAGTCGTCGATGATTTCGGCCGGGTATTCGCGCGGATAGCCCTTGGCGGCGGCCAGCGCGGGATCGCCCAGCCGCCATTCCTCGATATCGTTCATGCCCGCAAGGATGATGCGGGCCAGCCGGTCCCTGGAAACGCTCATGCCGCCAGGTCCCGCACCAGCGGCGAAAGCACCACTTCGATATCGGGCATGCGCAAGCGCAGCCTCCCGTCTTCAGCCTCGACGATCGGCGGCAGCGCGGCCCGGCGCGGCTCGTCATCGGCGATATAGGTCAGGAAACCATCGGCGAAGCGCTGCGCCAGCCAGCCGATCTCGCGCGCGGCAAGCGCGACCGAGGCGATCCCGGTCTGCGGCACCGCGCCGTGCCGGCCGTTGGAATTGTAGAAATGGACGGTCGCGGCGTCTGCATCGTCGCTGATCACCGCCAGCTTTCCGCCGACACTGGGGCCAAGCAGTTCCTGGCGCGCCGCTTCCGGGCAGATGCCGGCCGGCAGATCGCCCAGTATCAGGACATAGTGGTTGAGCGCGTGCAGGGCGAGCGTGCGCCGGCCGCGCCAGTCGCGTTCCTCGATCCGGCTGGCGGGCAGGGTCCAGGTCTGGGCGATGGCGCCGCCGGCGCTTTGCGCGGCCACTTCGTAAGGCGCGTCGGCCATGCCGAACAGCGCGGTGCGCAGTTCGCCGTTGCCGTTCAGGCAGGCTAGCGCGGCGGCGGTGGAATTGCCGCAGAAAACCACGCCGTGTTCCCCGTGCCGGTTGATCTGGAAGGTGTGGATGCCTTCGTCCGCCAGCAGCGCGATCTTGCCGAAGGCGCAGACGCCGGGATGATCGTTGGCGAGCGCGGCCAGATCGCGCAGATCAAGCGTGGCTTCTCCCACATCCTGCTGGCGCCGATCCACGACAAGGCCATAAGTTCTGGGCCGGCCTTCATCCTGCGTCAGAAAGCGATAGATCGAATTACCCAAGCCCGCCCGCCCCACTGTTTCCGCCACCCCTGGCGTTCGTCCTCCGGTCTGCGCTAATTCCCCGTCGCGTTTTCAGTCCTGGCGCTAACCAGATTGTCGAAAACATTGCACGATGGCTTGTCACATGGCCGAAGTTGCAAAAGATACCCTACGGATTTCGCGTTTGCCAGAACCCAATCGATAAGGAAATACACGAATGGCCGATAGCACTGAACTGGCGCCGAACGGTTCGGACGTGGCCAGCCCCGCCGCGATCCGGGTGACGGGATTGGTGAAGCCGCATGGCTATTGCTATGGTTTCAGCCAGAAATGCGTGCGCATGACGCTGGAAGTGGTGCCGACGCCGGACCTTGCCAAGGCTGGGCGTGGGCTGGCGGCGCTGTTCGATGCGCAGGTGCCCGGCGCGCGCGGTCTGCCGGCCGGCGCCGAAGTGGCCGATCCGGTGTTGGCTCTGGTCCGCGCCATCGTCGATGTGGTGGAACGCCTGCACAGCGCCACCGAGATTCCCTTCGCCGGCGATGCCAAAGTCCTTTCGGCAGAGCGCGCGCGCACCGAAGACGGGCGCGATGTCCTGCGCATCGTGATCGCGGTGCCTTCGTTCAAGCCGCACAGCACCGAATTCGCGCTGTCGTTCGCGGCTGATGTTGCCAATGCGCTGCTGACCATGCCGCAGGGCGAAGCCGCCGCGCGGTGCGCGCGGCACATCGGCCGCGTTCTGGACGAGTTGCGCCGCGATGCCCCGCATTGCGACAACAACACCCGCCACCTCATCCGCGCCGGGCAGGCGGATGGCATCCCCATGGCTTTCCTGTTGTCCGGCCTGATGCAGTTCGGTTGGGGCAGCCGCGGCCGCCTGTTGTGGAGCCTGGCGACCGAGGCCACTTCGGTGATCGGCGCCCGCATCAGCGGCAACAAGCTGGCCACGGCGGCATTGCTGCGGGCCATGCGCATCCCGGTGCCCCCGCACGAGGCCGCGCCTGATCGGCAGGCCGCCGTCGCGATCGCGCGGCGGATCGGCTTTCCGGCGGTGGTCAAGCCGGCCGACAGCGAGAAAGGGCAGGGCGCATCGGCCCGGCTGCGCGATGAAGGCGAAGTGGAACGCGCCTATGACATCGCGCGCGCGGTATCGCCCAATGTCATGGTCGAAAAGCATGTGGAAGGCCGCGAATATCGCCTGCTTGTGGTCAACGGCAAGCTGTTCTGGGCGTTCGAGCGCGTTCCCGCCCATGTGATCGGCGATGGCGTGTCGAGCGTGGCGCAATTGATCGAACGATACAACGCGCACCGGCTGGGCGGGCCCGGCGATGGCCTGGGATTGCGCAAGATCGTGGCCGGACCCGATCTTGACGATTGGCTGTTGCGGCAGGGGCTGACCCCGGCATCGGTGCCGGGCCAGGGCGATTTCGTGCGGCTTCAGTCAGTACCGCGCGTGGCCGATGGTGGGGATGTGGTGGGCGTGATGGATCGCGTCCATCCCGATAACGCCGCCATCGCCGAGCGCGCCGCCCGGATCATGCGGCTGGACATCGCCGGCATCGACCTGTTGATCCCCGACATCGGCAAATCGTGGCGCGAGGCGCCGGGCGGCTGGATCACCGAGGTGGCTTCTGTCCCGCAGCTTTCCCCGCTCAGCCGGGCGGATATCTTTTCGGCGCTGCTCAAGACCTTCCTGGGCGGGAACGGCCGCGTTCCGGTGGCGCTTGTCGTGGGCGCGAACGCCGGCACGATCGTGGCCGGGGCGGGCAGCCGCCTGGCGCAGGCGGGGCTTGTCGCCGGACTGGCGAGCGAAGGCCATCTGTCGGTGGGCGGCGAAGTCCTTTCGGATGAAGCGCTCGAAGCCGCCTCCGCAGCGCTGACGCTGATCACCCATCCGGCGGTGGACGCGATGGTGCTGGCGGCGGCGCCGGGCGAACTGCTGCGCCAGGGCTTGCCGGTCGATCGCATCGACCTGCTGGTCATCGCCAGCGATCCTTCGCCCCAGGCCGATCTCAAATCGCTGCTGCTGCTGGCGCGGCCGCATCTGACGGGCAAGGCGCTGGTCATGGAAGGCGGCGGGATCGGCGCGGTCGCGGTGGAAGTGCTGGGCGAGGGGCGCGTCATGTTCGCCCAGTCGCAGGACGACCTCGCCGAAACGCTTGCCACGGCACTGTCGGGCGGCGGTGATCAATAGTTTCTGACCCTAGGCCGCGAGCCGCGATGCGGTGGCCACTTGCGCCGCGTAGAGCGCGAACAGATCGCTGAAGTGCTGTTCCATGGTGCGCGCGGCGGGGGCGGGGCGGGGGGCCTTGGCGGCCACGAAGCGGTCGATCACGCCGGCCGCGTCGGCGGCATCGCCCGAACGGTACAGCCAGCCGCCGTTGGCGCGCGCGTGATCGGCCGCGCCGCCGCGATCGGGCGCGATCAGCGGCAGGCCCGAAGCCGCCGCTTCCGCCGCCACCATCGAGAACGTCTCCGCCTCGCAGCCGTGGACCAGCGCGTCGCAACTGGCCATCAGCCGCGCCAGCGCCAGGCGATCGGCGATCGGGGCCAGCAGGCGGATGTGCGGGTTGCCCGCGACCAGCCGCGCAGTGCGTGCCCGCTCGCGCCCGTCGCCTACCAGGATCATGCCGATGGGATGCGCCATGCCGGCGGCCATCACCGCTTCCAGCACCATCGGCCAGCGTTTTTCAGGGGCATGGCGGCCCACGCCCAGCAGTAGCGTCGCGTCCGGCGGCAGCGCGCAATCGGCCAGCAGGCGCGCGCGAAACGCCTCGTCGCGCAAGGCGGGCGAAAAGAATCCGCCGTCGATGCCCATCGGCACCGTCACCGCGTGATGCAGTCCCTGGCTGGCGAGCCGATCCGAAAGACTGGCGCTGGCGCAGACCACCAGATCGAACGCGGCGTCGAGCCGGCGGAAATAGCGCCAGGCCCACGGCAGGTTGCGGTCGATCGCATCGGGCGTGGCGAAGGCTTCGAGCCAGCGATAGGCATAGGCGGCAAAAGGATCGGCGTGCATCACCAGTGCGCGCGGCGCGCTGCCCCGCCAGCCGGCGACCGCCGCCGCCGTTCGCCACGGCGATGATGCTTCGACGAAATCGGGGGCCAGCGCATCGAGCCGGCGGTGAATATCGTCGGCCGAGGCGAAATAGCGATAGCGCCGGTCCACCGGCAGGCGCGGCGATGCGATCCATTCGATCCGCGCCGCCGGTCCGCGCTGCTCGGTGCGGTCTTCCCGGCCGGGCGCCAGGATCACGATTTCGTGGCCCAGCTTCGGCCCGGCGGCCAGCTTCTGCTCGATATAGGTGCGCACGCCGCCGCCTTGCGGGGCATAGAAGGCGCAGACATCGACAATACGCATTGCTCAGTCCTTCTGCGGTTGCGGGGGCGGGGGCGGCGCCATGGTCATGCCGCGGCGCCTTTCTCGGGCCGCACGAAATCGATGCCCAGCGTGACCAGGCCGACCACGACGTGCGTGACCAGCATCAGCGTCGCCACCACGGTCAGCACCGCGGCGATGCCGCTGCGATCGCCGATCAGCACCGCCGTCAGCGCTGCGAAGGCCAGGTCCTTGTTGGGCATCAGCGGCAGGCGCGACAGCAACTGGCGCAGCGCCGCCAGCACCAGCCACCAGCCCAGCGCGATCTGCGGCAGCGCCAGGTGCCACATCAGCGCGGCCAGCCCGATCACCAGCAGCACGCGCGCGGTCTGGTTGCCCAGGATGAAGCGCAAGTCCGGCGCGCCCAGGCTGAACAGACGGCGGCGAAAGGCAAAGGCCGCCATCGAACTGGCCACCAGCACGCCCAGTGAAAGGTACAGCGTCTGTACGCTGGCGCCGGGATGCAGCACCGGCAGCAGCGGATAGGCCATGGCCATCAGCGCCAGAGTGACGATGTTGCCGGCCATGGCCGAAAGGATCGCCACGTCCTTGATCGCCCCGAAGGGCGCGCCGGTCATCGCCGCGCGCTGGCGCGCCCAGACATAGAAATAGGCCTCGCCGATATAGCCGAGCAGAATCTCGTTGCCGACGTATTTGCGCGCCAGCGGGATCAGGCCCGCCAGCGGAATGCGCCACAGCCGCCGGAAGATCACCCATTCGCTCAGCACCGGGGTGACATAGGCGGCGGCGAACACGCCCCAGAACAGCGGCGTGCGCGGCACGGCCAGGAAGGCGTGGTCCAGATCCAGCGCGCTGACCCGGTAGAGGATCGCGCAAAGCGTCAGCCCCGAAATCAGCAGCGCCACCCAGCGCAGCCAGCGGCGGCGCGGCAAGGCCAGCGGCGGCGGATCGGCGACGACCGGTGGTTCGATGGCAAGCGTCGTTGCGGCCACGTTGGGGTGATACACGATGGACCTGCCTTGCCTGTTCAGCGCGGTGTCGCGCCGGCGCGGATGGACTGCGCGGCGGGGGTATCTTGGATCATGCGGCCTGCGGAACCGGTGCGGTCCCCTCCTCTTGCAGATCGCCATAGCGGCCTGGCTCCCTTGCGATGCGCAATGCGGCGATGGTGGTATCGATGCTGCGCAGGATCGCCGGCACCCCGACATCGCCGGGGTGGACGCCCACGCGGACCACGGACAGCGGCGCCAGCAGGTGCCGTGCCGCCGCCGCGAAGGCCAGCGAACTGGCGATGCGCGGCGCGCTGCGGCTCGCCCAGGTGATGGCGGGGCCACGGCACAGCACGCGGCCCGTGGCCGGGTTCCAGGCGCGGACGTGATCTTCGGCCACGCGAAAACCCAGATCGGCCAGCGCTGCGCGCGCGCCATCGCCATAAAGCCAGGCGGGCGCGACAAAGCCGGTGACGGGGCGGCCAAGGATGTCTTCCAGCAGATTGCGCCCGCGCAGCAGGCGTGACCGGGCCTGGGCCTGGTCCAGCCCCAGGAATTCGCCTTCGCCGGCGGTCATGCGGCGGGCCTTGAACGCGGCCAGACGGCCGGCATGCGCGGTGTCGTCGCGGTGGTTCCAGCCGTGCAGGAGCATTTCCACGCCCTGGTCCGCCCAGCCGCGCAGCCGCGCGCAGAACGCCGGCGCGGCGGCCAGCGGCGCCTCGTCCCAGAAGTCGGGCACCACGAACATCGCCAGCCGCATCGCGCCGGGCGATGGATCGCCCAGCCGGACATGCAGCCGGTCACGCAGCCGATCGACCGCGCCTTCGAAGCGCGGGCTGACATCGTGGATCGAAGCGAGCAGGCGCTTCGGCGGTGGCGGTGGAACAATCGAGCGCACGCGATAAGACGCCAAGGCTTGGCGATCCCCCCAGTTGTGTCGCGCTGCAATTGTCGGATCGCGATGACATTATCGTGTCGCGATGAAAAAATCCCTGGTCAGGGGGCGGGAAGCGCCATCGCCCGCCACGATCGGGGGGACCTTCCCCGATCGTGGCGGGCGTCTTGCCCAGGCCGGCGCGGATCAGGGCCGGCGGGTGTTTTCCGCGATCAGGCGGCGTGCTTCGCCGGATGCCTTGGCGGTCGTGGTCTTGCCTGACTGGATGTCATCGGCCAGTTGCATCAGCCGGGCGCTGATGACGGTGCCGGTTTCCGCTTCTTCCTGAATGCCGATGCCGCCCTTTTCATCGGCGATCCGCGCCCATTCGGCGCGCACCGCGCCCCAGTAGGCGCGGGTCGCCGCCCAGTAATCGTCCGCCGCCTTCACGTTGTAGCCATCGAACCGAGTGTAGGTGTTGAGGACATATTCCTGGACGATCGGGGCCAGCGTGCCGTCCTTCGGACCCAGCTTGGTGTTGTCCTGCCAGTGAATCCAGCCATCGGGGGTGTTCTGGTGCCGGTTGATCGCAAGGTAGCGATCATAGACCGGCTTGCGCACCGCATCGCGCCGGGCCAGCGGGCGCCAGGTCCAGTTGGAGCGCCAGCGGCGCACACCGCCTTGCGTCTCGAACTGGCCCCAGCCGCCGTAGCGCGGGCTGTCATCGACCTGCCAGACGGTTTGCGACCAGCGCCCCGTGCGCATCTTTTCGGGCACGTCTTCCCACGTCCAGGTGTTGCGATCGGAATAGACCAGGACGCGGGCCGGCTCGTATTCCCAATCCTGCCGCCAGTGCTTGATGACCATGTCCTTGCCTTCGTGGTTCACCACCAGCAAATGCTGGAGCACGATCCTGCGGCCGCTGTCCTCGACCACGCGGATCACTTCGTTGCCGCCCGAGGTTTTCTTTTCCAGCGGGGTATAGGCGGCGTCCCAGCGCGTCGATTCCTGCATGTCGAAGCGCACGCGATAGTTGCCCGCCATGGCCAGGATATCGGCGCGATCCTGCTCGAAGCTGGCGGCGGCCTGCGCGGCGGCGATCGGCGGATGGGCCAGGGCCGGGCTGGCGGCGCAGGCGAACGCCAGCAGGCTGGCGCCAAGCATGGTCTTGATACGATTCATCGGGGTTTCCTCGTGCTGATCAGAAGCGGTAGCTGAGCGAGACGCTCGCGTTGCGGCCGGGCTGGGTATAGGCGTCGGTCACGGTGGACGTGGCGGCGAGGCCGCGCACGTCGCTCCACCAGGCGTACTTTTTGTCCAGCAGGTTGAAGATGCCGGCGCGCAGGGTCAGGCCATCGATCACTTTGGCGTAGGCCGTCAGATCGAGGATCGTGAAGCCATCGGGCCGATAGCAGGCCGGCGTGCACAGGCCCGTCGTGCGATCGAGTTCCTTTTGCGCGCTGTGCGTGGCAATGACCTGGCCGCCAAAGCGCCCGCGCGGATCGCGATAGCCCAGGCCCGCCACCAGCTTCAGCGGATCGATCGTGGACAGCGGTGTCTTCGCCGATGCGATCACGTCGCCGGTGGCATAGGACAGCGCCACCGTGGCGTGTAGGCCGCTGGCCGCGCGCGCTTCGAACCGCGCTTCGGCGCCTTTCACGCGAACCCGGCTGAGGTTGACGTATTGGTAGATCGCGGGATCGGTCGGGGTAAAGCTGCCGCCGACGACTTCCTGGCTGATGAAATCGCGATAGCGCGAATGGAACGCGGTAATATCGAGGCTGACGTCGCGACTGGAAAAGCGCACGCCGCCTTCGAAGCTTTCGCTGCGTTCCGGACCAAGATCGGGGTTGGGCGCCGAAGTGTAGCCGAAGGCCAGGTTTTCGAAGAACTGGTTGACCTGGCCCGGTTCGGGCGCCTTGAAGCCGGTGGCATAGTTGGCGAAAAGCCGAACCACGTCCGACAGTTTCCACACCGCGCCGAACTTGGGCGAGACGCGCGAACCGTCCTGGCCGGCGCCGCTGAAGCCGGGCAGCAGCGCATCGTTGCGCGGCGACAGCTTGTACCAGTCGAAGCGCAAGGCCGGATAAAGCGTCAGCCGGCCGATCGCGATCTCGTCGCCGATGAACAGGCCGGCGCGGGTAAAGTCGGTCGTCGGGAAGGCGCGCGTGGGGAAGACCTCTCCCGCCGGCGGGATCACGCCATCGCGCAGGCCCTGCTGGCGGGTCTTGTTGATGTCTCCCCCGAACACGAGGCGATGCGTGATGGCGCCGGTGGAAAAGTCCGACCGGGCATCGGCGGCAAGGCCGATCACCCGGTTGTCGAAGGTGTTCAGCCGCTCGCGGTCGGCCAGCGTGGTGCGGTCCTCGTCGGTGAACTGCGTGTCCAGCCCGTCCTGCCAATAGACCGCCGCGCGCGCGAAATCGATTGCCCCCTGGCCCTGCCAGCTCCAGTCGAGAGCGATGCGCTTGCGCTTGCCGGTGTCGATGCCGTGAAGCAGGTCGACGCTGGAACTGAGGCTGGTCAGCCCGTCGGTGAACAGGTGCGTGTCCAGGTATTCGCCGGTCAGCCGCAGCTTGTGGCCGCCGGCCGGATCGTAGACCACGCGCGCCAGCACGGCGTCAGAGCGCCCGTCCTGCGGATTGGGCCGGGTGCGCGCGGCGCCGGTGCCGCCGACGGTGCCCTTGTTGTCCAGTTCACCCCAGTCGCGCCGGGTATAGGCGATCATCCCGGACCAGGCCCCGCTGCGGGTGGCGAGGATGGCGGTTTCGGTGAACTCGTCGTCGGCGCTGGAATAGGCGCCGCGCACCAGGCCGCCGATGGACTTGCCGCCTTCCAGGAAGTCGGCCGGTTCGGCGGTGGTGAAGCTGACCGCGCCGGCCAGGCCATCGCTGCCGTAAAGCGCCGACGACGGCCCGCGCAGGATCTCGACCGACTTGATGAGGCCAAGGTCGACATAATCGCCCCGTCCGACGCTTTGCGCGCCGAAGCTGAAGCCATCGGGCACGCGCACGCCATCGACCTGGATCAGCACGCGATTGCCGCCGATGCCGCGGATGTTGAAGCCCTCGTTGCCGGCGCGGCCCGTGGCGGACAGCGCGGCGTTGAAGCGCGCGGGCTGGCGCTGGACGCTGACACCCGGCTCGAAGCGGACCAGATCCTTGATGTCGGTCGCCAGTTCGTCGGCGATCTGTTCGTCGGTCTTGATCGAAACGGTCACCGCCAGATCCTCGATCCGCACGGGTGTGCGTGTGGCGGTGACGACGATCTGGCTCATGCGATCGAGCCAGAAATACCCGTCATTGTCCTGCGCCTGCGCCGCTGGCCCAAGCAGCGCGAATGCCAGCGCCAGCGAAGCGCAGGCCGGGCGCGCCTGGCGCGCGGCAACCATGCCGGCTGCCTGCCACCGCTGTGAACAGCCAGACGCAGCGGGCCGCGAAGCCGTGAAATTTGCCCCCATCAAAAGTCCTTTTGCAACTGAGAGTGATTCGCATTAGCGATCTAGTTGCATCGGAGCACGGCGTCGTCAATCCGCTCCTGGCGGGTTTCCACCCGCGACCTTGCCTTGCACGCGGCGCAGTCGCGGGGGCGGTGGGGCCATTTCAAGATGCCAAGCCGATTCATGCGGCGCTGCGGTCGGCCAGGGTCGTGGGAATCGATAGGGCCATGGCCAAGAGTCCCGGGAGGAATGGCTCCCATCCCCGGAGCCCGTCGCCTCCGGTAATGCCGCCGTGGTGTGCTGACGCACTTCAGAACTCAAGGAATTGCTGGATTTTCCAGGATGTTTTGAGGTGAAGGGAACCGCGTCTTATGCAAAAAATGTCGGAAATTTGCCATTCTTTGTAATGCGTTTTGCGGTCGTACCCCCAAATATACCCCCAGATGCGCCGGTTGCAGGCGAATTATGGCGAACGATGGGCATCAAGTGCAGCCGGCCCGAAAACTGAATTAGCGCATTGAGGGGCGTTCCCAAATGGTCGTGATTCGCCCCATTTGAAAGATCAGGTCACCCCTCCCGCGCGGTGCGGAATGCGCCAATATCGGCTGTCAGACTTCGGCGCCGTCATCGTCGCGCAGCAGGCGCGCCATGGCGCGAACCAGTTTCATCGCCTGTGCCGTCTCGCCGGAACGCCCGCCATGCTTCCAGGCATTCCGATTGCCTTTAGGCGCGCCGCTGCCTTTGCCGCCGTGCATTCGGCATCGCGCTTTTCCCTTCACCGCTGGCGATCGGCACGGCATCCCCGATCGGGTACGGGCATGGCAGCGCGGCGCTTGTGCCAGTCGTTCGGGTTGCATGGGGTTGTCCGGCTGTTTTCCCATTTTCGCTGTCCCCCGTATGGTTGTGGAACTGGTCGGCAATGACAGCCTGCCCGCCTTCGTTCACATGGACATGGCGCACGGTCTGTTCGCGGGGCTGGTGCAGCTTCGCCAGCGCTTCCAAGGTCGCGCGCGAATTGGCCTGGGCCTTCAATGCCAGCCGCATGTAGCGTTCCGATGCGTCCAGATAGTCACCCATATTGAGCGCAGAGCGCCGGGCCATCTCGGTGAAGATCGCATCCAGCGAAAGCGCCTGCGCGGTCAATATCTCGCTGGCTATTGTCAGATCGCCGTTGCCGGTCTTTTCGGTCCGCGCCTTGATCGCATGGGCATAGTCGTCATAGCGCGGCTCGCCGGGCAGCTTGCCGGCCATCTTGTCCACAATGCCGTTGGCAACGATGCCATGCCGCAGGAACGGGGCCAGCATGACGCGCGACATGGTTGCCGCTTCTGTCTCTCCCTTTTCCATCTGCACGCCCATGGGTCTGGCGCCATCGGCTGGCTGGCGCGCGTCCTTGGCGGGTGTTTTGTCCTTGGCCGTTCGTGCCGTCATGGGATTGCCTCGCTTCATGTTGCTGGATTGGTTTTCAGGAATTGGCCGCCCCGCTTGCGACACCCGCGACACTTGCGACAAAGCCCGCCGATCTGGGCAATATGTCGCAACGTCGTAGGTGTCGCAGGCGTCATGGTCGGATTACTGTCCAGGCTTCCTTGCGGGCCTGCCCATCGATCACGGTTCCGGTTGGCAGCGGAACCAGCCAGCCGTGTTCAACAAGCATCTGCAACGCTTTCTTGGCGTCGGGGCTTTCCCGCAGGCGGTTTGGCCCCTTGCGCAGGATATCCCGCAACGTCACCCAGGAATTGCCCCAGGATTCGGACAGTAGCCACTGGCGCAGCGCTTCGGCCTTGGCGACCGCGACCGAGACGGTTGCCACCCCTGCCAGCCGGGCGGCTTCCAGCAGATAGAACCGGGCCAGTTCGATGCCGTTGGCCATTACCGCACCGGAAATCGCCTGCGCGCCCAGATCGGCCCACAAGGTCAGCACGCCGGCAATGCGGGCGGCCTGTTCGGCTGCCTTGCTGGCATAGCCCCGGATCAATTCGAAATCACCACCGGGAGCCTGTGCCCTTTCGACGGCATCGCTGAATTGCACCAGGCGGGCCTTCGCCTCGCCGGATAGCGACAACAGGCGTGGTTTCAGTTCCCGCGTGTCAGGGTCCATCGCCGTGCCGGTGCGCAGCACGTCGCCCAGACGCTCGCCAAAGGCATCGATCGGTGCAGGGTTCCAGATGCTGGCATCTTGCAGGCGCGTGCCGATGGTGGATGCCGGTTCACAGATCAGGCAGCGCGGCAGAAAGCCCGTGTCACTGGCCAGAGGGTCCGCCAGCAGTTCATGGGCGACAACCGGCTGGACCATAAGGTGCAGGCTAAGGCGGCGCCCATAGAGCGTGAACGCGCCATCGCCTTGCCGGGTCCGCTTGATCGGATCGCCCATCCAAAGGCTGTTCAGCGCGGCGAGGGTCTTTTGCCGGTTGTCTTGCGACATGGCGAAGCCGCCCAGGAATTGCCCGCCTTCGTCGGAAAACAGGCCCAGACTCGGCTGGCCATGGGCAAACAATTTTGTCAGACCCTCATAGGTTGGTTCGGATACCAATCGATCCGGTAGAGGCGGGGGCGCTGGTTCGGGGCCGATTGCCGCCAGATCGCGCTTGTCCGCCTTGCCTCTCTTGACGTCGGCAAGCATCTTTTCATGCCGCGCCTTCCAGATGGCATGGTCAAGGCTCCATCCTTTGCGGGCATCGGCATATACTTGCGCTTGTTCGCGTTCGAAGGCGTGAATTTCCCGCATCAAAGGGGCATCGCAACTGCTTTTGCGTTCCCCCGATGCGGCGATGGTCAAGCAAAAAAGTGTCAAGGGGCGGGGGCCGCCCAGCGTTTCGACATTGGCGTGGCCCTGCAAGGCCAGCGCCGCAACCGCCAGTGCCGATTGCGCGGGAATGGCAACGGGGGCCTGCGTCCATCCCTGCACGGCTTGCACCGCAGCGCGCAGCGGACCAAGTGCATGGACCGGGTAGGGTGCACCGGGGGCGATTTCTCGCAGCAGCGGTTGGGGCTGTATGACGTTGGCAGGGGCGATCGTTTCGCCCTTGGCCAGCCGATCGGCGGCAATCCTATGCGGCATGGTGCAAGGCCCCCCGCAGTTCGTCGTTAAAGTCCTTGAAGCCATCCAGCGGGCGGATGATGCGAACAGCAAGCCCCCGCGCGGCGAAGGCATGGGCGGCAGCGCGCGCCGCCCGTTCTCCCGCCAGGTCATTGTCCGCCCCGATCAGCACGCTGCCCACTTCGGCGGGAAATTGCATGTGCGGCAGGAAGCTTGCGCCAGCCGCGACCCATACCGCGCCGCCCAGCATCGCCAACAGAGACAAGCCATCTTCCGGACCTTCGCAGACGGTGACAGCGCCCGCGCCGTCCGGATCGTCCAGCCGGATCGCGCCCCCTTTCACCCGGCCCAGCGATAGCTTGGGCTTGGCGACGGCAGCTTTTCCCCGGCCATCCTGGGCCAGCCAGATGCGTTGCACGCCTGTGATGTTGCCGGCCACGTCGCGCACGGCGGCAACCAGGCAAGGCGTTGGCCCCAGATTGCCGCAGGGAAGGTGCTGGAATCGGATGGCAGGGGGAATGGGGCCATGGATGCCCCGGAACGCAAGATAGGCTTCTGCGGGCGTTCCAGCCGCCGGAACGGACCTGTTCCAGATCGCCAGCGCTTCCCCGCTTCGGTCGGCGGGGCGGGGTGGAATGGTGCCGGGTTGGGAGCAGGTTGGTATCATGCCACCGCCCAGCAGGCGGGCAGCACCGGCAAGGTCCACCCCAAAGGCCCGCTGCACGAAATCCAGGACGTCGCCCGATGCCCCGCAACCGAAGCAATGGAACCGCCGGCCGCCATCAAAGATGGTGAAGCTGGGGGATCGATCGGAATGGAATGGGCAGCACGCCACCCATTCCTTGCCGGCTGGGCGAAGGGCAACGATCTTTGCGGCAACGGCGGGCAGGGGATAAGCGCTGCGGATCGCGTCCATATCGATCATGGCGCACCCCCGCCGAATGCCAGGGCCGCCATCATCGCTGCCCATTCGGGTCGCACGGCATGGGCCATGGTCAGGAATTGCACCTGATAGGCCTGCACTGTAGGAAGGGTCTGCGATCGGCCGCCACAGCTATCGCGCGAAGCCCCGGCCTGATCCGCCGGGGTTTTGCATGTCCGGGGCATGGCTCACGCATTCCCTTCGATCAGGCGGCGCAGGCTGGCGGCTGGAATCAGCGTGCGTTTGCCGATCTTGCGGGCTTCCAGTTTACCCTCACTGATAAGCTGATAGAGACGGGTTTTGCCGATGCTGGAAACACGGCAAGCGTCTTGCACGCTGTAAGCGAGTGGTTGGGGATTAGCTTGATTCACGGTCGAACCTCCGTTCGTATAAGACCGCGATCAATCTACTGAGTTCACCTGTCGCCCCTTGCTCACAAATGCCTAAAATTGCCGATTTGAGACGCTAAGCTGCACGCTCAGAGTTTTCGGCATCCTGCATTTTCAATGAGTTAATCTCTATTATCACCTTACTGGCATAGTCGCGCAACTGGCTATCTGCTGGTGCCTTTTGATCCTTGCCAATAAACCAAGTCTCCATCAGTCGGGCGATATGGGATGCACTTGGCTCCCCTCCTCCTTCCGGGAACAGGCCATCACGGCTATGCGCCAGCGCTGCAATGTGGGCTAACGCTCCCGCCCAGTCATATGTTTGGGAGCGACCTCGGCGCGCCAAGATCGGAGCCACTGGGGGATCAATGTCATTAAACGAAGGTGTAGGAGTAATTATAATTTTTGAATTACGTCTGCTAGGAATCCTAGTCTCTCCAAGAATATCAGCGATTCCCTGGCGATGGAACAAGACGCCATGCGCATAGCCAATATATGTGCAATCACTACCGGCCGGCCAAGTGAATGAAAAATCCCCGGTTTCCCAAGACTGGTTCGATAAAATACCATTATTTTTGTAATTAGAATTACTTATGGATAATATGAGCTTGTTCCAGAAATCTTTCGGAAGAGGGCCATCCCCAAGTTCAATTTCGATATCAGTAGCCCAATCTTTCTCCCACCAAAAACGGGCCGCACCAGTTTCCCATGCGAGTAATGTGCCGACCGATAGTCGCCGCAGCAATGCGGCTTCAGCTTGTCCTTCATGCTCGAAAAGGTGGCTGATTAGCGCAACGGCTTCCCGTGCAAACAGCCATTCTTCATTCTCTAAAGTCAAACGCCGCCTCCAACGCGTCTCCGATAGAAAACGGGGAAGCGCGCCGGAGTCTCGCGCTTATCGGCTGGCCTGCCTATCCCTAGGACAAGAATAGAAACAGACCATGAACATTCAAGGGCGTTCGCCACCGAACATTCGCGTAATCCACATCGGCTTTGGGGATGCCCTATGAATCCCCGCCCGGCTCACCCCTGATAAGCGCCGGCAACTGCGCATTGATGTCATCGAACAGGACAACCGCCGCTCGAAAATCGAAGGGATCGCGGGATAGGCCAAGTTCATCGGGCGTAGCGTCCGCCGTGCCGAACGCGCCGGTAAGGGTTTCGAGCAAGGCGCGTTTGTATGTGGTGTCGTGGTTGCCTTCCAGTTGTTCGCCCTTCGTTTCGATAACGACGATGCGCTCACGCCCGCCGGCCTCTTTCAGCGCCGCGAACAGGAAATCCGGGTAGACGTTCCCGCGACGCCAGCCGCGCAGGCTATAGCTGCTGCGCATGGTTCCGTTGCGATGCCACCAGCGCACGGCATCATCATTGTCGAGATAGACGGCGAATTTCTGCTCGGCATCGTTCAGTTCGGCGGAATAGATCGGCAAAAACAGGCTTCGCTCCAAAGGCCCGCCATTGGCTGCGGGCAACTGTTGTGCGTTCAATGGCTGCGTTGTCCAGATTTCATCGGGCATCTGCCAGTCGTGGCGATCGCCGCGCACCGCAAACTGAATGGAGCCTTTCGCAAGGCCCGCCCGGAACAATGCCGGCGCTTGCCGTTCGCGTTCGGAGATCAGTTCCTTGCGCAGTTCGTCGATAAGGAATGCCGCCAACCGCCCGAACAGGGCGTCCCCCCAGCCGATCGCCCGCAGTTTTGCGAGCAAGTCATTCACGATATCCCATGCGGCGAACGCATTGGGCACAAGGTCGCCGATCATGCGCACCGCGTAGGCGGGATCAAAGGTGGCTTCGGCCGCGATCTTCGCCGCGCTTTCGGTAACGACGCCATGCCTGGCCCCGGTGCGCAGGCGAATGGCCTGGGTGTCGGCGGCCTTCGCGTCCCGTGGTAATCGCGCCGCCAGCGCATCCAGATCAAGGCCGGGCCAGTCGATCAGCGGAAACAGGTCCGTTTCCGCATCGAGCGGGCGAACCTCGCCGCCGGCTTCCACGGTGAGAACCTGGGGCAGCGCAATGTCCGCCAGCCGCAACTGATCGCGCCGAAACACCTTGCGCGCTTCGGCCTTTCCGCTTGTCCCGCCCGACAGCATGACGTCCTGCGCCAGATCGCCCAGCCCATCGTTTTCCAGTCCGCGCTTGATCGCGGCCACGGTTGCCGCCGTATCGGCGCGGTGCGCATAGACATAGCATTCGTCCAGCGGCGCAACGCCCGTTTTGGTTGCGTGCGGCTGGCGCAGGATGCGGCCGACAAGCTGCGTCATGGCGCTTTCATTGCCATTCGCGGCCAGTGCGCAAAGGACATAGGCAAAGGGGCAATCCCAACCCTCTGCCAACGCCGCCTTGGTAATGATCGCGCGCACCCGGCATTTCTGGTCCAGCAGGTCACGGTTTTCGGGCTTGTCCAGATCGTTGGTGTCGGCCGTCTTTAGGGCAATCTGATCATCATCCAGGCCAATGGATTTCAACCAGTCGCGCGCGTCGTCGGCATGGATGAAACCTGCATCGCGTTGCTCTGCGCCCGTGCGTTCAACCTGAACCAGCAGGATCGGGCGGATATAGCGCCCGCCTTCGCCCTGATAGGTGCGCGCCGCCGCCTCAAGCGATTCCAGCCGATCCCATGCCTTGCGCAAGGTGGAATGCCAGTCCGTATCGTGCAGCGGAATGACGTTCATGGGCATCTTGATCATGCCCTCGCTTTCCAGTTCGCGACCGCTGATTTCGACCAGGATGTTGGCGCTGCGCCCCGCAATGGCCGGATTGCCGGCGCGTGCAGGCCGCGCGGCAACGTCCTTGGGTGTCGCGCTCAATTCCAGCACGAAGGCCGGATTGAAATCGTAGAGCGTGCGAAAGGCAAGGTCGGATACCGCGCGCTGCCCTTCGTCCATCACCACAACCGGGCGGACGACGCGCATGGCGTTGCCCATGCTGGATTTCACCATGGGCCATGCGGGGCCGCCGTCGCCCAGGTCATAGATCGAAAGGTTGGGCACCGCCTCTTTCAGGGCCTTGTGCGCGTCCTGTTCGGCCTCGCCGGGCACGAAGCCATGAACGTCCCCCCGATCGCGGAACAGCCGAAGGCTTTCCTGATTTTCGCGGTTTGACGATTGCAGCATCAAAACCATGACGCACAAGTTCGCATCCAGATCGGCGCGGTTCAGCGTATCGCCCTTTTCCAGGATGCGCACCCGGCCGGCAGCGGCACGGTCCAGTGTCTGGCGATAGGAATGGTCGCGGTCGCGCAACGCCTTCAGCGTCTGGGTATAGATCGCCTCGTTGGGCACGATCCAAAGCACCATGCCGACATTGGCGGAAATATAGCGGCCGAAGATGCGCGAAAGCGCGGCGCAGGCGAGATAGGTCTTGCCCCCGCCGGTCGGCACTTTCAGCGTGACGTTCGGCACCGGCTGGCCATCGCCCGAAAGCCTGGGCGAATATGCCCGCCCGCCCGGCACGCCCTTGTCCGCCGCCATGCGATCCCATGCCCTGGCGGGGAAATCAGGCAAAGGGATTTCAAGGCCGGGGTTCTCCGCGATGACGGTCGCCACCTGATCTGCCTTGGCGCGTTCTTCGCCCAATCGTTCCAGATAGTTATCCAGCGCGGACAGCGCACGGCCTTGATAGATCAGTTCGCGGAATGCCACGGCTATGCCGTTTCTAGCCGGTAGAGCGCGAAGGGCAGCGGCGCGTAATCCACGTCGAGCCGTTCACGCGCCAGCAGTTCCCGGCTGACAAACTTGGCCGGCGCGAAAACCAGATGGTTGCCCGCCGCCGTTTGCGAGATGGCCCGCGCCTTTGACAGCGAAAGCGCCGCTTCGCCCGATTTCAGCCACTCCAGATCATCGCGATAGATCAGCCAGAAGGTGCGACCGGAAAAAGCCCCCAGCCGCGCCACGCCTTCGCCGATTTCCGGTGCGTCCGTCATCGTGGCGGGGGCGAAGGGCTGCGCCGTGGCGGTATGCCACAACAGCCCTGCCAGCGCCTCGCGCACGGGCAGCGCCGCGCCGGAAAGGATCGCGTCCATTTCGATCGGCGGCCCCAGCGTGCAATAGGTGAATTCGCCGCCAAGCCCCGGTGCGGTTTCGGCCACGTCGCTCTCACCGGTCACGATTAGCGCGCCGTCCTTTACCGTGGATTTGATCCGATCGAATTTCGGTCCGTCCAGCGTTTCGATGCGCTGCACCTTTTCCAGTAGCGAGTTGGCCTGCTTCAACTTTGAGAAAGTCAACGGCTCGCGCAGCAATTCCTCGCGTTGCGTCCCTTTGAACGAATAGCCCTTGATGACCCGGCGCACGCGTTCGGCCGTCAATGTGTCGGCATATTCCTCGCCTTCGACCAGTATAAAGCGCCGGTTGCCGCCGTCACGCGCGTTGGCGGCCAGGACTGCATGGGCGGTGGTGCCGGAACCGGCGAAGGAGTCGAGGACGAGGGATTCGGAGGAAGTGGCTAGCGTCAAAATGTGTTCAAGAAGGCGAGTTGGCTTTGGCGTGATGAAGATTTCGCGGTCTGCGTCACCAAAAATCGCGACGATTTCCTTCTTTGCTTCTTGGGTGTGCCCAACCTCTTTCCAAAACCACAATGTTTGAGGGACACGTCCTGCTTGAACTTCTGAAAGAAAGCGCTTCAATCTAGGGACGTTGCTTCCATTCTCCCCCCACCAGATTCGGCCATCCCTGTCCAAGGAGCGAAATTTCTCAGCGGATATGCGCCAGTACGTCCCCGGCGGTGGACCGGGAATGACGCGGCCTGATGGAGATGTGACCGAATAGGTACCTTCGCTATAGAAGTTCCGCGCCGAAACGTCACCCGATGTCCATGGCCCGCGCGGATCGTTGTCAAGGTTTGAATAGCGCGCCTCCATCTCATCTGTTCTTTCAAGCGCATTGGGTCGCCAAATAGACGAATTTTTCGCGTAAACGAGAATATAGTCGTGATCTTCGGAAAAATACTGTGCTGTATTTTTCGGGGAAAAGACCTTCTGCCAAATCATACATCCTATAAAATTGTCGGAACCATAAATATCATCTAAAATTGTTCGCGCGTGATGAATTTCGTTGTCATCCAGCGTCATCCAAAAACTGCCCGTTTCTGCCAGCAACTCATGCAGCAGCTTCAACCGAGGCCACATCATGCACGCCCACTTGTCGTGTCGCAGTCCGTCCTCCAGCCCGATCGGATTGGCCGAAAGCCATTCCTTGATCATCGGTGAGTTGACGTTGTCGTTATAAGCCCAGCCTTCGTTGCCGGTGTTGTAGGGCGGGTCAATGAAGATGCAGTCCACCTTGCCGGCATACATCGGCAGCAGCGCCTTCAGCGCGTGCAGGTTATCGCCGTGAATGATCAGGTTGCCATCGGTGTGGGGCGCGCCAATGCCTTTGTCCGCGTGCATTTCCAATGGCCGGAACGGCACCGTAAGATGGTGGTTGTAGACGAATTCCTTGCCCTTGAATTGCAGTTCCGGCACGCGCGCACTCCCCGTTCGGCCCCCTATCTAGCAACCCCGGCACGCTGTGGCAGCCCCTTTGGCCACGCCGTGGGCAGGAAAGCGTTCATAGTCGATCGGATTGCCCGGTTTGTCGCAATGTCGCGATCGTCGCGGGGGGCAGTCCCCCGCACGCATCCTAACACCAGATCATGCCATAACGACGCACGGCGTAGCCCCCATCCAACTGCGCGCACGACAAATCGGCCTTGCCTGCTGAACAGCGTGCCACCGTGCGCCCGTAGTGATCGGTATCCACCTTGCGGCACGTCACGTCGCGCCAGGACACGAGCCGCCGAAGGTTGCGCGTGCTGGCATAGGGATCGCCGGGGGTGCAATCCCGCCCCGGCCGGCAATGGCCCGGCAGTTCGGGGGCATCGATGCCTTGCAGGCGAATGCGCTGCCCGTCGCAATCGAACGTGTCACCATCCAGGACGGCGGTGGTTGCGCATGGGAACGCTTCGGGTTCGGCCTTCGCGTCTCTCGTCGGAATGCTGGCAATGCCAGTCAGTCCGCCGATCGCCATAGCGATAGCTATCACGACGGCTTCCACCAAACCGAACCGCTTGCGTCTGTAAGGTCGGGTGGGCAGCGGTCTGCCGCGAAACTGTCGCCGGTTACGCGGTGGACGGCTGAATCTGCGGAGCCTGTGCATAGCCGGTCGACTTTTGACCGGAAAAGGTTGCTGTAAGGTTGGCGTCGTGTCCGAACCGGTCAGCCGGCGTCGCGTCCGGGAAACGCCACGATGTCCGCGCCTTTGCGCAACTGGTCCAGATAATCACTCCACCACTGCGCCATCTGGACGCGTTCCTGCCAGTGCGCACCGCGATGGTAGGCGGCGCGCACCTTGTCGGTATCGCCGTGGGCCAGTGCACGTTCGATAGCGTCGGGATGCCACTTGCCGCTTTCGTTCAGAAGGGTGGATGCCATGGCGCGGAAGCCGTGCGCGGTCATTTCGTCGCTGGCATAGCCCAACCGGCGCAGGCCGGCATTGATGGTGTTTTCGCTCATCGGGCGAACGCGGGTGCGGGCCGAGGGAAACACGTATCCGGCTGACCCCGTGATCGATTGTGCCTCGCGGAACAGGTCTACCGCTTGCCGTGATAACGGGACATGGTGCGCCTTGCGCATTTTCATCTTGCCCGCCGGGATAATCCACAGTGCGCCGTCCAGATCGAACTCGCTCCATTCGGCATGGCGCAGTTCACCAGGGCGGACAAATACATGGGGCGCAATCTGCAAGGCCAGCTTGGTGGTGCCGCTGCCTTCATAGTCATCGATGGCGCGGAGCAACTGGCCGACCTGGTTGGCATCGGTGATTGCGCCGTAATGGGTGACAGTTGGCGCAGTCAGCGCGCCGCGCAGATCACGGGTAGGGTCAGACGCCAGCCGCGCCGTCGCTACGGCATACCGAAACACCGCACCAGCCAGTTGCAGGCTGCGGCGCGCGCTTTCCAGCTTGCCCTTGCCTTCGATTCGACGAATGGCGGTCAACACGTCAGCCGGTTCAATCTCGCCTATGGGCAATGTGCCGATGGACCCGCAAACCAGAGAAAGCAGATACTCGCTGCGGACTGCCGTGGCGGGTGCCCAGCCTTTCACCCCATCGCGTCGCCGTTTCTCGCAATACTCGTCGCAGATCGCCTTGAACGTGTCAGCCGCCTGTATGCGGGCGCGGACTTTCTCGCGCTGCTTTTCGCGGGAAGGGTCTTTCCCCATGGCGATCAGTTCCCGCGCTTCCTCTCGACGCCTGCGGGCTTCGCCAAGCCCAATTTCGGGATAGGCTCCGATGGCCAGCAGCTTTTCGCGCCCATCGACCCGATACTTGAGCCGCCAGAGCTTGCCGCCGGCTGGCGTGACCAGCAGGAACATGCCCCCACCGTCCGCCAACTTGATCGCCTTCGCGCCAGGCTTTGCGTTGCGAATGGCTACATCGGTCAAAGCCACGGGATTGCTAGCCTTTCCGGGGCCTATACCCCCAATCTACCCCCAGGCGTGGGGGTATCGAGTTGGCCGTTTTGCATATACCCCCCAATCGTACCCCCACCGGCTGGTGGCTGAATGCGAACGCGGCTGAACGCTTGCGGCCTGATAACCGCTAAATACCGTGGATTTTTGGGGTCTGTCTAGGCGTCTGTGAACGTCGGCGGACAGGGAAATGGAGCGGGTGAAGGGAATCGAACCCTCGTATTCAGCTTGGGAAGCTGCTGCTCTACCATTGAGCTACACCCGCAAATCACGCGCAGGACGGTGATCTGGCCGGCCATCGGGCGCGCGCTTTGCGTTCCGCCCGGCAGGCGAGTGCCGAGTGCCACGATGATGGGCGGCTCGTCAACGGCTGTCTTGCAGATTCTGGCCTGGTCGGGGGCATTCGTTTGAGCCGGCGGTGATCGCCCGGTAGCGTTCGAGCAGGTCCGTGGCGTCCATGTGGCTGCGCTGCGGGTAGAAGGCGAAATGCGAAACCACGGCATCGCCATAGATGAGGTTGTATCCGCCCAGTTGCGTCGGCCGGGTGACGGACAACCATTCCTCCTCGTTGTTCGAACCCAGCCTGCCTTCGAATTTCGCGAACTCGGCGCCGAGCCAGGAAATGCAGTTGATCGACATACGGCTCATCGCGATGGGGCGGTTGGGGAACTTGAGCCGGGAGAGCTGGTTGCCGCGCAGCACATCGAGGAACATGCGGTGCATGTTTTCGGCGAACTGCGCGTTTTCCCACCCGATCGCGTCCATGCAGTTCGCGCCGATATAGCCGTTGACCGTGATGACGCCCAGCGCCTGCCAGATGTGGCTGATGATCGCGTTGTTCACGATCACGGGGAAGATCAGGAAGGCTTCGGGATTGGCGATGCGAAACCGGGCGAGCTTCGCGATCGTCTGCGGCTCGATATAGCAGATGTCATCGTCGAGGCGGATATAGACCGTGTCGTTCGCGATGCAGTTGGTGAAGAAGTGATGGATGGTCCACGGACCCCTGGGGGCGATGCCATCGGGAAGCGGGATCAGGCGGATGCGCGGATCGAGCCGGGGAAGCCCGTTCAGGTGGGCCAGATCGTCGGCATCGGCGGTGTTGACCCAGACCTGAAGCTCATCCCAGCCTTCTTCCCGCAGGATTTGCGGGATGAGGACGTCCAGATAGCGCCTTCGGCCAGCGGGAATGGTCAATACGACACGATGGTTTGCGATCACGCTTCAGGTCCGTGGCATCTTGATCCGGGTTGGCCTGTCGCTGGTATGGGGTCGCGTGCGCAAGTGCAAGGTTCACGCGGCGCGACCGGGGCGGGGCGCGATGCGCCGCCCCGGTCCACAGCCGGTCAGGAGGGCGTCAACCCGAGGCGACGGTTCAGGCGGTCGATGCGCAACTGGATGGCGGCCTCATCGCGCAGCGAAAGGTCGCCCTGCCGGTCATGGCGCATCATTCGCTCGCGTGAGCGGATCGCGCTCAGTTCGCGCATGGCCATGGCGTTGTTGCGGCGGCTCAGCCCCTGGCGCGCGGTGGTGGTGCGCAGGTACTGCTCGATCGAATTGAGCTGCGAGAGGACTTCGCCCTGGCCGTCTGGGCCCTGGCCATCTGGGCCCTGGTGATCGGGGCCCTGGTGATCGGGGCGTCCGCCTTGCGCGGTCGAAACCCAGCGGCCGCGCGTGTCGTAGAAGCCGCTGACGACACCCTGGTGCCAGCGCCCGCGGGTATCGTAATAGCCGGGCTGGGCATCCGCGATCCACTGGCCGCTGGCATCGCGATGGCCGCCCGGCGCACCGGCGATCCAGCGTCCGGTGCGGTCATAATGGCCGGTGGTGACCCCGGCGACCCACTGGCCGCGCTGGTCGTAATAGCCGCTGGCGGTTCCCGCGATCCATTGGCCGGCGCTGTCATAGTATCCGTTCGAGGATGCCGGTATCCAGCGGTTCTGGCCGTCATAGCTGCCGCTCGCGCTGCCGTCGTTCTGGTGGGGAACCCAGTTGCCGCGCGCGTCGTAATGGCCGTTGGGCGTGCCGGCGATCCAGGTGTCGTTGCGGTCGTAATAGCCGGTGGCGCGGCCCTGGCCGGTGGTGTTGGCATGCCACAGGCCACGGCTGTCGTAATAGCCATAGGCATCCGAACGGCGATTGCCGGCCTGGCCCTGCCGGGCCTCGGTTGCGATCCATTGGTCCGTGCGGTTGTAATAGCCATTGGCCGAAGCCGGCACCCATTCGCCGCGCGAACTGTAGGCGCCGCTGCTTTCGGGCGCGCCGGAATTGGCGATCCAGCGGTTGTCCTGGCCGTAGTAGCCGTTGGGCGCGCCTTCCACCCATTGCCCGTCGCGATCATAGTAGCCGCGCGCGGCCGTGGGGGCGACGCCGGTGGCATGCCAGCGGTTGGCGTTGTCGTAATAGCCGTAGGCGCGGCTGCAATCGCCCGCCGGCTTGGTGGCCTGGTTGCCGATCACTGCACCGGCGATCGCGCCGACAACGGTGCCGACTGTCCGGTCGCCGCGCCCGGCGATGACATTGCCGGCAACGGCGCCGACGCCGGCCCCGGCGACCGTACCGACGACCTGGCCCGAGCGCAGGCGCTCGCAGTTTTCCTGGGCGTGGGCGACGGACGGAATGAGGGCGATCGCGGCGATGCTCGCGACGAGATGGAGAGTGCGCATGATGGATTGCTCCAGAAACGACGGATGTGCGTTTCTCAAAAACGTGGAGCGGATGGTATCAAGAAAGGTTCCCGGGAATTATGAATAAATATGATCAGATTTTAATGAAGGTAAAAATAGATGAATCAGAATTACAGGAAAATATAGATTATGATTATTTGATTTCGCTCGAAAATTAATGTGCAAATTTCTGTACGAATCATGATACCCTGTTGGTGCTCACGGGAAATTACGACTGGTGGGTACCGCCTTGATTGACCACTGCGCCTTCGCCGGGCGGGTCGGGCGGCCCCCTTCCGGCAGACCGAACTGGCATCGTCATGGAACCGATCGATCCTTACGCCGCAGTCGATGACAGCCTGATGCTGGCGGTCATCCATTGTTCCAATGCGCCGCTCGTGCTGCTGGACGACACGCTGACCGTGCTGGCCGTCAGCACGTCGTTCGGCCGCGCCTTCGGCCTCGATCCCGACGCGGCCATCGGCTGCAAGCTGGCCGCGCTGGGCGAGGGCGAATGGAATGTCCCGCAACTGGAATCGCTGCTGTCCGCCACGGCCTCGAACCAGGCGCATGTCGCTGCCTATGAGATGGACCTGAAACGCACCGGTGCCGGCATCCGGCGGCTGGTCGTCAACGCGCGCAAGCTCGATCATTCGGATGCGGCCCGCACGCTCCTGCTGGTGACGATCATGGACGTTACCGACGCGCGCATCGCCGAGAAGCTGAAGGACGATCTGCTGCGTGAGAAAGGCATCGTGCTTCAGGAATTGCAGCATCGCGTGGCGAACAGCCTGCAGATCGTCGCCAGCGTGCTGATCCAGAGCGCGCGGCGCACCCAGTCCGAGGAAACCCGCGCGAACCTGCATGATGCGCATCAGCGCATCATGTCGATCGCCACGTTGCAGCAGCAGCTTTCCGCGTCGCAACTGGGCGAAGTGGGGCTGTGCACCTATTTCACCGACTTGTGCCGCAGCATCGGCGCATCGATGATCCGCGATCACAACCAGATCTCTCTCGCCGTCACTTCCGATGACAGCACGAGCAAGGCCGACGTTTCGATCAGCCTGGGCCTGATCGTGACCGAACTGGTCATCAACGCGCTGAAGCACGCCTTTCCCGGCGGGCGCATCGGCACGATCAAGGTGGGGTACAGTTCGGACGGCGAGGACTGGACGCTATCGGTCACCGATGATGGCGTGGGCCTGCCGCATGGCGAGCAGGATATCAAGCCCGGCTTGGGTACGAGCATCGTCGCCGCCCTGGCCAGCAGCCTGAGCGCCGAAGTGGAGACCACCGATGCCAACCCCGGCGTATCCGTGGCAATCATCCACCACTGACCAGGCGCGGCGGCCGCGCCTGCGGGCGATCAGCCCTGCTTTTCTCGCGAGAGGCGCCGCTTGTTGGCGCGTACCTTGGTGGACAAATGGCGCGTCAGATTGCTGGCGAAGGCATCGGCGCTATGCCCCATCGCGCCGGTCAGCGCGGCGCTTTGCACGTGGGCAAGGCTTTCGGCCTTTTCAACGATCATCCGCGTGGCCTCTTCCGCGGCGGCGGGGCCGCCGCGCGACAGCTTGGCCATGCGCATGGCGATGACCGCGGCGCTGTCGACGCCGAGGCCCCACATGTCGAGGCTGATGTTGAACCAGGCGTTGGGATGGAATTGCTTGAACATGATGGGCCTCATGCACGACGCGAACGCGCGTGCCTAGAACGCTATATGGGAGGAACGCCTTAAGATGGGAAGAATGCCTTAAGGGCAGTCACGATTACGGATGGCGCGTGACACGGCGGTCAACTCCGGCCGTGGGGCCGCGTGTTCCCGGCAAGGCGCGTTCCTGGCAAGGGTGCCGCCACCATGCTGTTGGCAGATTCAGGTACGTTTCCGACGAATTTCGGCAACGACCCCCGACAGCATGGTGACGGCGAGTTCATAACGTACCAGATGACCGAATGACGCATACGACTTGTCGCATGCACGGGGCGGCTGGACGCGATGAACGTCGAAATTCGATCTTATGCGCTGTCTGCCCGGGATTTACCACTGTTTTACCAAACCTGTTGTACGATGGGCTATGTCCCGCCAAATCACCCCTCGGCAAACGCAGAGGCGATCGGTCGCCCTGGCCGCGACATGGCGTACGCAAAGCGGGTTGCGGGCCAATTGCCAGATCTCGGACATTTCGGCCCATGGCTGCTGCGTGGAGACGAAGGGGCTTTACGTGAAAGTGGGCGTGCGCGTCGTCATCCGGCCGCAAGGGCTGGAAGGGCTGACCGGGATCGTGCGCTGGGTGGAAGGGCCGCACGCGGGCGTCGAATTCGATTCACCGCTCTATCAGCCCGTGGTGGATCACCTCGTCAATCTCCACGCCACGCGCCGGGGCGTCGGGCTGGAGCACTGCTGAACGTAGCGCCCGCGCTCAGCCGCGCATCGCGCGTGACAGCGGTTCGCTCGTCACCGGATAGCCAAGACCTTCAGGAATGGTCAGCCAGCGCTCGCCATCACGCAATTGCGCGGTGGGTGAGATCGTGCGGACGGGGATCGCCTCGGCATGTGCGCGGGCTTCGGCGAAGCTGGCGAACTGGGCCAGCCGTTCCAGATTGCGCCGGGTGGGGAAGATCACGTGCAGTTCGCCTGTTTCGGCGCGGTGCAACGCCTCGGCGGCGGAGAGCCAGAACAGGCGGCTGTTCTCGGTCGCGTCCACGGTAATGTCGACCTCGCCGGTGCCAAGATCGGCCAGGAAGAAAAAGGTATCGAACGGGCGCTCCAGCTCGCGGGGGCACCAGCGTGCGAAGGGCACGAGGCTGTCGAGATCGAGTTGCCAGCCGAAGCGATCGAGCACCGCCGCGAGTTCACCCTGCTCGATCAGCAAGGCGCGCGCGGCGGCAGCCTCTTCGGCGGCCACGGGCGCGCGCAGTGAAACGGCAAGGCCGGTTTCCTCCAGCGTCTCGCGGATCGCGGCGATGCGCGCGGCGGCCAGTTCCGCATCGGCATGTGGGGCAAGGGCGGCCGCAAGCACCCGGTCTGCCGGATCGACGCGCCCGCCGGGAAACACCGCGGCATTCGCTGCAAACCGCATTTCGCGGGTACGCTGGACCATCAGCAGTTCGGGAGCGCCGCCGGCTGGTCCCTTGCGGAATATCACCGCGGTGGCGGCGGGGACGATCTGCTGGATGGGTGGCGGGTTATCGAATTCGTCCATGGTGTATCTTCGCGTGGCGGGCGCTGGCTGGCAAGGGGGAAGGGGCCAAGTGGAAAGGGCTGGCGCGCCTTCCCGACCCCTGTCGGAAAGCTTTACACCCGCTGCCTGGCTACCGGACGATGGCGGCACGAAAGTGCCGCAATTTCTGAGGTTTTATGAACTGGCACGGAGCATGCATAGCTACTGGTACCCCAATGTAGTCTCGACTAGAGGCGGGGCCGCAAAGTCTCCGTGGCCCCGCCTCCCCGAGAAACTCCCCAGACCAGATCGGCAACCGCAGAACGCACGAACGCCGCAAAGGCATGGCCACTGCGGCGTATCGCTATCGTCGGGACGGAAAAGCTCCGCGGGCCCCGGTTCCGTTCGGAAAGGCGCCCGTCAGGCGGGAGGAGACGCGCTGTCGGCCACAAGCTGTTGCAGCTCGCCGGCTTCGAACATTTCCATCATGATGTCGCTGCCGCCCACGAATTCGCCCTTGACGTAAAGCTGGGGAATCGTCGGCCAGTCGGAAAATTCCTTGATCGACTGGCGGATCTCCATGTCCTGCAACACGTCGACGCTTTCATATTCCACGCCAAGGTGATCGAGGATCGCGATGGCGCGGCTGGAAAAGCCGCACTGCGGAAACAGCGGCGTGCCTTTCATGAACAGCACGACGCTGTTGGAATTGACGATCTCGGCGATACGGTTGTGCGTGTCGGACATGGTAGTCGATAACCCCGGCTGAAGTGATCCCTAGTTGGGAACCTCGGTCTTGAGTTGCAAGGCATGCAGTTCACCGCCCATGCGGCCGCCCAGCGCTTCGTAGACCAGCTTGTGCCGCTGCACCGGCGATTTGCCGCGAAACGCCTCGGAAACGACGTGCGCGGCATAGTGATCGCCGTCGCCGGCAAGATCGGTGATCGTGACCTGGGCATCGGGCAGCGCGGCGCGGATCAGCGCTTCGATCTCGGCGGCGGGCATGGCCATCGGCTGCGGCTCAGACTTCGCCGATCAAGGCGCGGCGCGCTTCGATCTGCTTGGCTTCCAGCGCGGCGCGAACTTCGCCTTCGTCCGCCTCGACCCCGGCCGAAACGAGATCGCCCAAGAGCTTGCGGATCACGTCCTCGTCGCCGGTTTCCTCGAAGTCGGCCTGGACGACGGCCTTGGCGTACGCTTCGGTTTCCGCTGGCGAAAGGCCCATGCGCTCCGCCGCCCACTGGCCCAGCAGGCGATTGCGCCGGGCCTGGATGCGGAACAGCATTTCCTCGTCATGGGCGAACTTGGCTTCCTCGGCGCGTTCGCGATCCTGGAAACTGGTCATGTGCTGGACCCCCTTGGTCTGGTTCGATGCGGTGAATGAAACGTGTGGTCTGCGGCGCTGCGCATCACGCCGCGGCGCGCGTTGCCTGCGCCAGGAAGGGAAACTCGGCGTTCGCCCGCTGTTCGTGCGCGCCGATCCGATCGCCCTGCATCATGGTCAGGCCCACTTCGTCCAGCCCGTTGAGCAGGCAATGCTTGCGGAACGGATCGATTTCAAAGCGGAAGCGATCCTGGAAGCGCGTGGTCACGGTCTGGCTTTCCAGATCGATGTCGATCGGATCGGTCTTTGCCACGTCCAGCAGGCGCTCCACCTGTTCTTGCGGCAGGACCACGGCCAGAATGCCGTTCTTGAAGGCGTTGCTTGCGAATATATCGGAAAAACTGGGGGCGATCACGCACGTCACGCCCATGTCCAGCAGCGCCCAGGCCGCATGTTCGCGGCTGGAACCGCATCCGAAGTTGTCCCCCGCGATCAGCACCGGCGCGCCGGCGAATTCGGGATCGTCGAACACGTTGCCCGGTTCCTTGCGCACCGCTTCGAACGCGCCGCGGCCCAGGCCTTCGCGCGTGATCGTCTTCAGCCAGTGGGCGGGAATGATGACGTCGGTATCGACATTCTTGCGTCCGAACGGGATGGCCCGGCCGGCGACGTGGCGGATCGGTTCCATCAATCGGTCTCCGGTGCGTCCTTGGGAGCAGGCAGGGCCTTTTCCCTGAGCGCGCGTTCGCGGCGCTGCGAGGCATAGAGCAGCGCTGCGGCAAGCGCGGCCGAACCGATGGCGGCGCCGGCGAGGGCGGCCTTGCCTGTCCACGACTTGTCGGCCGGGGACTTGTCTAGCGGGGACTTGTCGGATTTGTCAGTCATGCTTTCCCTATGTGCATCACGGGGCTTCGACGCAAGCGTCAGGCGAGGAATTCTTCGAGAGTTCGCCAGCGGCGCAGCTTCTCGGCATAAGGCATGGCGGCATGGGCGGGGCTGCTCGACGGCAGATCGACGAGCCGTGTCGTGGCCCCGGCCAGCAGCCGCCGACCGATGCGCGCGGCGGTGGCGCCGTTGAACGCGACGGCGCGCAAGGCGGGCAGGCGGGCGACAAGATCGGCCAGCGGGGCGGGTTCAGCCCGGCGAATCGCGGTATCGAGGCTGCCCTTGCGTTCCGCCGTCGCGATCACGTCCCACAGCCCGATTCCGGCGGCGGCCAGCGCGGCGACGCGCGCATCGTAATCGAGCGCGGCGAAGCCTTCCCGGCCCATTATCGCGCCGACAAGATGCCAGAAGCGGTTGGCCGGGTGCGCGTAATAGCGCTGCGCCGCTAGCGAGGCATCGCCGGGCAGGCTCCCCAGGATCAGCACGCGCGTTTCGGCCGAGACGAAGGGCGCGAAGGCGGCTTTGCGTCCGCCGTTCACATCCGATCCATCGGTCATCGGCGTCCGATCAAGCGGCGGCCACGTCCACCAGTTCGCGCACGTCGGTCAGTCGCCCGGTCACCGCCGCCGCCGCCGCCATCGCCGGGGAGACGAGGTGGGTGCGCGCGCCCGGTCCCTGGCGGCCGGTGAAGTTGCGGTTGCTGGTGGATGCGCAGCGTTCGCCGGCGGGAACCTTGTCGGGGTTCATCGCCAGGCAGGCCGAGCAGCCCGGCTCGCGCCATTCGAGGCCGGCTTCGATGATGATCCGGTCCAGCCCCTCGGCCTCGGCCTGCGCCTTGACCAGGCCCGAGCCGGGCACGACGATCGCCCACTTGACGTTGTCGGCCTTCTTGCGGCCGCGCAGCACGGCGGCGGCGGCGCGAATGTCCTCGATGCGGCTGTTGGTGCAACTGCCGATGAACACGTTCTGCACTTCGATGTCGGTCATCCGCGTGCCCGGTTCCAGGCCCATGTAGGCCAGGCTGACGCGCGCCGCGTCCTGCTTCGAAGGATCGGCGAAGCTTTCCGGCGCGGGAACCGTGCCGCCGATGCCGACGACGTCCTCGGGGCTGGTGCCCCAGGTCACGGTCGGCTCGATGTCGGCGGCGTTGATGACCACGCTCTTGTCGAACTTCGCGCCCGGATCGGTGGCAAGGCTCTTCCACCAGGCCACGGCCTTGTCCCAGTCTGCCCCCTTGGGCGCATAGGGGCGGCCCTTCACGTAAGCGAAAGTCGTCTCGTCCGGGGCGATCAGACCGGCGCGCGCGCCCGCCTCGATCGACATGTTGCAGACCGTCAGCCGGCCTTCGACGCTCATCCGCTCGAACACGGGGCCGCGATATTCGATGACATGGCCGGTGCCGCCGGCGGTGCCGACGACGCCGATGATGTGCAGGATCAGGTCCTTGGGCGTCACGCCGGGGTTCAGTTCGCCCTCGACGCGCACTTCCATGGTCTTCGACTGCTTGAGCAGCAGCGTCTGCGTGGCCAGCACATGCTCCACTTCCGACGTGCCGATGCCAAATGCCAGTGCGCCCAGACCGCCGTGGCAGGCGGTATGGCTGTCCCCGCAGACGATCGTCGCGCCGGGCAGCGAAAAGCCCTGTTCGGGGCCGATGACGTGGACGATGCCCTGCTCCGCATCGGTATCGCCGATATAGCGGATGCCGAATTCGGGCGCGTTGCGGGCCAGCGCGGCCAGTTGCTGCGAGCTTTCGGGATCGGCGATCGGAATGCGCTGCCCGGCGGCGTCAAGCCGCGCGGTGGTGGGCAGGTTGTGATCGGGCACCGCGATCGTCAGGTCCGGCCGGCGAACCTTGCGGCCCGACACGCGCAGCGCCTCGAACGCCTGGGGGCTGGTCACTTCGTGGACGATGTGGCGATCGATATAGATCAGGCTGGTGCCATCGTCGCGGGAATCGACGACGTGGGCGTCCCAGATCTTGTCGTAAAGGGTGCGGGGCGTGCTGGACATGCCGGGCAGCTAAGCCCGAAAGGCCCCTATTTCAAGCCGCTTTCGCGCTGGGCCGGGGCGCGGCGGACAGGAAACCGCCGCCCCCCAGTTGCGCGCGAGCCGGCCGGCAAGGTCAGCCGCGATGGCCGTCCCAGTCGCGGCGTTCCATCCGCAGCGCCACGCGGACGCGGTTCACCCGGTCCTGCAAGGTGCGCACTTCAGCGCGGCTCAGCCCGTCGCGGGCATAGCGCTGGTGGGTCTGCTGGATCGCGCGCGCCTCGCTGCGCAGGCCGGCGGCTTCGCGCTGCGAGATGGTGCGGCGCGCGGCGGCGCGGTCGATGGCGTTGCGCAGGCTGACCACGTCCTGCCGGATCTCGGCGTTGCGCGCCGGGGTCAGTTGCCAGGCGGGGGCATGGTGGGAATGATCGCGCGCCTGGGCCTGCGCCGGCAGGGCGATGGCCAGCCCGGCGGCGGCGATGGCAAGCGGCAGGCCGAACAGGCGCGTGGTCTTGATCTTGGTCATGGTCTTGAACTCCCTTTCGGTCGAGACCCGCATAAAACGCCCGAAACCGCGAAAAGGCTCGTTTCGAATTGTCGCCATTCGTCGCGATCTGTGCGCTTCCCGTCACGATGCGCCGGGTGTAAAGAGGCGCGCATGTCGCCGCTTGCCGCCTTCGCCACCGTCCTTGCCGCCATGGCCGCGATGGAATGGATCGCCTGGGCCAGCCACAAGTACATCATGCACGGACCGGGCTGGGGCTGGCACCGCGATCACCATGAACCGCATGACAACCTGCTGGAAAAGAACGACCTTTACGCGCTCGTCGGCGCGGGCATGAGCATTGCGATGTTCGCGCTGGGCAGCTCCTGGGTGATGGGCGCATCGGCGTGGGAGCCGGGCACGTGGATCGGCCTTGGCGTGCTGGGCTACGGCATCATCTACACGCTGATCCACGATGGCCTGGTCCACCAGCGCTATTTCCGCTGGGTGCCCCGGCGCGGCTACGCCCGGCGGCTGGTGCAGGCGCACAAGCTCCACCACGCCACGATCGGCAAGGAAGGCGGGGTCAGCTTCGGCTTCGTCCTCGCGCGCGATCCGGCCGCCCTGAAGCGCGAATTGAAGGCGCAGCGGCAGGCGGGTGTGGCGGTGTTGAGGGAGGCGCTGGAGGATTAATCAACAGGTTGTAACAGGGGCTATTTAATGAACGATGACCGCACATTCCCGCTTCAGCAAGGCGGGCTTGATTGGCTTTGTAGTATCTATTCCGCCCTCAATCTTTTGCATCTCAATGGAAAGTTAGAGCGTCCTGTTGATGCTGACGAGAAATTTTGTGATTTAATTAATAATCTTCCGAAAGGTTGGAATTTTCGTCGCTTGCTTACGGAGGGAATTGATCCTTCTGATCTGCATCAAGTGCTATATTTTGCGGGGTTTGGTAAAATTGAGGAATGCAAAGATCCCGATTTTGATAAATTGAGACATATCCTGTTTGAAAATTTTGGCGCTATTGTATTTTTCCAGCGAAAAAGTGACGGATTTACCCATTATACTGTTGTAGATGGTATAAAGAAGTCAGGTGAAATTTCGCTTTTTGATAGTTTTGGAATCGAAGATATATTTCATAATGATGGTCTATTTTATCTGGAGGATGATGTAATAAATATCGAAGCTTGTTGGACGGCAAATTTAGTTTGACCGGACTGCATCTCAAGTGGCAGAGTTTGTGATGATTGTAAGGATATTTCCTCGCCAATCATTCCCCCCGCGTCCAGATCCACGTTCCGGTGCACAGCAGCACTGCCGTCACCCCAATCGCGCCGGGCCAGCCGATCGTCAGCCAACTGACCGCGCCGCCAAAGGCCATGGCCAACAGCGCGGAAATCTTGGCTTTTCGGCTGATTGCGCGGCGATCGCGCCATTCGCGCATGGCGGGGCCGTAGCGCGGGTGGTCATAGAGCCGGGCGGCCCATTCGGGGCGACTGCGGGCGAAACAGAAGGCGGCGAGCAGGAAAAACGGCACCGTTGGCAGCACGGGCAGAAAGACACCTAGAACGCCCAGAGCGACACTCAGCAGCCCGGAGGCAAGGTAGAGCGCGCGCACCACGGCGGACAGCCGCCTATTCGGCCGCGTAGCGCGCGGCGGTTTCGCGGATCAGCGCGATCATGTTGGGAACGCCTTGCGTGCGGTTCGAGGAAAGCTGGCTCTTGAGGTCGAACGGGGCGAGCGCGGCGGCGATGTCGGTGGCGGCGACTTCGGCGGCGGGGCGATCCTGCACGGCGGCCAGCACCAGCGCGACGATGCCCTTGGTGATCGCGGCGTTGCTATCGGCCAGGTAGTGCAGCGTGCCATCGCCGCGGCGCGTGGGATAGACCCAGACGCTGGCCGAGCAGCCGCGCACTTTGGTGGCGTCGGTCTTCAGCGCGTCGGGCATGTCGTCGAGTTCGCGGCCGAGGTCTATCAGCAGGCGATAGCGTTCGTCGCCGTCGAGAAATTCGTATTCTTCGCGGATGTCGTCGAGGCTGCGCATGACGGGCGGCTTTAGCGGCATCGCCGGCGCTGTCAAAGCGCAGGACGCCGCGATCTTGGATCGACGCCTAGATCGACAGGGCCGGGGCGACGCAGCCCGGCAGGCTTTCGCAGGCGTGCCACAAGGCGACGGCGTTGCGATGGGTGCGGGCGCGCACGGAGCGCAGGACTTCGCAAAAGCCCGAGAGTTCGGCTTCGAATTCGATCATCGAGACGCGCGAATCGTCTAGGATTCGCGGCAGCAGGTAGGGATCGCGGTGGCGATCGACGAGGCCCGATTCGCACGTCGTCGCGGTTTCCACCCCGGCGCGGCGCAGCGCCGGGCGGTGGCCGGCCGACCAGACCCCGCTGGGATAGCAGAAATCGGTCATCCGCCGGCCGATCACCGGCTCCACGGCGGCGCGGTTGTCGGCCAGTTCGCGCAGCGCCTCGGCCTGGCTTTCGGGCAGGCGGTGGCGGTGCGTGTGCAGCCCGATGCGCATGCCCGAGGCCTGAAGCTCTTGCAGTTCGCGCGGCGAGACCAGGCTGAGGATGCGGCTTTGCGCGATCGCGTCGTAATCCACGCCGAGCCGCCCGGCCAGCCGGCGCGACAGCGCGACGCGCGCCGCTTCGTCGGGCAGGGCGCTGCCATGGGCGTGGACGATCCGGCTGACTTCGCGGCGGACGTCGTCGCCAAAGGCAATGGCCGTTGCGCCATCGAGCCCGGCAATGCCCAGGCCCGACAGGTCCACCGTGGATCGCGGCGATTTCCAGCAGATGTAATCGACCGCCAACTGGAACACCGGCGTGCCCTTCTGGAAATAGTACGACGTGAGGTAGAGCGTTGCCGGAAAGCGGTGACGGGCGAGGATGTCTTTCGCCACGGCGTGCGTGCTGTGGAAGCCATCGTCGATGGTGATCGCCACCGCATCGTGCGGCAGCGTGCCGGCGCGCAACCGGCGATGCGCTTCATCAAGCGGCAACACGCGAAAGCCGCTGTTGCGCAGATAGCGCATGCGCCGTTCAAAGCGTTCGCGCGAGATGAACAGCGATTCGCGAAAGCGCGCTTCATCGTCGAGCGCGAAGCCGTGGTAGCACAGCACGCGCAATCGCGACCGCGTGAGCCGGCGCGCCAGGTCGAACACGCCAAGCAGCTTGCACAGCCAGAACGCCGCCAGAATTAACCCTTTGCGTATCACCTGCATGCCCCGGATTTCGCGGATCGGCCCTTTGCGCCTTGCCTGTCGCGCAGCCGGTCTAGCCAAGGGATCGGGACAAATTCTTAAGATCCGCGTTTCATTTCATGTCTGGACCGGGGCGGGCGGGCATCCGGCGAGCATCGGCATGGCGATCCGCGCTGCATTTGCGCCTTTCGCCGCCGAATAGACTTGCGTGCAAGTGCGAATGCGCGTATCTGGCTGCTCATCCCGACATTGTCATTCAACGTCCGGGCTGGCGCCGAAAGGGGCCGGCGCCATTGGGCGTTTGTGGCATATCGTGGTTTCCGGCGGGTTTTCCGCCGGTTTCCGAAAGTTCGGGCAAGTGGAGTTCGCATGGCTGATCTGGCGCGCATTATCGAGGTTGTAGAGCCTGAGGCGAAAGCCCTGGGCTTCGATCTCGTGCGCGTGAAGCTGTTCGGCAAAAGCGAAGTCGGCGACGAGGAGCATACGCTTCAGATCATGGCCGAACGCCCGGAAACGGGCCAGTTGGTGATCGAGGATTGCGCCGCGCTGTCGCGCCGCATCTCGGACCGGATCGATGCGCTCGAAGAAGCCGGCGAAGTGCTGATCGAAGATGCCTACCGGCTCGAAGTCAGCTCTCCGGGGATCGACCGGCCGCTGACCCGGCTGATCGATTTCGCCGCCTGGGTGGGGCACGAGGCGCGGATCGCGCTGGCCAACCCGGTGGAAGGCAATCGCAAGGTCGTGCATGGCGACCTGGCCGGGCTGGATGGCGAAACCATCCTGCTCGATGATCGCAAGTCGGGCCGGGTTTCCTTCCCGTTCGCCGATGTCCAGTCCGCCAAGCTGGTGCTGACCGACCGGCTGCTGGCCGCCACCCGCCCGCTCGATACGAGCGGCGCCGATGAATTCGAAGACGAAGCCGGTCCCGCCGATGCCGGGGCGCTTCAGGAACAGGAAGACTGACCATGGCCAGTGCGATTTCCGCCAACCGCGCCGAGCTGCTTGCGATCGCCAATGCCGTCGCCAGCGAGAAGATGATCGACAAGGCGATCGTCATCGAGGCGATGGAAGAAGCGATCCAGAAGTCGGCGCGCAACCGGTATGGCGCCGAGAACGACATTCGCGCCAAACTTGATCCGCGCACCGGCGATCTGCGGCTGTGGCGCGTCGTCGAAGTGGTCGAAGAGGTCGAGGACTACTTCAAGCAGGTCGATCTGAAGCAGGCGGAAAAGCTCCAGCCGGGCGCGAAGATCGGCGATTTCATCGTCGATCCGCTGCCGCCGGTCGATCTCGGGCGCATCGATGCGCAGTCGGCCAAGCAGGTGATCTTCCAGAAGGTCC
>JADLHU010000116.1 GCA_020848655.1 Novosphingobium sp.
CGATTCGGGAACCCGATCTCAACGATCGCGCATCGAGCGAGACCGACTGGGGTATCGAATTGCGCACGCGGGACCGCCAGCGCAAGCTGATCGCCAAGATCGATTCGGCGCTGCGCCGGATCGAGGAAGGCGAATACGGCTATTGCGAGGTTACCGGCGAACCCATCGGCATCGGCCGGCTGATCGCCCGCCCGATCGCGACCATGACGGTGGAAGCGCAGGAAGCCCATGAACGCCGCGAAAAGATTTCCCGCGACGATTGAACCGGCTCGCCCGTCGTTTCATCCGGCCCGAATCTTTGCCGTTAAGGCTTTGTTTGCTACTTCCTTTTATCACTCGGCGACCGAGCGTCGCTAGACTTGCGCAATCGGCACCGGGCAGATGGCCCGGCACGATCGAAGCGAATCGAAGAAGGCAGGGCGTGGGCCATCGCAGGTGCGATGGGCGCCGGGCATCTGGCTGGGCGGAACGATGGACGGAAGTGAAAATAGGCATATCGCGCGCGACAGCCTGTTCGTCATGGCCGATCTGCGCCTTGAGGGGGTGGACGGCGAACACCGCATCAAGGTGCGCAACCTGTCTTCCGGCGGAATGATGGGCGAAGGCCTGGTGCGCGTTTCGCGCGGGACTTCGGTTCACGTCAACGTGCGCAACATCGGCTGGATCGCGGGCAGCATCGCCTGGGTGCAGGACAACCGCTTCGGCGTGGCCTTCGCCGAGGAAATCGATCCTCGCGAAGCGCGCTCGCCGCTGGGCGATGGTGCGGCCACGGGCGCCGCCGCGCGTCCGGTCATTTTCGATTCCACCCTTGGCGGGGCGATCCGCAAGATCTGATCCGTCCGCCGGCAAAGTCGCGCCGCGCGCTTTCCCCGGCACGGCATCGCCGCTAGGGTCCGGCCATGCGCAGGCTACCGATACCAACACGGCGCCGTGCCGCGACTGGCGCGGCGGTGATCGCGGCGTTCGCGCTCGCCGGGTGCGGTTCGCGCCATTCGGCCACCGTCCAGGTCGTCGTGATCGATGATGTCGCCGCTCCGTTCGGGTCGGGCGCGCGCCTTTCGACGGCGGCAGGCGCGGTGCGCGCCGCCACCACCGAGGGGCTGGTCGCGTTCGACGCGCAGGGCCGCATCGTGCCCGCGCTGGCCGACCGCTGGATCGTGACCGACGATGGCAGGAGCTATATCTTCCGCTTGCGCGATGGCACCTGGCCCGATGGCAGCCCGATCACCGGTGAAAGCGCGCGCACCGCGCTGCGCCGCGCGCTGGCGGGCCTGCGCGGAACGCCGCTGGCGCTCGACCTGGCGGGGACCGACGATATCCGCGTCATGGCGGGGCGAGTGATCGAAATCCGCCTGCCGCGCGCCATGCCCGATCTCTTGCAATTGCTGGGCCAGCCCGAACTGGGGCTGGTCTGGCGTGGCAAGGGCAACGGGCCGATGCGGCTGTCGCGCGATGGGGCAGCGGCGGTGCTGACGCCCATTGCGCCCGAAAAGCGCGGCTTGCCGGCGGTGGCGGGCTGGGAAGCGGCCACGGTGCGCCTTGCCGCGCTGCCGGCGGCACAGGCTGTCGCGCGGTTCAACGCGGGCGATGCCGATGTGCTGCTGGGCGGCCAGATCCAGGATTTCCCGCTGGCCCGTTCGGTCGGGCTGATCCGCGGCGGCATCCAGCCCGATCCGGTAACGGGGCTGTTCGGCCTTGCCGTGCTGCACGACGATGGCTTTCTTGCCCTGCCCGAAAACCGCGAGGCGATCGCCATGGCGATAGACCGTGCCGCGCTGATCGCGCCTTTCGGGTTGAGCGGCTGGCAAGCGACGACGCGGATGGTTGCCCCCGGCACCACCGACGACGACGGCACCGTGGGCGAACGCTGGGCTGGGTTGTCGATGGCGGAGCGCCGGTCCGAAGCGGCGCGGCGGATCGCACGCTGGCGTGACCGGTCGCAGCGCGAAGGGCCGGTGCAGGTGCGCATCGCTTTGCCGCCCGGGCCGGGCGCGGACGTTCTGTTCGAACGGCTGGCCGACGATCTGCGACAGATCGGCATAGAGGCGCGGCGCACGCGCGCTGGCGCCGATGCGGACTTGCGGCTGGTCGACGTCGTCGCGCGCTATCCCGGCCGCGCGTGGTATCTAAATCAACTGTCCTGCGTCGCTCGGCGCGGACTGTGCAGCGCCGATGCCGATGCCGAGGTCAGCGCCGCGCGCGCCGCGCCCGATCGGGCGCAGGCCATCGCGCTGCTGGCCGATGCCGAAGCGACGCTGACCAAGGCCAATGTCTTCATCCCGTTCGGCGCGCCGCTGCGCTGGTCGCTGGTGCGGGGCAGCGCCCGTGGCTTTGCGGCAAACCACTGGGCGATCCATCCCTTGATGCCGATGGCCACACCCCCCAACTAACAGGGTAATGCCGGCTGGCGGCAGGCTTTGGAAAGGCAATGCCGGACATGGCGCAACACGTCGGAACGCAGAAACTGGGCGCGGAACGGTTCGATTCCGCGCGGGCTCGCCGCATGGTGCACGATTTGCCGCTGGGCCGCGATCCCCAATCGGTGCGGCGGCGGGTGGAAGCGCTCGAACAGTTGCTCGAACGCGCGTTCACGGTGCCGGGGATCAACCGCAAGGTCGGGCTGGATGCGATCGCCGGGCTGGTCCCGGTGGCCGGCGATCTCGTTTCGGGCCTGCTGGGGCTGTACCTGGTATGGGAAGCGCGCAACCTTGGCATGTCGAAATGGCAACTGGCGCGCATGCTGGGCCATGTCGGCTTCGACACGGCGCTGGGCGCGGTGCCGCTGGCGGGCGACCTGCTGGACTTCGTCTACCGGTCGAACACGCGCAACTTGCGCATGATCCGCAAGCACCTCGACAAGCATCATCCCGCCACGCGGGTGATCGACGCATGACCAAAGCGATCGTCGCCATGATGGCGCTGCTGGCGCTGGGCGCTTGCGGCAAGTCGGACAACGATCCCGGCCCCGGCGGCGTTTCGGTGGGCGAGGCGCGCGCGCTGGACGAAGCGGCCGCGATGATCGAGCAGCGCCGCCCCCCGGCCGAAGCGGTGCAGGCGCCGTCCGAAGCGGCATCGGTTTCTCCGTCCCCCGCTGGAACGCCGCCCTAATCGAAGCTGACCTTGCCGCGCCCGGCCTTGACCGAGCCGCGCAGCTTCTTGCCTTGCAGGCGCTTTTCCTTGCCGACGCGGTTGAGGCGCGATTTCACGCGCACTTCGGGCAGCTTGCCGGCCTCTGTCAGCAATTCGGCCAGGCGGTCGCGCGCGTCGGCGCGGTTGGCTTCCTGCGTGCGGAAACGGCGCGCGGCGATCATCAGTTCGCCCTTGCTGGTCATGCGGCTGCCGGCCAGTTCCTTCAGCCGGTGGAACACCGGCGGCGGCAGACGCAGCGCATAGACGTTGAGCCGCAGTTGCACGGCGGTGGCCACCTTGTTGACGTTCTGCCCGCCGGGGCCGGAAGCGGCGATGAAGCTTTCCTCGGCCAGCGCCATCGCGCGGTGGATCAGGTCGTCAGCGTCCGCCATGATCCACCTATAGCCGAAATCGCGCCGTTCGCGATGCTCAGACCGAAAAACCCAGCGCCAGGAAATCGGCCGGCAGCGGCGCGGTGGCCTCGATCGGCGGTTTGCCTTCGCGCGGGATGGTCAATCCGGCGGCGTGAAGCATCGTGCGCTTCGCACCGCTGCCGTCACCATAGACCGGATCGCCCAGCAGCGCCGCGCCCAGCCCCGATGCGGCGTGAACGCGGATCTGGTGCGTGCGCCCGGTTTCCGGCCGGAATTCGACCAGCGTCAGCCCGTCCTTTTCGGTCAGCTTGCGCCAGTGGGTGATCGAAGGTTTGCCCTTCTTCGCCGGAATCATGCGCCAGCCTTCCGCCGCGGAACTGATCTTGGCCAGCGACAGGTCGATCGTGCCTTCCTCGTCCGCGATCGGCCCGGCGACCACGCCCAGATAGCGCTTCTCGACGATCCGTTCCTCGAAAGCGGCGGAAAAGCGCTTGAGCGCGCGGGGGTTGCGGGCCAGCAGCAGGCAGCCCGAGGTATCCTGATCGAGCCGGTGAACGGGCGCGGGCGCCCGCTGGAAGCCCAGCCGCAGGCTGTCGAGATGATCGTCGAGGCTGCGGCCGCCGGCGCGCGGCCGGTCGAGCGGCAGGCCGGCGGGCTTGTCGATGACCAGCGCTTCGCCGTCTTCGAACAGGATGGGGATCACGCTCATGCCACGGCCTTCGCGATGCGGCGCAAGGCCTCGGTCAATTGCGTCTCGTCCGCCGCGAAGCTGATGCGAAAGCCGTCGCGCCCGCCAAAGGCCGATGCCGCGACAATGGCGACGCCGTGGTCCAGCAGGTGCAGCGCCAGCGCGCCATCGTCGCCGAAGCGCGCCATCAAGGGCGCGGCATCGACCATGCAATAGAACGCGCCATCGGGCACCGGGGTGGACAGACCGGGAATGGCGTTGATCGCGCCCACCACCAGATCGCGCCGCGCGCGGAACCGCTCGCGCCAGTCGAGCAGGAATTCCTGCGGGCCTTCGAAGGCGGCGGCGGCGGCGGCCTGGCTGATCGAGGCGGGATTGCCCGAACTGTGTGACTGGAGTTTTTCCATCGCCTGGATCAGCCATTGCGGCCCGGTGGCGACGCCGATGCGAAAGCCGGTCATGGCGTGGCTTTTGGAAACGCCCGAAACGGTCAGCACGCGGTCGGCGATGGCGGGGCATTCCACCGCCAGCGTGGCGTGGGCGCCGGGGGTGTAGCGCAGCGGCGCGTAGATATCGTCGCTCATCACCAGCACGCGCGGGTGGCGGGCCAGCACATCGCCCAGCGCGCGCAGTTCCTCGGCCGGATAGGTCGCGCCGGTGGGATTGCCGGGGCTGTTCAGCAGCAGCCAGCGCGTGGCCGGCGTGATCGCGGCTTCCAGTTGGGCGGCGGTGATGCGAAAGCCGCCCGCCGCGTCGGTGGCGAGCGGCACCACGCTGGCCCCGGCGAAGCGGACGATTTCGGGATAGGACACCCACCACGGCGCGGGGATCAGCACGTCGTCGCCCGGATCCAGCGTGGCCAGCAGCGCGTGGAAGATCGCCTGCTTGCCGCCCGCGCTGGCCGTCACCTGCGAGACGGGCACTTCGATCCCCAGGTCGCGCGCGAAATGCAGCACGGTCGCCTGCTTCAGCCGCGCCGTGCCGCCCACCGGGGTATAGCGCGTCTCGCCGGCATCGAGCGCGGCCTTGGCGGCGGCGAGGACATGAGCCGGGGTCGCGAAGTCCGGTTCGCCCACCGACAGCGAGATGATATCGCGCCCTTCGGCCTTGAGCGCGGTGGCGCGGTCGGTCATCGCCGAGGTCTGCGAGGGGGCGATGCGCCGGAGTGCGCCAGAAACCGATTGGCCAGAAACCGTTTGGCGAGCAGTCGTGGTCATTCGATCAGCCTTGCTGGCATCAGCCCGCGCAGGGCGTTGCCGATGAAAAATCCGTTGGCTAGGTCGGCCAGGGTCAGTTCCGCCTCTGCGGCCTTGCCGGCTTCCAGCAGCGAGCGGCGCAGCACGCCGGGCAACAGCCCCAGCCGTGCCGGCGGGGTCAAAAGGTTGCCGTTACGCGCCACGAAGATGCTGGTGAAGCTGCCTTCGGTGATCAGGCCGTCATCGCGCAGGAACAGCGCTTCCGCCGCGCCGGCCGCGCGCGCGGCGTTCAGCCCGGCTTCGTAGAAGCCGCGATCCGAGGTCTTGTGGCGCAGCCGCCAGTCGCCCGCGTCCACCGGCAGGCGCAGCACCGCGCAAGGCGCGGGATCGGCCAGCGGCGGCGGCAGTTGCGCCAGTTCGACCGCATAGGCGCCCGATCGTGCGGACACGAGCCGCAGCCGGGCGGGCTGTTCGGCATCGAAGCACAAGGCCTGCACCGCGTTGCGCACGGCGTGGCGATCGAACACGAAGCCCAGCTCCGCCGCGCTGGTCTTGATCCGTTCCAGATGAAGGTCCAGCAACGGTATGCCCTCGTCGGGCGTGAAACGCATGGTTTCGATCAGGTCGAAACGCGCGGCGATCGGTTCCGCCGACGTTGGTTGCGGTGAAGATTCCCGCACGAAGCCCCCTTTGACCAGACACTCGCGCCATTCGGCCAGTGCCTCGGAATCGGCGACGACCGCCGACCCCACCCCTAGAACCGCCTTGCCCCCGCCGCTTTCGCCGGGAGCAAGGCGCAGCGTGCGGATTGCCACATTGAATGCCGCATCTCCAGTGGCATCGATATGGCCGATCGCACCGCAATAGGCGCCCCGCGCATCGCGCTCCACCTGATGGATCAGCTCCATCGCCCGGATCTTGGGTGCGCCGGTGATCGAACCGCAGGGAAACAGCGCGCGGATCATGTCGATCGCGTCCTTGCCGGGCAGCAGCCGCGCGCGGACGGTGGAGACCATCTGGTGGACGGTGGGATAGGCTTCCACCGTAAAAGGATGCTCCACCCGCACGCTGCCGGGCACGGCCACCCGCGACAGGTCGTTGCGCATCAGGTCCACGATCATCAGGTTTTCGGCCCGATCCTTGGCCGACGCGGCCAGTTCCGCCGCGAAGGCCGCGTCCTCCATCGGCGTGCGGCCGCGCGGACGCGTGCCCTTCATCGGCTTCACCGTGGCCGCGCCCTGGTCCAGCGCGAAGAACAGTTCGGGCGAGAAGCTGAGCAGCCAGTGCGTCCCGTCGAACACCACGCCGCCATAGCCGGCCCCGGCCGCCGGACGGATCGCGGCATAGAGCGCCAGCGGATCGCCGCGCCAGCTTGCCTGCAGCGGGAAGGTGAGGTTGGCCTGATAGATATCGCCGCCGCGGATCGCGTCCTGCACGGTAGCGAAGGCGCGGGCATAGCCGCCGGGCGAAAGCTGCGGCTCGGCCGGATCGATCGAGGCCGCCGCGCCTTTGGCCTGCCCGGCCAGCCAGTGCGGAACCTGCGCGGCCGGAATCGTCTCGTACCCCGCAAAGGCGCCGAACCACACCAGCGGGCCATCGGCGCCGCTTCGCCCCGCCGCCAGCGCGGCCAGGCGCGGTTCCAGCGCCAGGCCGGCTTCATAGGCCAGATAGCCGGCCAGATCGTGGCCTTCGCCGGCCAGCGCGGCGATTCGCGCCAGCGCCGGCTCGACCTCCTCCGCGCGCCTGGCCACGATCACTTCCACCGGCGCGCGATAGAGCCGCGCATCGCTGGCGCCTTCGGCGCGGGCATCGTCAAGCAGGATGAAGGGGGCGGCCATGTGGGGCGTCTCTATTGCCAGCCGCCGCCGAATGCAAAAAGCCTCTCGCACCGCGCCGTGCCGACCGGTATCAGGCAGGCCGGACAAGACGGAGCAGGCGATGGGTGAAATCTTCCTCGGGCTGGGCGCGAACGGCGAACGGCAGGTGCTGCGGCTTGGCCGGGCCAACCGCCATGGGCTGATCGCGGGCGCGACCGGCACCGGCAAAACGGTGACGCTCCAGACCATCGCCGAACAGTTTTCCGCGCAAGGCGTGCCGGTGTTCCTGGCCGACGTGAAGGGCGATCTTTCCGGCATCGCCATGTCGGGCAGCCCGCAGTTCAAGAACGCCGCGATCCTGGAAGCACGCGCCAGGGAAATCGGCCTCACCGACTATGCCTATCACGATAATCCGGCGGTGTTCTGGGATATCTACGGCGAAAAGGGCCATCCGATCCGCACCACGATTTCGGAAATGGGGCCGTTGCTGCTGGCGCGGCTGATGGGACTGAACGAGACGCAGGAAGGCGTTCTCAACGTCGCCTTCCGCTATGCCGACGACAACGGCTGGCTGCTGATCGATTTCGCAGACTTGCAGGCGGTGCTTACCGCCACGGCCGAGAATGCGGGCGAACTCGCCACCAAATACGGCAATGTCACCAAGGCCAGCGTCGGCACGATCCAGCGCCAGTTGCTGGCCTTCGAAAGCCAGGGCGCCGACAGGTTCTTTGGCGAGCCGGCGTTCGAGATCGCCGATTTCATCCGCACGGACGATAACGGCAAGGGCTATGTCAACATCCTGGCCGCCGATCGGCTGATGCAAAGCCCCAAGCTTTACGCCACGTTCCTCCTGTGGCTGCTGTCCGAACTGTTCGAGGCGCTGCCCGAAGTGGGCGATCCCGAAAAGCCCAGCCTGGTGTTCTTCTTCGACGAGGCGCACCTGCTGTTCGACGATGCCCCCGATGCGTTGTTCGACAAAGTGGAGCAAGTGGTGCGGCTGGTCCGTTCAAAGGGCGTGGGCGTCTACTTCATCTCGCAGAACCCGATCGACATTCCCGAAAAGATCGCCGGCCAACTGGGCAACCGCGTGCAGCACGCGCTGCGCGCCTTTACCCCGCGTGACCAGAAGGCGATCAAGGCGGCGGCGGAAACCTTCCGCATCAACCCCGACCTCGATGTCGCCACCGCGATCACCGAACTGAAAGTGGGCGAAGCGCTGGTGTCCACGCTGAACGACGATGGCAGCCCTTCGGTGGTGCAGCGCACGCTGATCGCCCCGCCGGCCTCGCGGCTTGGCCCCGTGACCGACAAGGAACGCGCCATCGTTCAGTCGATCAGCCCGTGCGACGGCAAGTACGATACCGCCGTGAACCGCGAATCGGCGGCCGAAGTGCTGGCGCAGAAGGCCGCCGATGCCGCCGCCGTGGCCGAGCAGGCGCGCAACGAGGGCGAGGAAGCGGTGCGCGCCCAGCCGCGCAAGTCGGCCACGCTTTGGGAAAAGGCCGGCAAGGCGGCGATGGGCGCGGCGGCGGCATCGGCCGGCACGATGATCGCCCGCAAGATGAGCGGGCGGACGACCAGCGCCTCGCCGGTGAAGAGCGCGGCCAGCGCGGTGGCGGGCACGGTCGGCACCGAGATCGGCAAGATGATCGGCTTTCCGGGCCTCGGCCAGTTCGCGCGCGGTCTGCTGGGCGGATTGCTGCGGTAAGCTGCCGCGGGGTTAGACTTTTGCCGCCAAGGCATTAGGATCGCGGCATGCGTTCCTTTCTGCTGGCTGCAGCAAGCCTTCTCGCCATTCCCGCCGCCCAGGCCCAGGTCGAAACTCCGGTCGCGCCCGTTGCCGCTGCCGTCCCGTCCGCGCCGATCCCCAGGGGGCGGCTTTCGGACGCGGTGGTGCCGCAGGCCTATCGGCTGGAGCTGACGGTCGATCCCTCGCAGGAGCGGTTCTCGGGCCGGACGCAGATCGACGCGCTGCTGAAGGAACGCAGCGTTTCGCTGTTCCTCCACGGCCGCAACCTGGCCATTCACAAGGCCAGCGCCACGGTGGGCGGCAAGACCGTGGCCGCGCAATGGCGCGAAGTGGATGCCAGCGGCGTGGGCGAACTGACGTTTGCCGAACCGCTGCCGGCCGGGCCGGTCACGCTGGCGTTCGAATACGATGCGCCGTTCAACGATGGGCCGGCCGGCCTGTTCCGCGTGAAAGTGGGCGACGATTGGTACGGCTGGTCGCAGTTCCAGTCGACCGACGCGCGCACCGCGTTTCCATCGTTCGACCAGCCTTCGTTCAAGACGCCGTTCACCGTCACGCTGCGCACCCCGCCGGGGCTGACCGCGATCAGCAACGCGCCGCAGGTTTCGCAAGCGCGCGAAGGCGATCGCGATGTCCATCGCTTCGCGCCGACGCTGCCACTACCGACCTATCTGGTGGCGATGATGGTCGGGCCGTTCGCCAGCGTGGAAGGCGCAGTGCCGCCCACCGCGCAGCGTGCCGGGCCACTGCCGCTACGCGTGATTTCCCCGCGCCCCAATGCGGGCAAGCTCGATTTCGCGCTCGAAGGCTCGAAGGAAATCGTTGCGCTGCTGGAAGGCTATTTCGCCGATGGCTTCCCCTATCCCAAGCTCGATCAGATCACCACGCCGATCATGCCCGGCGCGATGGAAAATGCCGGCGCCGACCTTTATAACGATGCCATCATCGCCATGGGCGCCGATGCGCCAACGCCGCAGAAACGCCGCTTTGGCATGGTCGTGGCGCATGAACTGGCGCACCAGTGGTTCGGCGATCTCGTCACGCCCGCATGGTGGGACGATATCTGGCTGAACGAAAGCTTCGCCAACTGGATGGGGTATCGCATCGGCGATGCCTGGCGGCCCGATCTCAACATCCGGGCCGGCGCCCTGGCCGAAGGCTTCACCGCGATGGATACCGACGCGCTGCTGGCCGGCCGTCCGATCCGCCAGAAGATCGAAACCACCGCCCAGATCGATGGCGCGTTCGACAGCATCACGTATGGCAAGGGCGGCCATGTCGTTGCCATGATCGCCGCGTTCATGGGCGATGCCAGGTTCCAGGGCGGCGTGCGGCGCTATATGGCGGCGCATCGCTATGGCAACGCCACCAGCGATGATTTCTTCGCCGCCATGGCCGAGGCGGCGGGTGATCCGTGCATCGTACCCGCGATGCGCAGCTTCATCGACCAGCAGGGCGTGCCGCTGCTGACGTTCGGGCGCACCGCCGATGGCGGCTATACCGTCAGCCAGAGCCGCTATGCCCCCTTCGGCGTCACCGCGCCGGCGCAGCGCTGGGGCGTGCCGCTTTGCGTGCGCCGCGATGCCGATCGCCAGTGCCTGCTGCTGACCGAGGACAGCGGCACGCTTTCCATTCCCGGCAGTGGGCCGCTGGTGCCCAACGCCGATGGCACCGGATATTATCGCTTCGAATTGCCCGCCGCCGATTGGGACGCGCTGATTGCGGGCGCGGGCCGGCTCAACGGCGGCGAGGCGCAGGCGCTGGTCGATTCGCTGGCGGCCAGCGTCTGGGCCGGGCGCGCCGATGTGCGCCAGTTGGCCGAACTGGCGCGCCGGCTGGCCACGCATCCCGATAGCTATGCCGCCGATGCCGCCACCGCCGAACTGTCGCGGCTGATCGCCGCCGGTTTCGCCGGCGATGCGGGCCGCGCCGGCTGGCGGCGCTTCGTGCGCTCGGTCTATGCGCCGCTGCTGGCGCAATACGGCTTCGATCCGCGCGCCGGTGCTTATGCCGGGCAAGACCCGGAACGCAGCCAGCGGCGCGTGCAGATCGTCGGGCGGCTGGTGAACAGCGCGCGTGACGCAACGCTGCGCCGCGCGCTGGACAAGGCGGCGCTACGCTATCTGGCGGGCGATGCCGCCGCGCTCGATCCGGCGTGGTTCGATCTGGCGTTCGGCGCTCATCTTGGCGCGGGCAAGGGCAACGACGGGCTGGCGCGCGCGCAGGCGCTGGTCAGCCGCGCGCTCGCTTCGGAAGACCCGGTGTTCCGCCCCGCCGCGCTCGATGCGGTGGGCGGCAGCGGCAACAAGGCGGTCGCGCGCTGGGTCCTGGACGGCCCGGATGACCCGCGCCTGCGCCCCAGCGAAAAGCGCGGCATGCTGAACGCGGTCATGCTGTCGGGCGAGACGCGCGACCTTGGCTATGACTGGCTGCACGCAAACCTTGATTCGCTGCTGGATGGCGGCGGCGGCATCTTCTTCGCCTCGCGCCTGCCGCAGATGCTAGCGGGCTTCTGTTCGGTGGAGCGCGCCGATCAGTTCGCCGGCGACCTGCGCCAGCGGCTGGCCGGGACCACGGCGGCGCTGGAACTGGAACGCGTGGTGGAACGGGTGCGCAATTGCGGCACCTTCCGCGATGCCCGGCGCGACGGCATAGCAAAGGCGCTGGCGGGGCTGAAGTAACGCGCTGCCGCCGGCCTCAGTGCAGCGGCAGGCGCAGCGTTGCGGTCAGCCCCGCGATCCGGCCTTGCGCATCGCGGCGGTTGGCCAGGCGCAGCGTGCCGCCGTCCTGTTCCGCCACCGCGCGGGCCAGCGTCAGGCCAAGCCCGGTGCCGCCGGTCTCGGTGTTGCGCGAAGGCTCGCCCCGCGCGAACGGTTCCAGCATGCGGGCGATATCGGCTTCGGCGATGCCCGGTCCGTCATCGTCGATGCGCACCACGGCGAAATCGCCCTCGCGGTCCACGCTGACGCGCGCCGTCCGGCCATAGCGCAGCGCGTTGCCGATAAGGTTGCGCAGCGCGCGGCGCACCCAGGTGGCGCGCAGCGGCACGGCGATGCGGCGCGTGTCGCCCAGGTCCACCGGCTCGCCCATGTCCTCGTATTCCTCGACCACCGAGGCGACCAGCGCGGACAGTTCGGACTGTTCGCGCTCGTCGCTGGGCCGGCCGACGCGGGCCAGCGACAGGATATCGTCCAGCGTGCGGACGATATCCTCGATGGTCGTGGCCATGCGTTCGCGCTCGGTGTCGTCTTCCACCGATTCGATGCGCACGCGCAGCGCGGCCAGCGGGGTCTTCAGATCGTGCCCGATCGCGCCCAGCATCACGTCCTTTTCGTCCAGCAGCGCCGAAATGCGCGCTTCCATGGCGTTGTGCGCGTCGATCAGGCGGCGCACGTCGCTCGGTCCTTCGGGCGCGAGCTGGCCATCGAGGCTGCGCGTTTCGGCAAAGCGTTCCAGCCGCGTCGTCAGCGCCGCCAGCGGGCGCGTGATGCGGCGCAGGATCACCGCGATCACCCCCACCAGCACCAGATAGATGAACAACGTCTGCCCGAGCAGCGACAGCACGACCGCGCGCTGGCCCGTGGGCACGAAAACGCGCGCCACCAGCCAGTTGCCATCGGCCAGCCTGGCGCCGGCGACCAGCACGTCCTGCGGCGCGCTGTCCGGCTTGTGGCCCAGCAGCTTCGTCTCGCGCAGCGAACGGCGGTATGACAGGGGATCGTCGGTGATGGCGCGGCGCACGACGACAAGCTCGGTGGTCTTCACATCCTGATCGGCCAGGATATGCGCCAGTTCGCTTTCGGCATCGCCATCGCGCCGTTCGCCGGGGCGTGCCGGCGTGCCGGTGCCATGCTCGATGCGAAAGCTCCCGCGCGGGCCGCCCAGCGGTGGCGGCGGGGGGCGCTGGCGGTATCGCAGCATCCGGTCGTCCGATCCGCGCGCGGCGCTGAGCAAGCGGAAGGCGGCGGTGTGGATCAGCGCCGCCTCGCGCCGTTCGGCCTGCGCGCGATAGACCAGCGCCGCGCTGATCGCCTGCGCCAGCAGCAGCGCCAGCGCCACCGCCAGCAGCATCTGCCCCATCAGGCTGCGCGGCCACAGGCGCTTGACGGCGCCCGCGATCATGCCGGCACGCGGCGCACGTCGGCGGCCAGCATGTAGCCGCCGCCCCACACGGTCTGGATCAGTTGCGGATTGCGGCTGTCGGCTTCGACTTTGCGGCGCAGGCGGCTGACCTGGTTGTCGACCGCCCGATCGAACAGGTGCGCCTCGCGGCCCTGCACCAGATCGAGCAGGCGATCGCGATCGAGCACTTGCCGGGGATGTTCCAGGAAGGCCATCAGCAACCGGAATTCGACCGAGGAAATGGCGATGATCAGCCCTTCGGGGTCGATCAGCCGGCGCTTGAGCGGATCGAGCTTCCAGCCTTCGAATTCGAGCAGTTCGTTGTCGACCGGGGGCGCGCCGCGCGTCGCCCGGCGCAGCACGCTGCGGATGCGGGCGACGAGTTCGCGTGGCTCGAAGGGTTTCACGACATAGTCGTCGGCGCCGATCTCCAGCCCGACGATGCGATCGGTCGCCTCGCCCTTGGCGGTGAGGAAAATGGTGGGGATGGCGCGCGTTTCCACCAGATGGCGGCAGAACGAGAAGCCGTCCTCGCCCGGCATCATGATGTCGAGCAGGACAAGGTCGGGCGTCTCGTCGCGCAGCCGCGCGCGCGCATCGGCGGCGCTGGTCGCCTGCGAGACGCTGAACCCCTGGCGCGAGAGGTACTCGGCCAGGGGTTCGCGCAGGGACGCTTCGTCATCGACGACCAGCAGCTTGACGGGTGCGGGTTCGGTCATGGTCACGAGCGGTCCTTCGCTTGTCCTCGAGGTTGTTCAGTTGGCGGGGTTGTTCAGTTGGCGGGCGGGGCGGGCGGCATGGGCATGGCGTGGCCGGCGTGGCCATCGCGATCGCGCCGCTCCGCCTGCCTTGCCTCACGCGCGGCCTGGCGTTCGGCGGTGGTTACCTTGCCGTCCTTGTTGGCGTCCATGCTGTCGAAGCGCTGGAGCGCGGCGGCAACGAATTCGGCCTGGCTTGTCGCGCCGTCCTTGTTGGCATCGGCACCCTGGCCCCGACCGCCGGGGCCGTCATGGCCGAAGCGACGGCCATGCCCGCCTCCGGGGCCACCTTCACCTGGGCCGCCTTCACCGGGACCACGGCGATGGCCCCAGCCTTCGCGGCCTTGCGGGCCGTGCTGCATGCCGGCGGCGAATTCGGTGCGCGAAAGCTGGCCGTTCTTGTCGGTATCGAGCCGGTCGAACATGGCGTTGCGGTGGGCCTCGCGGCGCGCCGCGAAATCGGCGGAATCGAGCTTGCCGTCCTTGTTGACATCGGCCTGCGTGAAAGCGGCCATGGCGCGGCTTTGCGCTTCGGCGCGAGTCATCTCGGCGGGCGGCGCGGCGCGCTTGGCGGCCTGGTCGGCCCAGGCGGTGCCGGCCAGCGCGGTCGCCGCGAGCGTCAGGCCGATCGCGAGATGGCGCGCGCGGGGGCGGCGGGCGTTGGGGTTCTTCATCTTGGTCTCCAGTTCGTTCCACGAGGGATCTAGGCAGAAGCCGCGCGGCGCGCGAGAGGGGGATCGCAACCGGCGGCTTCCTGTATCCCTCTCTAGGCCCGGGATGTCGCGCGATTATGCCGGGAAGGCGGCTTTGTGTCGCCAATTGTCACAGATGGCCGGCCGCGTTCATCGCCCTGACACCCCCAGGCGCGCGATCGGCGCGAAAGGCGCGGTCGATAGGGAACGCATTCAGGGCGCGCATCATTCGGGATGATCGAGTTGATGAAGGCTCCCATATGCGGCAAGGGCTTCAAAGTTCGGGAAGGATTCGGCTAAGGCGTGATCGTTGTTCTGACAGTGCCATCCAGAGGGATAGCGATTGCGGGATTGCGAACGGCTGTACGTCTTCCCCGCAAGCCGACGGGCACCTAAACCACCAGCGCACGTAGGGCGGCCTTTCCGTCCCGGCGGATTTCAATGAGGGCATAACCAGATGGCAATCGTCGTTCGTATCACTTCGGCTGATGGCAAGAAAATGATCATGAAGACCTTCCCGGGTCTCCCTTCGCGTCTCAAAGTCCCTCACGGCGCGTCGGTTCAGGTGATCGAGGACGGTAATACCAAGTCGCTCTCGCAATACGTCAACGATCACGCCAACAAGGGCAGCGGCGAACATCGCAATGGCGGCAAGGTGGCGGTCGACGAGGCCGACAGTTGGGAAACCGCCGAAGCCTGGCTCAACTCGTTCGAAGGCGTCACGCCGGCGAAGTCCGACCCGGCGTGGTTCACCACCGGCAGCGAAGGCGGCGACGGCCGCATCGTGGGCCTTCAGAAGGACGCGCTGCTGATCGGCGGCGTCGCCGCGGTGGGCATCGGCGCGGGCGTCCATTTCCTGTCGCGCGATGGCGGCCCGAAGGACACCAGCGCCCCGTCCGCGCCCAACACGCTCGATCTCGAAACCGATGACGATACCGGCACGTCGACCACCGACAACATCACCAACAAGACGGCGGGGATAACCATCACCGGCAAGGCCGAGGCCGGCGCGACGGTTGAACTGTTCAACGGCACCACCAGCCTGGGAACGACCACCGCCACGGCCGAAGGCACGTTCACCAAGGATGTCAGCCTTGAAAGCGGCGAGCATTCGATCACCGCCAAGGCGACCGACAAGGCCGGCAACGCCAGCGCCGCCTCCACCGCGATCAAGGTCACCGTCGATACCACCGCGCCGGACGTGGCGACCGTGCTCAACCTTGCGAACGAGGATGATACCGGCGCATCGAATACCGACAATGTCACCACCAAAACGTCGGGCCTGACGATCAACGGCTTGGCCGAAGTCGGCGCGAAAGTGGAACTGTTCGACGGAACCACCAGCCTCGGCACGGCCACGGTCGGCACCAGCGGAATTTTCGCGCTCGATATCAGCCTGGCCGATGGCACGCATTCGATCACCGCCAAGGTGACCGATGTCGCCGGCAATACCAGCAACGCGTCCGATCCGCTGGTCATCACCGTCGATACCAGCGTGATCCCGGCCGCGCCGACGTTGCTCGATCTCGCGGCGGAGGACGATAACGGCACGTCCAGCACCGACAATATCACCAGCCTCAAGTCAGGCCTGACGATCAGCGGCCATGCCGTGGCCAACACCACGGTGGAACTGTTCGACGGCACGACCAGCCTTGGCGTGGCCAGCGTCGGCGCCAACGGCACCTTCAGCAAGGACATCAGCCTTTCCACCGTCGGCACGCATAGCATCACCGCGAAAGCGACCGATGCGTTCGGCAACACCAGCGCATCGTCGGTGGCGCTCTCCATCTCGCTGGTGTCCGGCCCGGCGGCTCCGACCGGTCTCGATCTGGCAACGGAAGACGACAACGGCACGTCGAACACCGACAACATCACGAGCCAGACCAACGACCTCACCTTTACGGGCACGGCGGACTCGGGTGCGAAAGTCGAACTGTTCGATGGCACGACCAGCCTGGGCACGACCACGGCCGGGTCCGACGGCAAGTTCAGCATGGACATCGATCTTGCCATCGGCACCCATGCGATCAGCGCCAAGGCGATCAATTCGGCGGGCTATTCCAGCCTTTCCTCCACGGCGCTTGAAATCAAGATCGAGGCGGCGGAGCAATCGCTGCTCGCCAGCCTTGCCACGGACGATGGCAGTTCGTCGCTGATCGACCTGACACATCTGGCCAACACATCGACCACTCTGGGCTGAACGCCCGGCCGGTCTGGACGGCGCCCCTGGCTTTCGCGCCGGGGGCGCAAGCGTTTGTCAGGCCTCTTCCGGCCAGTACAGCCGCATCGGATTGGTCACGAGCAGCTTGTGCTGAAGGTCCGCGGTCACCGCGATGCGCGGGATGACGTCCACCAGTGCGCCGTCATCGGGCACCGCGTTCTGCATGTTCGGGTGCGGCCAGTCGGTGCCCCACAGCACGCGGTTCGGATACGTCTCGACCAGCGGGCGCACCGCGTTGACGAAATCGTTCCATGGCGGTCCCTGCGGCTCTTCCAGCCGGTCGGGGCAGGTGACCTTGGTCCAGATGTCGTCGCGGCTGTCGAGCAGCGCGCGAAAGGCTTTCATCTCGGCGCCGTCATAGCCCTGCCGGACATCGGGGCGGCCCATGTGATCGACCACGATCAGGGTCGGGATCGCATCGAGGAACGGGCGAAGTTCCTCAAGAATATCGGCCTCGAAATAGATCACGACGTGCCAGCCGAGCGGCTGGATGCGCCGCGCGATCTCGATGAACTTGTCCTTGGGCGCATTGTCGACAAGCCGTTTGAGGAAGTTGAAGCGCACGCCGCGAATGCCGCCGTCGTGCAGGGCTTCCAGTTCGGCGTCGCTGATCGCGGGATCGACCACGGCAACCCCGCGCGCCTTGCCGTTCGCTTTGGCGATGCCGTTCAGCGTGGCGGCGTTGTCGGTGCCATGGCAGCTCGCCTGGACGATCACGTTGCGATCGAAGCCCAGCCTGTCGCGCAGCGCGAACAGCATCTCGGGACCGGCATCGCCCGGCAGATACTTGGCCCCGGGGCTGAACGGATATTCGGCCATCGGGCCGAACACGTGGCAATGCGCGTCGACCGCGCCGGGCGGCGGCGTGAACCGGGGCCGGGATGGGTCGGGATGCCAACTGATGATCCGGCCATCGGCGCTCGTGCTCATGCGAAAACCTCTCCGTCCATAAGCTTGCGCGCGGTGCGCAGCATCGCCGCGGTCTTCACCACGCCGTTTTCGTCCAGTTCCATGACGCAGGTCGTCTCGCCGGTGGGATGCTCGACCGACACTGTCTTGCGGTTGCCGGCGGGGATCGCCGCCACCTCGGCGGCGGGCGATCCCGCGATCAGGCACGCGGTGGCGACGCTGACCGCGCCGAGCACGCCGATCGAGGCATGCGCGCGGTGCGGGATGAAGCTGCGCACGGTCACCGCGCCGCCCTTCTGCGGCGGCGCCACCAGCATCATCTTGGGCACCGACTTGTCCTTGACGTCGCCCAGGTTCATCCGCGCCCCAACGGCGAGCCGGATCGCCTCGATCCGCGCCTTCAGTTCGGCATTGCCGTCAAGTTCGTCGCGGCTTTCATAGCCGGTGACGCCGACATCCTCGGCCTTCATCACCACGCAGGGCATGCCATTGTCGATCAGGGTCACGCGCACGCCGTTGACTTCGTCGAAGGCATGGCCGGTCGGCAGCAGCGCGCCGCACGAGGAACCGGCGGTGTCGCGAAATTCTAGCGGGATCGGCGCGGCGCTGCCGGGCACGCCGTCGATCTTCGCGTCGCCGGCATATGTCACCGCGCCGCCCGGCGTGTTGACCGTCGCCACCGCGATCTGGCCGGTATTCTCCATGAAGATGGCGACGCGCGTCTGGTCGCCCGTGGCCGCGACGAGGCCGCGCTCGATCGCGAAGGGGCCGACCCCGGCAAGGATATTGCCGCAATTCTGCGCATCGGTGACGATCGCCTGATCGACGAAGACCTGGAGGAACAGATAGTCGACATCGCACCCGTCGCGTGCCGATCGCGAAACCACGCCGACCTTGCTGGTCAGCGGATCGGCGCCGCCCATGCCGTCGATCTGGCGCGGGTCGGGCGATCCCATCATGTCGAGCAGGAAGGCATCGCGCGCCGCGATATCGGCGGGCAGGTCGTCCTTCAGGAAATAGCCGCCCTTGGACGTGCCGCCGCGCATCCACATGCACCGGATGCCCGCACCGGGCCTATCCGCACCCGGCCCATCAGACATATTTGAGGCCCATCTTCTCCAGCTTGCCGCGCATGTCGTAGATGTCGAGGCCGAGTTCGCCATCGCCGAGCCGCTTGCGCTTGGCGATCTCGTTGGCCTCGCGCGTCTGGGCTGCGGCGAGCACTTCGGCGGCCTTGGCGCGCGGCACGATGCAGACGCCGTCATCGTCGGCGATCACGACGTCGCCGGGATTGACCAGCGCGTTGGCGCATACGACCGGGACGTTGACCGATCCCAGCGTCGCCTTGATCGTGCCTTGCGCGTGGATCGCCTTCGACCAGACCGGAAAGCCCATCTCGGTCAGGTCGCGCACGTCGCGCACGCCCGCGTCGATGATCAGCCCGCGGCAGCCGCGCGCCATCGCCGACGTTGCCAGCAGAGCGCCGAAATAGCCATCGGTGCAGGGGCTTGTCGGCGCGAGCACCAGGATGTCGCCCGGTTGCAGCAGTTCTATCGCGACATGCATCATCCAGTTGTCACCCGGCGGCGCGGAGATCGTCACCGCGCTGCCGGCGATCCGCGCGCCTGCATAGATGGGGCGCATATGGGGGGCGAGCAGGCCGGTGCGCCCTTGCGCTTCGTGGACGGTGGAAACGCCACAATGCGCAAGGCCATCGATGACGGCTGCATCGGCGCGCGCGATATTCTGGACGACGATACCGGACATGACATTCCTCGCTGATAGACGCAGCGATGATGCGCGCGGCGCCTGTCGCGGTGAAATGGAAATCTTGTCCTTCCCATAAGTTATTGCTAATGATTTCGAATGGATCCGTTGGCGCTCAACTTACGCCATTTGCGGGCGGCCGTCGCGATCGTGGCCAGCGGCAGCGTCAGTGCCGCCGCGCGCGCGGTCCACGTCAGCCAGCCGGCGGTCACCCAGGGCATCGCCAAGCTGGAAGCGCAGATCGGCCAGCAGCTTTTCGAACGGCGCGCCGATGGCATGTCGCCCACGGAAGCGGCGCTGATCCTCGCCCCGCGCGCGGACGCGGCCTTGCGCCTGATCAACAGCAGGCAGGTGACGGGCACCCAGATCCGCGCGTTCCTGGCGCTCGCGTCCACGGGCAGCTATGCTGGCGCCGCCCAGGAGATGGGGCTCAGCGAGGCATCGCTCCACCGCGCGGTCAGCGACCTGTCGCTGGCGGTCGGGCACCGCGTCACCGAACGGCGGGGGCGCGGTGTGGCGCTGACGCCGCGTGGCAGCAGCCTGGCCCGCAATTTCCGGCTGGCGTCGAGCGAGTTGCGCTCGGCGCTGGCCGAACTGGCGGTTCTGCAGGGGCGCGAAGTGGGGCGCATCGTGGTCGGCGCCATGCCGCTGTCACGCGCGCGGCTTCTGCCCAAGGTCATCAGCCAGTTCCTGTCACGCCATCCCGGTGTCGATATTGCGATCGTCGAAGGCTCTCACGCCGAACTGGTGGGGCCGCTGCGCGAGGGCGAGATCGACATCATGGTCGGGGCCATGCGCCCGGTCGCGCCCAGGGATCTGGTGCAGCGCGCCGTGTTCGATGACCATCCGTGCATCATCGCGCGCGCCGGCCACCCGCTCACCGCCCGCAGCCATGGCATCGTCCCGGACGATCTGATCCGCTATCCGTGGATCGTGCCATCGCGGGGCACGCCGCTGCGAACGCAATGGGCGACGATGTTCGAAGCGGTGGGGCTGAAGCCACCCCACGTGCCGATCGAATGCGGCTCGGTGCTGATGGTGCGGCAGATTCTGATCGAAAGCGATTTCCTGACCCTGCTGTCGACGGACCAGGTGCAGGTCGAGCTTGAGGCCGGTTGCCTGGCCGTCGTCGGCGATGCGCCGGGCGACATCAGCCGCACGATCGGCGTAACCACGCGTGCCGACTGGCGCCCGACGCGGTTGCAGTCGGTTTTCGCCGACCTCCTGATCGAACAGGCCCTGTCCGCCGCGCACGGTCGGCGCGGCGATTGAGGCCGCGGGATGCCCGAAGCCGTGGAATGTCGGGCAGACAATTCGCTTATGCTTATACACTGGGGGCGCTGATAGGCGGGCGCGGTTCAGACCGATCATACCCCCGCTTCATGCAGAACTCGGTCGGCCTGATCGGTTCGGCCAGGCTGCGCCTCAATCCCCGGCGATGGTCATTCCGTCCACGCGCACGGTCGGCACGTTGATCGCGCGATACCATTCCAGGTCGTTGGCCGGCGTCATCGCGGCGAACATGTCGATCAGGTTGCCGGCGATGGTGAATTCCGCCACCGGCCCGGCCAGTTCGCCGCCGACGATGCGATAGCCCGAAGCGCCCCGGCTGTAATCGCCGGTCACGCCGTTGACGCCGTGGCCGATCAGTTCGGTCACATAGACCCCGTCGGCGATGTCGGCCATCAGTTCGGCGGGGGTGGCGCTGCCGGCGGCCAGGTGGACATTGCTGACCGAGACGCCCGGTGCGCCGCCATGCCCGCGCGAGGCGTGGCCGCTTGGCCGTTCGCCCAACTGGCGGGCCGAGGCGCTTTCCATCAGCCAGCCGGTCACCCGGCCGCCCGCCACCAGATCGCGCGGCGCGGTCGGCAGGCCTTCGCCATCGAACGGGCGCGAACGCAGCCCGCGCTGGCGGTGCGGATCGTCGTGGATCACGATGGCGCTGTCGAACAGTTGCGCGCCCAGCTTGCCCAGCAGGAAGCTGGAGCGGCGCGCGATTCCCGATCCGGCCATCGCGCCGATCAGATGGCCGATCAGCGTGCCCGCCACGCGCGGATCGAACACGACCGGCAGCGGCCCGCTTTTCAGCCGCCCCGGATTGAGCCGGGCCACGGCGCGTTCGCCCGCCTGCCGGCCGATCTCGGCGGGGGCGGGAATATCCTCGGCATGGTGCGCCGAACGCCAGGCATAGTCGCGCTGCATTCCCGCGCCTTCACCGGCGACGACGCTGGCGCTGAGACCGTGGCTGGTGCTGCCATAGACGCCGGCGAAGCCGTGGCTGGTGGCCAGCGCGAACAAGCCGCGCCCTGAACTGGCGCCCGCGCCTTCGGAATTGGTCACGCCGGCCACGGCGCGGGCCGCATCCTCGGTGGCTTCGGCCAGCGCGCGCAGCGCTTGCGGGCTGGGTTCGGCCGGGTCTTCCAGGTCGAGCGCCGGGGCGGGGCCGCGCAGCAGCATGTCTTGCGGGGCCAGGCCGGCAAAGGCGTCTTCGGGCGCGGCGCGCGCCATGTCCACCGCGCGGCGCGCCAGTTCATCAAGCGCGGCGTCGCCCAGATCGGACGAGCCGATGCTGGCCGAACGCTGGCCGATGAAGACGCGCAGCGAGATATGTTCGCTTTCCGAGCGTTCGACATCTTCCAGCTTGCCAAGCCGGACCTGGATCGATTCCGATGCTTCGGCGGAATAGACGGCATCGCCGGCGTCGGCCCCGGCCTTGCGGGCGCGTTCGACAAGGGCAAGGGCGCGTTCCTGGGCGGCTTCAAGGCTCAGCATGGTAAGGGCAGGCTCCTTTTCGCGCACGCACACGGGCGCGCGGACGGGGCCGCTCTAGAATGGGCGGGGGCCAAGGGCAATCATTGGTGGGCTTCGCGCCATGCGGCGCGGCGGGTGCGGATCAGCCCGCCATCGCCGCCAGCCCCTTGAGCAGGCCGGTCAGCGCGAAGGGCAGGCCGATGGCGATGATCCACAGCACGCGGCGATCGCGCCGATAGCGCGGCGCGAAGGCGGGATCGGCGGCTTGCGCATCGGACAACCGGTTCCAGCGGCGTTCGAAGCGGCGGCAGGCCGGGATGATCGCGGCAACAAGGATGATCAGCGCCAGATAGGGCAGCAGAGACGCGCCATCGCCTTTCAGCGCGCCCATCGTCACGAAGATCTGGAGACCGGTGTAGACCAGCAGCGCATAGGCGATGTGATCGCTCATCCGGCGGCGCCAGTCGATCGGATGCGTTGCCCGTGGTGGCATTGCCTGTTGTGGCGTTACGCGATGCGGTGTTGCCTGATGCGGCGCGGAAAGGCCGCGATCCCACGCTTTCACCATCCCGATTTCCCTGTCTGCCGGTGGCCCTTATGGCTGGCTTGGCCTTGATCGGGGAAGTAGATCACCGAATCGCCGGTCGATCAAGTGCACTTGCCGCCAGCATCTTGCGTGGCCATCAGGCCACACCCGCGGGCTTGGCGAATTGACCATGCACAAAACCTGCCAAAGTCCGGGCCACGGCGCTTGCCCAAGCCATTTTTGCCGCTTACATCCCCGAAGGCATGACGGAAACGACGCAACTTGCGCAGGCTGACGGGGCTTTTGCCCCAGACACGGCAGCCGGCCGCTCGCCGCCCGCCCTGCCCGATGGCGGGCTGGAAGTGGTCTCGATCGCCAAAAGCTATGACAAGCGCGCGGTGCTGAGCGATATCTCGCTGTCGGTGGGCAAGGGCGAAGTGCTCGGCCTCCTGGGGCCGAACGGCGCGGGCAAGACCACGTGCTTCTATTCGATCATGGGGCTGGTCCGCCCCGATTCGGGGCGCATCCTGCTCGATGGCGTCGATATTACGCACTTGCCGATGTATCGCCGCGCGATCCTGGGGCTGGGCTATCTGCCGCAGGAAACCTCGATCTTTCGCGGCATGACCGTGGAACAGAACATCGGCGCCGTGCTCGAACTGAACGAGCCGGACCCGGCCGTGCGGGCGCAGGAACTCGATCGGCTGCTGGACGAATTCGGCCTGACCCGGCTGCGCACCAGCGCCGCGATGGCGCTTTCGGGCGGTGAACGCCGCCGCTGCGAGATCGCGCGGGCGCTGGCCGCCAATCCTTCGATCATGCTGCTCGACGAACCTTTCGCCGGCATCGATCCCTTGTCCATCGCCGATATCCGCGATCTGGTGAAAGACCTGGCCAAGCGCGGCATCGGCGTGCTGATCACCGATCACAACGTGCGCGAAACGCTCGATATCGTCGATCGCGCCTGCATCATCTATGGCGGCCAGGTGCTGTTCGCGGGCAGCCCGGAAGCGCTTGTCGCCGATGAGAACGTGCGGCGGCTCTATCTGGGCGAGGGTTTCACCTTGTGAGGCCGGAGGCTGACGGAGGCTGAGCCATGGCCATCGGTCCCCGCCTCGATCTTCGCCAGTCCCAGTCGCTGGTCATGACGCCGCAGCTCCAGCAGGCGATCAAGCTGCTGGCGCTCTCCAACCTCGAGGTCGAGGCGTTCATCGGCGATGCGCTGGAAGCCAACCCCCTGCTCGACATCGGCGAGGGCGCGCCCGCGGCGACCGACGCGGTGGAGCCGCCGGCCGATGCGCGCCGCACCTCGCTTGAAAGCTCCCCGGTCGACCAGCTCATCGGCGAAGGGCGCGGCGCGGACGACCGGCCGCTCGACATCGATACCAGCGCGCTCGACCGCGATCGCGATACCGGTGATGGCAACGGGTCGGGCGACGTTATCGTGGCGGCCGATCCAGCCATCGGCGCGGAGGCCGATTGGGGCGGCGATCTGCGCATGGGCGGCGGCGAGGACGGCCCCGGCATCGACGAACGCGGCGCCGCGCTGGAAACCCTGGCCGAGCATCTTGAAAGCCAGGTCGGCGCGGTCACGTCCGATCCGCGCCTGGCCGGCATCGCGCGCTACCTGATCGGCCAGCTTGACGAGGCGGGTTATCTGTCGGCCACGCTGCGCGAGATCGCGGGCGACCTGGGCCTGCCGCTGGACGAGCTGGAAGCGGCGCTGGCGCTGGTTCAGTCGCTCGATCCCACGGGTGTCGGCGCGCGCACGCTGTCGGAATGCATCGCGCTCCAGGCGCGCGAGGCGGATCGCTATGATCCGTGCATGGCGCGGCTGATCGACAACCTGGAACTGGTCGCGCGCGGCGAATTCGCGCGGCTCAAGCGGCTCTGCGCGGTCGATGACGAGGATCTGGCCGACATGCTGGCCGAACTGCGCGGCTATGATCCGAAGCCCGGCCTGCGCTTCGGCGGCGCGCCGGGCGCGCCGATCACGCCCGATATCCTGATCACCGCGCGCGCCGATGGCGGCTGGGACATCGCGCTGAACCAGGCCACGCTGCCCCGGCTGGTGGTCAATCGCTCCTACTACACCGAATTGCGCGGGTCCTGCGCGGACAAGCCGTCGAAGGGCTGGCTTTCGGAAAAGCTGGCCGATGCGAACTGGCTCATCAAGGCGCTGGACCAGCGGCAGAAAACCATCCTCAAGGTCACGACCGAGATCGTCCGCCAGCAGGATGGCTTTTTCCGCCACGGCGTTGCGCAGTTGAAGCCACTGACGCTGCGCGCGGTGGCGGAAACCATCGGCATGCACGAATCGACCATCAGCCGCGTGACGTCGAACAAGTACCTGCATTGCGACCGGGGCACTTTCGAACTGAAATACTTCTTCACCTCGGGCGTCTCGGCCACCGGCGGCGAAGGGGCGGTCTCGGCCGAGGCGGTCAAGGCCTCGATCCGCTCGCTGATCGAGGCGGAAGATCCCAAGGCGATCCTTTCGGACGATGCGCTGGTCGATCTGCTCAAGGGCAGGGGCTTCGATCTCGCCCGGCGCACCGTGGCCAAGTATCGCGAGGCGATCGGGCTGGGCAGTTCGGTGCAGCGCCGCCGGCAAAAGGCGCTCGCGGGCGTCCGATAGACGGGGGCCGATAGACGGGGGCGACATCGCCACGGTTGCATGATTTGCAACCAGAATCGCCCTTTTCGCACTTGCAAACACATGCTGCGCTGCACAAAAGGGGCGTGCCTTTCAGGCATCCTCTCCCAAAACTTTCAAGCCCGGCTGGCAACGGCCGGGCTTTTTTCTTGTGTGCTATGCCATCGGCGCGCTGCACCATGCGCACGCTGCTTGGGGGTCCGTCCGCTAGGGCGCGTGGGTGGCAAGTGGTGGGGCGGGAAGTGGTGCGGGCGGCCGGAATCGAACCGGCACGGGGATACCCCCAACGGATTTTCATACCCGCTACGGCTTTCGCCGCCGCCAATCGGCGTTTGTGGTCTGGACTATCCCTTCACCCTGGCCGCGCGGCGCGAACGCCGGATGGCTTTAGGTGCTGCCCGTCTAGTCTCTACACCTTCCCCTTGCGGGGCTTGGCTCGGGATCGCCAGTGAAGGTTTCCCCGACTTTGAGCAGTTCTACGTCCCCGGTTTCCCGGGGCGCACTCAAATTCTTGCGTTCAAGTCCGGTGCGTCTACCAGTTTCGCCACGCCCGCATACCGGCCCCGCCTATAAGCCTTCGGCGCCGGGTATTCCAATAGCCATTCGGCAAAAAGCCGCTTGGGTTGCCACGCCGGCCGCCGCCATCCCGTCAGCTCACGTTGAGGCGCGCGCGCATTTCCTTGCCCGGCTTGAAATAGGGCACGCGCTTTTCAGGCACCTGCACGGTTTCGCCGGTGCGCGGATTGCGGCCGCGCCGGGCATCGCGTTCGCGCGTGGAAAAGGCGCCGAAGCCGCGCAGTTCCACCCGGCCGCCATCGGCCAGCCGCTCGGCGATTTCATCGAAAAATGTATCGACCGCGCGTTCCACGTCTTCGGTGCGAAGTTCGGGGTTTTGCTTTGCGAGTGCCTGCAGCAGTTCCGATCTGATCATGCGACGCCTTCCCTTCGGGATTCTTGTGCGCGATGATAGCAAATTCGCGGCGACACTAAAGTCCTTTCGAATACAGGCAAATCTGCCATGATCGGGGCAAGGCCCGGCGTGCGGTGCGCGCGGCCGCGCGGGGAAACGGAAAGGAACGCATGAAGGACGTGTCAGGCTGGACCGAGGGGGACTGGATCGCCGCGATCGGGGCTTTTGCGCTGTTCGTGTTCCTGGGCGTGGGCGGGCTGGTGGCCGCGCGGCGCAGCGAGGAAGTGGTTGGCCATCCGCGCGGGCTGTTCGTGCTGTTCTATGCCGAAATGTGGGAACGCTTTTCGTTTTACGGCATGCGCGCGTTGCTGGTGCTCTACCTGACGAAGCACTGGCTGTTTTCCGATGGCAAGGCCAACCTGATCTACGGCGCCTATGGCACGCTGGTCTATATCGCCCCGGTGCTGGGCGGGGTCATGGCCGACCGCTGGCTGGGCCAGCGCAAGGCGGTGGTGTTCGGCGGGCTGATGCTGGCGATCGGCCATTCGCTGATGGCGGTGGAAGGCAACGGCGGGCAGGGCGATCCGGCGCTCAACGTGTTCTGGCTGGCGCTGGCCTTCATCATCGTCGGCTCGGGCTTCCTCAAGGCCAATATCTCGGTGATCGTCGGCCAGCTTTACCGGATGACCGACGCCCGGCGCGATGCCGCCTATACCATCTTCTACATGGGCGTGAACGTGGGCGCGGCGCTGGGCACGATCCTGGTCGGCTATCTGGGCGAGACGATCGGCTGGGGTTATGGCTTCGGGCTGGCCGGCATCGGCATGCTGGTGGGGCTGGGCATCTTCATCGTGGGCCGCCCGGCCTTGCTGGGGCGCGGCGAACCGCCGGTGCCGCTGGCGCGCCGGCGCGAATATACGCTCTATGGCATCGGCGTCGGCTCGGTCGTCGTGGTCTGGCTGCTGATCCAGTTCCAGGGCGTGATGCAGGGCATGCTGGTCGTGTCGGGGCTGGCGATGCTGGGCTATACGCTGTTCGAAGCGTTCAAGCTGCCCAAGGAACCGCGCGAGCGGATGTTCGCCATCCTGTTCCTCATCGCGCTCAACCCGGTGTTCTGGGGGCTGTTCGAGCAGGCGGGCGGATCGGTGAACCTCTATACCGATCGCTATGTCGATCGCGGCGGCGTGCCGACCAGCCTGTTCCAGTCGATCAACCCGATCTACATCGTGCTGCTGGCGCCGATCTTCGCGGCGCTGTGGTCATTCCTTGGCAAGCGCGGGCTGGAACCGTCCGCCCCGGCCAAGTTCGGGCTGGCGTTGGTGCAGGTGGGGCTGGCGTTCCTCGTCTTCGTGTGGGGCGCCACGCTGAGCGGCCCCGCCGCGCTGACGCCGGTGATCTTCGTGTTCCTGCTCTACTTGTTGCAGACCACGGGCGAACTGTGCCTTTCGCCGGTCGGCCTTTCGGCGATGACCCGGCTTTCGCCGCTGCACCTGGGCAGTTTCATCATGGGTGCGTGGTTCTACATGACGGCGGTGGGCCAGTTCGTGGCCGGCAAGATCGGCGAGGCGACGGGCGGCGAAAGCGGCGAGATGACCAAGGAACTGACGCTGGCGATCTACAGCAAGATCGGCTGGGTCACGCTGGGCGTGGCGGCGGTGGTGCTGCTGGTTTCGCCCCTCGTGCGGCGCTGGATGCACGTCGATACGCTGGAGGATGCGACATCGCCCGCCGACCAGGCCGACGTGCCCGGCGGCGGTGAGGGCGAGAATGCGAGCGGGGCGTTGCCGGGGCGGGGGTGAGGCAGCGCGCGATTTCGTCCGGCCCGGATGCATTCTGTTGCGCGTGACTTGGCGGGTTGCGTAAACTGACGCATAATGGCCGGCGAAGGAACGGTGCCATGATTGCGATCAATCTCGAACCTGAACTCGAAAAGAATGCGATCGATCTGGCCCAGCGCAAGGGTGTCTCGCTCGAAGTGTTCGTACGCGAAGCTATCGAACGGATGATCGAGGAGCTGCAGGACATCGCGCTGCTGGAAGAAACGCTCAAGACGCATGATCCGGCCAAGAACATCTCGATGGACCAGATGAGGCGCGAGCTTGGGCTGGACGCTTGAGGTTTCCGACGAGGCGCGCAGACAGCTTCGCAAGCTCGATCGGAAACAGGCGGATCGCATAACCCGCGTGATGGTCGCGATTGCCGCTCTGGATGACCCACGCGCACGCGGCATACCGATGACTGGCCAATTTTCAGGATACTGGCGCTTCCGGGTTGGAGACTATCGGGTCATCGCAAAATTGGAAGGCGGCCGAATGACGATCTACGTCATCGCGATCGGGCATCGGCGTGAGGTCTATCGCTGATGCCCGATACCACGACCAGACCGACGTGCCCGGCGGCGAGGGCGAAGGCGAAGGTGGGGGCGAGAATGCGGGCGGGGCGCTGCCGGGGCGGGGGTGAGGCAGCGGCCGCCCTTGATTGCATCAAAGGCTGCGCTCCAGATTCTTTCCCGTGATTTCCGGGCCGCCAGATGATTCCATCTGGCTCGAAATCACTCCAGATCCCGATCGGTTGAATTCGCGGGCACCCGCGGCGTCTTGCCGCCGTAGGCGTGCCTCAGCCCGGTGGCGGCGTGACTTTCACGATTGTCAGCCGCCGCGTGTTGCCGTCGCGGTCGGGCCAGTCGATCGACTGGCCTTCGGCCAGCCCGATCAGCCCGGCGCCGACCGGGGTGAGGATCGAGATCCGCCCGGCGGCGATGTCCGCCGCGCGCGGCAGCACCAGTTGTACGCTGCGCACCGCGCCGCTGGCCTCGTCGACGAATTCGACCGTGGCGTTCATCGTCACCACGCGCGCGCCGATCCGGCCGGCCGGATGCAGCCTGGCGCGGCCGATTTCCTCAAGCAGCAGTTCGCTCACTTGCGGCAGGGTGTCCTCGATGCTGAGCGCGAGATTGGAAAGCTGCTCAGCTTCGTTTTCGAGCATGTGGATCGGCGGCCGGCGCGTGGCCTGGCGGTTGGTCATATCGGATGCCTTTGGTTCAGATACGCGGGTGCCGCGCGGGGCCTGATGCGCATAAGCGCCGGCGCGCGGGCGATGACGAGCTTCACCCCGAGTTCGGGGCATGCGCTCCGAAACCCGGGGCTACAAGCCCGCGAGAAGCTGACCCGTCTGGTGACGGAACCGGAAAGGCGCGATCACGGTTTTCATGCTGCGATGATGTCCTGCGCCGTCCGGCGTGTCAAATCCGCGCATCGCATCTGTCGGGGCCGATGCGGGGCGTTCAGGCCCGCGCCTCGGCCACGCCCGCGCTGTTGAAGCGCAGCGCCTTCAGCGCCGTTTCCACGATCTGCGGGGCGTTGAGGCCGGCAGTGTCGTATTGTTTGTCGGGCGCGTCGTGGTCCTGGAACACATCGGGCAGGCGCATCGTGCGGATGCGCAGGCCGGCGTCGGTCAGGCCTTCGTCGCTGGCCATGGTCAGCACGTGCGCGCCCAGCCCGCCGATCGCGCCTTCCTCGATCGTGATGATCACCTCGTGGCTCAGCATCAGGCGGCGGATCAGGTCTTCGTCCAGCGGCTTGGCAAAGCGCAAGTCGGCCACCGTGGTGGACAGGCCCTTGGCCTCAAGCTGGTCTGCCGCCTTCAGCGCCTCGGCCAGGCGCGTGCCGAGCGAGAGCAGCGCCACCTTGCTGCCCTGGCGCACGATGCGGCCCTTGCCGATCTCCAG
>JADLHU010000117.1 GCA_020848655.1 Novosphingobium sp.
CTGCCGCTGGCGCTGGCGGTCGACGGCATCGCCTTCGCGCAGGACGGCGCGCGGATCACGCCCGAGATCGCGCCGGCCCGCCGCCGCGAACTGCTGCGCTGGTGGCGGCGGCGGCAGCGGCTGGGCAAGCCCTACAACTTCGCCCGCCTGCTGCGCGCGTCCACCACGTTCGAAGGCGCGGCGCGCTATGCCGCCTGGAAGATCGCGCGGCACACCGGGGTGGAAATCACGCTGACCCCGTGGCGCGAACGCCATCCCGTGCTCGCCGCGCCGGGGGTGTTGTGGCAGGTCTGGCGGCGCCAGCGCGCGCAGCGACGCGCGGCACACCCATGACCGACACCCTGCCCGCCGCGGTGATCCTGGCCGGCTCGCGCCCCGGCGGCGATCCTTTCGCCACGGCCCAGGGCGCGGGCCACAAGGCGCTGATCGAAGTCGGCGGCGAAGCCATGCTGGCGCGCGTGATCGCGGCGCTGAACCAGGCCGGCGTGCCGCGCATCGCGGTGGCCGCCGATCATCCCGATGTCGTCGCGCTGGCCCGCGCGCTGGGCGCCGAGATCGTGCCGCCCGCCGCCGGCCCCAGCGGCAGCGTGGCCGCCGCCTTCGCGCTGCTGGGCGCGCCGATGCTGGTCGCCACGGCGGACAGCGCGCTGCTGCGCCCCGAATGGGTGCGCGATTTCCTGCGCGATACGCCCGGCGATGCCGATGTCGCCATCCTGCTGGCCCGGCGCGATGCGGTGGAACGCGATGCCCCGCCATCGCAGCGCACCTGGCTGCGCTTTGCCGATGGCCAGTGGTCGGGCTGCAACCTGTTCCTGCTGGCCAGCCCGCGTGCCGAGGCCGCGATCGCCACCTGGCAGGCGGTGGAAGCGGATCGCAAGCGACCCTGGCGCATCGCCGCCCGGCTGGGGCTAGGCACGCTGATCAGCTATGCGCTGGGGCGGTTGACGCTGCTGGAAGCGGTGGCGCGGCTGGGCCGGCGCGTCGGCATTGTCGCCGCCGCCGTGCCCGCGCGCAATGGCCTGGCCGCGCTGGATGTCGACAAGGCCAGCGACCTGGCCGAAGTGCGCCGGATCGTGGAGGGCTGACCGGCGCGCCCTACCAGTACTTCATCGCGATCGCGATCGAGCGCACGTCGTTGCCGACATTGAACGCGGTGCTGCGATAGCCGGGGCGGCCCAGGTTGAAGATGTTGATGCTGGGATTGTTCGACATGCCGCCGCCATCGGTGCGCAGGTCGGTGCTGCCGTTGCCGTTCACATCATGGCGCACCGCGATGCCATAGCTTCCCGCCGCCGGCACGGGCATGCACACGGTCATCGTGCCGGCGCGCGCCGGAATTTCCACGCGGTTGAGCCAGCGGCCCTTTTCCAGCCATTCGGACGGCGTGGCGCGATAGCTCTGCACGCGGATGCGCCCCGAGGACGACTTGACGCCGCTGATCGTCACCAGCACGGCCGGGCCGGACCCCGCCTGGCAGGCGGCGATGTTGTTGGGGATCTCCACGCGGTATTGCGCGGCCGCCGGCGCGGCGAAGGCCAGCGCGCCGGCCAGCACTGCGGCGGCGGCGACAAGTATCCGGGGGCGCCGGTCGGCAGAAACGGTTCGCGTCATCACGGTCATTCTGTTTCCTGGAAACTGTGTTCTGGGCGGGGCGGTCAGGCCCCTGACTGGATCCTTGCGGGCGAGGGGGAACTTCATGGGATCGGGCGGATTAGTCATCGATATGGGCCGCAAGTACGGTTGCCGCCGTGAATGGAGAGTGAATTTCCCGCGCCCGCGCCGTGCCGCCAATCGCCATCATCGGCACATGGTGTGTGGAAAAAGCCCGAATCGTCGCTTGTCCCTGCCGTTCGGGGTGTCTAATCGCCTCTAAAAGGAGCCGTTTTTCCGCATGGCAGCACCGCTCATCTCTCCCTCTATCCTGTCCGCCGATTTCGCCCGGCTGGGCGAGGAAGTGCGCGCGATCGACGCCGCCGGCGCGGACTGGATCCATGTCGACGTGATGGACGGCCATTTCGTGCCCAACATCACCATCGGCCCCGCCGTGGTGAAGGCGCTGCGCCCGCACACCACCAAGCCTTTCGACGTCCACCTGATGATCTCCCCCGTCGATGCCTATCTCCAGGCCTTCGCCGATGCGGGGGCCGACATCATCACCGTCCACCCCGAAGCCGGACCGCATATCCACCGCACGGTGCAGGCGATTCGCGCGCTTGGCAAGAAGGCGGGCGTTTCGCTGAACCCCGGCACCCCGGCCAAGATGCTGGACTACCTGATCGACGATGTCGACCTGGTGCTGGTGATGAGCGTCAACCCCGGCTTCGGCGGGCAGAGCTTCATTTCCAGCCAGCTTCGCAAGATCGAGGCGGTGCGCAAGATGATCGACAAGTCGGGCCGCGACATCCGGCTGGAAGTGGACGGCGGGGTCGATCTGACCACGATCGGTTCGTGCGTGGCGGCCGGGGCGGACGTGCTGGTGGCGGGCACCGCCACCTTCCGCGGCGGGCCGGAACGCTATGCCGAAAACATCGCCGGCCTGAAACAGGCCGGGCAGCAAGCCATGCCGCTTGACGAACCAGCCGGCGGGCCGAGGTAACGCATGACGGATTCGGCCATCCGGGATACGGCATCGTCCCGCGCCACCACGGCGCCGGACAGGGCCATCCCGCTGGCCGCAGCCGCCGAGGAGGGCGTGTTGAGCGAGGAAGACACCCCGCCGGAGCCGCGCACCGAAGACTCCGGCGAAGAGACCCTGGCCGGCGCATACAATGCCTTTGCCGACGGGCAGGCGCCCGACGAAGTGATCGAGCCGGGCCGCGCGCTGGCGCTGGCCGATTTTTCGGCCCCGGCACTGGGCGCGGGCGAGCGACTGATCCGCATGGCCTATCGCTTCGGCGTGCCCGGCACGATGCTGACTTCGCCGATGGGGCGCAAGGCGCGGCCGCGCCTGCTGGCCACCGTTTCCAACCCGCTGCCGGGCAGCCGCGTGGCGGGCACCGCGCTGCGCGCCGGGCATTTCCTGGTCCACGGCGCGAAGACCCCGATCGCGCAGATCGAATTCGGCGGCGCGGCGCGCGTCACCCCGCCGCTGGAACGCATGGTCCACGGCTTCGGCTGGCTGGCCGATCTGGAAGCCTGCGCCCCGCGCGAACAGGCCGCCCCGGTGGCCGAACGCATCCTTGCGGCCTGGCTCGATGCCAACCCCAAGCCGCCCGCCCGCCCCGGCAAAGGTCCGGCGTGGAGCATCGAGAACGCCGGTTCGCGCGAACTCAACTGGCTGATCCACGCGCCGCTGATCCTGTCGAACACCGACAAGAAATGGCGCGGCCGCATCCTGGGCGCGATCACCGAAACCGCCCGCTGGCTCGATCGGAACATCCACCGCGCCGATGACAAGCTGGGCGAACTGGCCGGCTGGTGCGGCATCGTCGCGGCCGGACTGCTGCTACCCGATGGCCGCCCGCGCCGCCTGTTCGGCGAAGCCGGACTGGTGCGCTGCATGGGCGATCTGGTCGGCGATGACGGCGGCCTGCTTTCGCGCAGCCCGCTGGGCCAGATGGAAGCCATCGCGCTGCTGGTGAAGCTGCGCGCCTGCTATCGCGCCACGCGCCGCGATCCGCCCGATGCGCTGGACGCAATGCTGACGCTGCTGGTGCCACCGCTGCTGGCGCTGACGCACGGCGATGGATCGCTGGGGAGCTGGCAGGGCGCCTGGGCGGTGGACGCCGATACGATCGCGCTGCTGGTTGCCGCCAGCGGTGTGCGCACGCGGCCGCTGCGCGATGTGCGCCAATGGGGCTATCAGCGCGCCGTCGCGCGCAAAAGCGTGCTCCAGTTCGATGCCGCACCGCCGCCGCTGGCGCGCCATGCGCGGCATGGCTGCGCGTCCACGCTGGCGTTCGAACTGTCGAGCGGCGGGCATCGCATCGTCATCAACTGCGGCGGCGCGGCGGCGGCGGGCGGGCTGGTGCCGATCCGGCTGGAACAGGGCCTGCGCGCCACGGCTGCGCATTCCACGCTGGCGCTGGACGACGCCAATTCCACCGCGATCCTCATCAACGGCAAGATCGGCGCGGGCGTGTCCGAAGTCGATATCGATCGCCGCACGCTGGACGGCGATCGCGGCACGGCGGCCAAGGGGCCGCAGGCCGGCGCAACGCGGCTGGAAGGCAGCCACAACGGCTATGCCGCGCGCTATGGCCTGATCCACCGCCGCATCCTGATCCTGCGCGAAGATGGCACCGAACTGCGCGGCGAGGACCTGCTCGTGCCGACCGGGCGCAAGGGCAAGCGCGGCAAAGTGGGCTTCGCGATCCGCTTTCACCTTGGCCCCGGCATCGAACTGGGCGTTTCCGAAGATGGCCAGGGCGTTGGCATGGCGCTGCCCGATGGCAGTTACTGGCAGTTCCGCGCCGGCGGCGAAGCGGAAATCAACGTCGAGGAAAGCCTGTGGGTCGATGGCCAGGGCCGGCCGGTGCCGACCCAGCAATTGGTCCTGCAAGGGCTGGTTTCGCGCGGCGGCGGCAATTTCTCGTGGCTGCTGAAGAAGATGGGCTGAGACAGCTTCGGGGCGGAGCGACCTTCAGGCATCCGCGGCTTACCGAGGATGTCTGTCCCGGCTCGTCATGCTGAACCTGTTTGGCTGCGCTGGCCGCCAACCTGGCGCCACACGAAACTGTGCGCGAAAAGCCCCTGCGCGCTGGCGATTTTCGCGAAGATGCCTATGGAGAGCGCGAATCCACGCCCCATTGTAAAGAGCTTGCCCCATGACCGACGTCACCATCCGCCGCGCCCTGCTGTCCGTTTCCGACAAGGCCGGCCTTGCCGATCTGGGCAAGGCGCTGGCCGCGCGCGGCGTGGAACTGGTCTCGACCGGCGGCACCGCCAAGGCGCTGCGCGACGCGGGGCTGACCGTGCGCGACGTATCGGACCTGACCGGCTTTCCCGAGATGATGGACGGCCGCGTCAAAACGCTGCACCCGGTGGTCCACGGCGGCCTTCTGGCGGTGCGCGACGATCCAGAGCACGCCAGGGCCATGGCCGAACACCAGATCGGCGCGATCGACCTCGTCGTCGTCAACCTCTACCCCTTCCAGCAGACCGTGGCCAAGGGCGCGGAACGCGATGAAGTGCTCGAGAACATCGACATCGGCGGCCCGTCGATGGTGCGCTCGGCGGCCAAGAACCACGCCTATGTCACCATCCTCACCGATCCGGCCGACTATGCCGGGCTGCTCGCCGAACTGGGCGAAACCGGCGGCGCCACGCGCACCGCGTTCCGCAAGGCCATGGCGGCCAAGGCTTTCGCCGCCACCGCCGCCTATGACGCGGCCATCGCCAGTTGGTTCGCCCGGGTCGACCAGCAGGCCCATTTCCCGCAGCGCCGCGCCGCGTCCAGCACGCTCGTCTCGACGCTGCGCTATGGCGAGAACCCGCACCAGCAGGCCGCGCTCTACCTGTCGGACTTCCAGGCGCTGGGCACCGGCATCCCGCAGGCGCAGCAAGTGCAGGGCAAGGAACTGTCCTACAACAACTACAACGATGCCAACGCCGCGCTGGAACTGGCCGCCGAATTCGGCGGCGGCGCGCCGACGGTGGTGATCGTCAAGCACGCCAACCCCTGCGGCGTCGCCACGCGCCCGACGCTGCTCGAAGCCTGGCACGAAGCGCTGGCCTGCGATTCGGTTTCGGCCTTCGGTGGCATCGTCGCCACCAACGTGCCGTTGGACGGGCCCACCGCCGAAGCGATCTGCGAGATCTTCACCGAAGTGGTCGTGGCTCCCGGCGCCGATGACGCCGCGCGCGCCGCTTTCGCCAGGAAGAAGAACCTGCGCCTGCTGATCATCCCGGCCCTGCCCGATCCGCGCCGCGCCGGGCTGAACCAGATCATCATCGCCGGCGGCTTGCTGGTGCAGGACCGCGACAATGGCTTCGTCACGCCAGACCAGCTCAAGATCGTGACCCGGCGCGCGCCGACCGAGCAGGAACTGAAGGACTGCCTCTTCGCCTGGACCGTGGCCAAGCACGTCAAGTCGAACGCCATCGTCTATGCCAGGGATGGCGTCACCGCCGGCATCGGCGCGGGCCAGATGAACCGCCGCGACAGTTCGCGCATCGCCGCCGCCAAGGCACTGGAAGCCGCCGAAACGCACGGCTGGGCACAGGCCCGCACCGTGGGCAGCGCGGTGGCTTCGGATGCGTTCTTCCCCTTCGCCGATGGCCTGCTGGCCGCCGCCGAAGCGGGCGCGACGGCGGTGATCCAGCCCGGCGGATCGATTCGCGACGACGACGTGATCGCCGCCGCCGACGCCGCGAACCTTGCCATGGTGTTCACCGGCATGCGCCACTTCCGCCACTGATCGCGCTCGATTCGTCGCACATCGGCCGCCGTTCGTCGCTCCATAGCGCGGCCTGGCGGCCTCGTTCACAACAATGCAATACGGACCGGCGGATCTAGCTGGTTCTTCTGCAATGGTATCGCAAGCACCGCCATGGGACTGTTCAAAGCCGATTTCTTTCGCTTCTTCGCGCTCGGCTTTGCCGCCGGGGCGGTGCTGATGGTCGTCACGGTCGATCGCGATTCGGGGCGTGGGCTGGCGAACGGGGTGGTTCCGGCCGCCTCTGCCGCCACGCCTGAGGGCCGGTGAGGCTTTCCGCCCTCGTCCTCGCATTCGCCGCGCTGGCGGCCTGTCAGCAGACATCCACCGCCGCGCCCAGCGCAAGCGTCCGCGAACGCGTCACGCTCGCCCCCGTCGCAGTACGCCAGGCCAACGAGGGCAAGGCGCTCCAGACCGCGATCTTCGCCGGCGGCTGCTTCTGGGGGATCGAGGGCGTATTCAGCCACGTGCGCGGCGTGACCAGCGCGGTATCGGGCTATCACGGCGGCAGCCGCGCCAACGCCACCTATGATCGCGTCAGCCGGGGCGATACCGGCCACGCCGAAGCGGTGCGCGTGGTCTATGATCCCGCCAAGGTCCGCTACGACCAGTTGCTGCGCGTGTTCTTCTCGGTCGGTGCCGATCCCACGTTACGCAACCGGCAGGGGCCGGACGTGGGCACGCAATATCGCGCAGCGCTGGTGCCGCTGACGCCGGAACAGCGCGCGGTCGCCGCGGCCTATCTCGCCCAGCTTGGCGCATCGGGCCTGTGGCGCGCGCCGATCGCCACGCGGATCGAAGCCTACCAGCGCTTCTACCCGGCCGAAGCCGACCACCAGGATTTCATGCGGGCCCATCCCGACCACCCCTATATCCTGCGCTGGGACGCCCCCAAGGTGGCGGCGCTGCGCCGCCTGTTCCCGACGATTTACCAAGCCGGCTTCATTATCCGCTGAACCCGCCCTATATCGGGGCCATGGCTGTCCACGATCATTGCGAGCATTCGGGCGCGAACCTGTTCGACGCGGCGCGCGACGCGCTGGTCGCGGGGGGCGAGCAGTGGACCGAGATGCGCGCCGATATCTTCGCCGCGCTGGCGCTGCGCGAAAAGCCGGCTTCGGCCTATGACATCGCCGAAGACGTCTCCACGCTGCGCGGCAAGCGCGTGGCGGCCAACAGCGTCTACCGCATTCTCGACCTGTTCGTGCGCACCAACCTGGCGCGGCGGGTGGAAAGCGCCAATGCCTATATCGCCAACAGCCACCCCGGCTGCCGGCACGACTGCATCTTCCTGATCTGCGACAGTTGCGGCAAGACCGAGCATATCGACGACGACCGGCTGACCGGTGCGCTGGTCGATGCGGCGCGCGCCGCCGGCTTTGCCGATGTGCGGCCCGTGGTGGAACTGCGCGGCTTTTGCGCCGATTGCGGCTGAACGGCGCGCTTCCCGGCCGGAATGCCCGCGTGAGCGTTGACCTTGCCGCGCCGACCCGCCATCCGGGCGGCGGGAGCGGACGGCGCAAGCGATACGTCCTGACCCTTGGTGCAATCGACACCATGGAACAAAGGGTGTAAGGGCAGTCCATGTCAGTCAATCCGGCTACGCCTCTGCTCGATACGGTCGACACACCGGCAGACCTCCGCAAACTCCGCCTCGCCCAGCTCCGCCAGCTTGCCGACGAGCTGCGCGACGAGACGATTTCGGCCGTGGGGCAGACCGGGGGGCACCTGGGTTCGGGCCTGGGCGTCGTCGAACTGACCGTGGCCATCCACTATGTCTTCAATACCCCCGAAGACCGGCTGATCTGGGACGTGGGCCATCAGGCCTATCCGCACAAGATCATCACCGGCCGGCGGGGCCGCATCCGCACGATCCGCCAGCCCGGCGGCATTTCGGGCTTCACCAAGCGCAGCGAAAGCGAATACGATCCGTTCGGCGCGGCGCACAGTTCCACCTCGATCTCGGCCGCGCTGGGCTTTGCCGTGGCCAACAAGCTGGCGGGCACGCCGGGGCGCGGCATCGCCGTGATCGGCGACGGCGCGATGAGCGCAGGCATGGCCTACGAGGCGATGAACAACGCCCAGCTTGCCGGCAATCGCCTGGTGGTGATCCTGAACGACAACGACATGTCGATCGCGCCGCCGGTGGGCGGGCTTTCGGCCTATCTGGCCCGCCTCGTTTCCTCGCGGCCGTTCCTGGAACTGCGCGGCCTGGCGCGCCGCCTGTCGCGCCACTTGCCCGAAGCGCTGCACCGCGCCGCCAAGCGCACCGACGAATTCGCGCGCGGCATGGCCATGGGTGGCACCCTGTTCGAGGAACTGGGCTTCTATTACGTCGGCCCGATCGACGGGCACAACCTGGACCAGTTGATCCCGGTGCTGGAAAACGTGCGCGATGCCGCCGAAGGGCCGTGCCTGATCCATGTCGTGACGCAGAAGGGCAAGGGCTATGCCCCCGCCGAAGCCAGCGACGACAAGTATCACGGCGTCCAGAAATTCGACGTCATCACCGGTGAACAGGCGAAAGGCGCCAGCGGCCCGCCCAGCTATACCAACGTTTTCGCCAAGGCGCTGATCGACGAAGCGACGCGCGATTCGCGCATCTGCGCGATCACCGCCGCGATGCCTTCGGGCACCGGGCTGGACAAGTTCGCGCAGCAGTTCCCCGATCGCAGCTTCGACGTGGGCATCGCCGAACAGCACGCGGTGACGTTTGCCGCCGGGCTGGCGGCGCAGGGCATGCGGCCGTTCTGCGCGATCTATTCCACGTTCCTCCAGCGCGCCTACGATCAGGTGGTGCACGATGTCGCCATCCAGAACCTGCCGGTGCGCTTCGCCATCGATCGCGCCGGGCTGGTCGGCGCCGATGGCGCGACCCATGCCGGCAGCTTCGACGTGACCTACCTTGCCAGCCTGCCCAACATGGTGGTCATGGCCGCGGCCGACGAGGCGGAACTGGTCCACATGGTGCACACCGCCGCCTGCCATGACAGCGGCCCCATCGCCTTTCGCTATCCGCGCGGCAACGGCACCGGCGTGGACCTGCCCCAGGTTCCCGAGCGGCTGGAAATCGGCAAGGGCCGCGTGGTGCGGCAGGGCACCAAGATCGCGCTGCTCTCGCTGGGCACGCGGCTGGCCGAAGCGCTGAAGGCGGCCGACCAGTTGGAGGCCAGGGGCCTGTCCACCACGGTGGCCGACCTGCGCTTCGCCAAGCCGCTCGACGAAGAGCTGATCCGCCGCCTGATGCTGAGCCACGA
>JADLHU010000118.1 GCA_020848655.1 Novosphingobium sp.
GACATGCAGGCGCAGTTCATGGCCATCAATGCGGTGGCCGAGGGGACCGCGATCATCCGCGAGACGATTTTCGAGAACCGTTTCATGCATGCCGTTGAGCTGATTCGCCTGGGTGCCGACATTCGCATCGACGGCAACACGGCCTTTGTCAAAGGCGTGGCCAATCTCGACGGCGCGACTGTGATGGCTACCGATCTGCGGGCCTCGGCCAGCCTGGTGATTGCCGGCCTGGTGGCCCAGGGCGAAACCCTGATCGAGCGCATCTACCACCTCGATCGCGGCTACGAAGGGCTGGAGCAGAAGCTCGCCGCCTTGGGTGCGCGAGTGCAACGGGTAAAGTAGGCCTTCCTCCCGCGCCCCCTTCCCGAGGAAGGTGGTGACTCGGGCTCACGGGCGAAGCCCGCTCGAATAGAATATTGCCATGAGCGGAATCACCATTGCCCTGTCCAAGGGCCGCATCTTCGAGGAAACCCTGCCCCTGCTGGCGGCGGCCGGCATCGTGCCAGCCGAGGATCCGGAGAAGTCGCGCAAGCTGATCATTCCGACCAACCGCGAGGATGTGCGGGTGGTTATCGTGCGCGCCTCCGATGTGCCCACGTATGTGCAATACGGCGCCGCCGACCTCGGCATCGCCGGCAAGGATGTGCTGCTCGAACATGGGGGAGCGGGGCTGTACCAGCCGCTGGACCTGAACATCGCGCGCTGCCGGATGTGCGTAGCGGCGCCGGTCGGCTTCGACTACGCCGCCGCAGTGCGCCGCGGCGCGCGCCTGCGCATCGCCACCAAATACATCGCCGTGGCGCGCGAACATTTCGCCGCCAAGGGCGTGCATGTCGACCTGATCAAGCTCTATGGTTCGATGGAGCTGGCGCCGCTGGCGGGTTTGGCCGAGGCGATTGTTGACCTGGTGTCCTCGGGCGCGACGCTGAAGGCCAACAATCTCGTCGAGGTCGAGGAAATCATGCCGATCTCCTCGCGCCTGATCGTCAATCAGGCGTCACTAAAGGTCAAGCGCGAAATACTCCAGCCCGTGATCAAAGCCGTCGAAGAAGCCATCCGATGATTCGCCGTCTCTCCAGCGCCGACTCCGGCTTCGCGGCGACGCTCGACGCGCTGCTGCATATCGACAACTCGACCGACGAAGCCATCGAACGCACGGTCGCGGACATCCTGGCCCGCGTTCGTGCCGAGGGTGACGCGGCGGTCCTCGATTTCACGCGCCGCTTTGACAAACTCGATATCGGCAGCATGGGCGAACTGGAACTGCCACGCGCCGAGTTGAGGCATGCGCTGGATCGTTTGCCGGCGGCCCAGCGCAAGGCACTCGAAGCTGCGGCGCAGCGCGTCACCAGTTATCACGAGCGGCAGAAGTCCGAGTCCTGGGATTTCACCGAAGCCGACGGAACGCGCCTTGGACAGAAGGTGACGCCGCTCGATCGCGTCGGCCTGTATGTACCCGGCGGCAAGGCCGCCTATCCGAGTTCGGTGTTGATGAATGCGCTGCCAGCCAAGGTGGCGGGCGTCGGCGAACTGATCATGGTGGTGCCGACACCGCGCGGCGAGAAGAACGCGCTGGTACTGGGCGCGGCCTGCCTTTCCGGTGTGGATCGCGTATTCACCATCGGTGGCGCCCAAGCCGTGGCGGCATTGGCCTACGGCACGCAGACGGTGCCGCAGGTGGACAAGATCGTTGGCCCCGGCAACGCCTATGTCGCCGCCGCGAAGCGCCGTGTGTTCGGCGCTGTCGGCATCGACATGGTGGCCGGGCCGTCGGAAGTGCTGATCATCGCCGATGCCACGGCCAATCCGGATTGGGTGGCGATCGACCTGTTCGCGCAGGCTGAACACGATGAGTTGGCGCAATCCATCCTGCTCTGCCCGGATGCCGGCTTCATTGCCAAGGTGGCTGCCAGCATCGAACGCATGCTGCCGACCATGCCGCGGCGCGAGGTCATCGCCGCCTCGCTAAAGGGCCGTGGCGCACTGATCCACGTCGCCAATCTCGACGAAGCCTGCGAAATCGCCAACCGCATCGCCCCCGAGCACCTGGAGCTTTCGGTATCCGATCCCGGCCCGCTGGTCGAAAAGATCCGTCACGCCGGGGCCATCTTCATTGGGCACTACGCCTCCGAGTCGCTGGGCGATTATTGCGCCGGTCCCAACCACGTCCTGCCGACTTCGCGCAGCGCGCGATTCTCCTCGCCGCTGGGCGTCTATGACTTCCAGAAGCGCTCCAGCATCATCGAGGTCTCGGCTGTTGGCGCGAAAACACTGGGCCCGATCGCGGCGACCCTGGCGCATGGCGAGGGCCTGACGGCGCACGCCAACGCGGCCGAGTTTCGGCTGAAATAGATCCGGAGCAGTATCATCGGTGTCGCTGACGGCACGCGTTGGCTGACGCTAAGCGACAATTTCCTTCATTGCCGCCACCAGCGCCGCACACTGTTCGTCCGTGCCGACCGTAATGCGCAGGAACTGCTCGATGCGCGGCAGCTTGAAGTGGCGCACGATGATGCCGCGTTGGCGTAGCGCCAGCGCCGACTCCTGGGCATCGTGCCCGGGATGGCGGGCGAAAATGAAATTGGCGGCGGAGGGCAGGACCTCGAAGCCGAGCTTTTTCAGTTCGCCGACCAGCCTTTCGCGGGTGGCGATGACGGCCTGGCGGGTCTGGTCGAAGTACTCACTGTCCTCGATGGCGGCGACCGCGCCGGCGATGGCCAGGCGGTCCAGCGGATAGGAGTTGAAGCTGTTCTTGACCCGCTCCAGGGCTTCGATCAGGTCGACGTGGCCGACCGCGAAGCCGAAGCGCAGGCCGGCCAGGGAACGTGACTTGGAGAGCGTTTGCACCACCAGCAGGTTCGTGTATTTCGCGGTCAGCGGAATCGCGCTGGTCCCGCCGAAATCGACATAGGCTTCGTC
>JADLHU010000119.1 GCA_020848655.1 Novosphingobium sp.
CGTTGCCGCGCTGGCCGATGACCAGGCCGACATCGGCTTGCGCCATGGCGTGGCGGTGACGCTGCACGAAATTGATATCCTGGCGACCGAAAGATTCGCGGCCTTCATCGATGGCCTGCCCGCCTTGCCCGCCATCGCGATCTGCGTGGTCGGGCTGCTGGGCGATCAGGCGGTATCGCAGGTCGAGCCGGATGCGGCGGCGCTGACGATGCGCAGCAATTTCGAAGGACCGGCGCTTCTCACCGGCCTTCTGGCCAATCGTTTCGAGCAGCGCGGCAGCGGCACGCTGGTCGGTATCAGTTCTGTCGCGGGTGAGCGTGGCCGGGCCAGCAACTATGTCTACGGGTCGGCCAAGGCCGGTTATACCGCGTTCCTTTCGGGCCTGCGCAATCGCCTGGGGGGCAAAGGCGTGCATGTGCTGACCGTGCTGCCCGGCTTCGTGGCGACGCGCATGACGGCGGGGATGGACCTGCCGGCGCGCCTGACCGCATCGCCGCAAGAGGTGGCCGGCGCGATCTTCAAGGCCGTCTCGGCGGGGCGCAACGTGCTTTACGTCAAGCCCGTGTGGTGGCTGGTGATGGCGATCATCCGCGCCATCCCCGAGCGCGTGTTCAAGAGGACCAGCCTTTGACCTGGGTTGAACCATCGTCGCCGGGCGCGCTGGCCAGGAGCCGGCTGTTTCTTGGCGCCATTCTGGTGGTTGCGACGCTGCTTTTGGGTGTGGCAGCCGTGTTGTTCCAGGCGCCCGAGATGATCGGGCACGAAAAAGTGCTGACCGATTTCGATGCGTTCCATATCGCTGGGACAATGGCCATTCATGGACATGCTGCCGATGCCTATCAAGCGGCCAAGATGATTGAGGCACAGTATGCAATAGCCGGAACCCGCAGTTTCATGCCGTGGACCTATCCGCCGCCCTATACGCTGGCCATGATGCCCTTGGCTCACTTGCCAGTCGGGGCGGCTTTCCTATTGTTCGTAAGCGCCAGCTTCCTCTTCTACCTCCACGTGTTACGGCGTATCGCAGGCGAGTATCTGCCGGGCGTCCTCATTGCTATCCTGCCAACGCTGGTCCTGATCCTGCGAACTGGGCAGAATGGCTTCCTCACCGCCAGCTTGATCGGCTGCTTTCTCCTGGCCTTTCAGCAAAAGCGTACCGGTGCCGGAATTCCGCTGGGGTTGATGGTGATCAAGCCGCATCTTGCGGCGGGTATCGCGCTTCTGGCCCTGTTGGGCCGGCGATGGAGCGTCATGGCAATCGCCGCAGCCGTCGTGATCGCTGCCGTGGCGCTTTCCACGGCGGTCTTCGGAATCCGTATCTGGCCGGCTTTCGTGGGTGGCGTCGAAGAAGCAAGTGGGTTCCTTGCCAAGCGCTACTATCCGCTTTTCAGGATGAGTTCTATCTACGCCTGTGTCGGCAGCCTGGGCGGATCGCCAAAGTTGGCCATGATGGCGCACGGAATTGTGGCCCTCGGAGGGGTCGGGTTCCTGCTACACGCATGGCGGCGTGGATATGCACCGCGTCGGCTTGCGGCGGTGGCTTGCGCAGTATCGTTGCTGATCAGCCCCTACAACTACGACTATGATCTGACGATCTTGGGCCTGGCAATCGCATTCGTCTTGAAAGATTTGGTTGAGCTTGCACGCCCTTATGAAATGTTGGCGCTATGCGCTCTTTCGTGGTTTGTAACGGGTTATGGGTTGGGTGCGCATACTGCGCGGCTCAAGGAGGAAGCGGTTCGAGATCTTGCGGCTGCTTCCGGCTGGTCGTTGACGGCCCCAGCGCTGCTTTTGCTTATTATCGCGGGCCATTTGATCCTGCGGCGCGGAGATGGCGGGGCTGGCGTACAACAGCGACAATAGCTTCGCCGCCCCCGGCGGGGGTGCCGGGGGCGACGCCTGGTCAGCGCGGTCAGCCGGCCGGAGCGGGGGCGCCCGATCGCGCGGTTGCGGCCTTGGCGGCGGCATCGAGTTCCGCCGCGCTTAGCGAAAGCGTGAGGCCGGCGGGGCCGGCGGCGAACATCTGGCGCGTCAGTGTGACGGCGCCGGCCGGGCGATCGAGCACGATCTGGTCGCCCGCGACCGATTTCACGGTGCCGACGGCGACGCCATCTTTGCTCTGGACGTTCGCACCCACCGCCAGCGCGGTGTCGAGCGCGGCGCGGCTCTTGGCCGCTGCATCGGCAACGGCCACTTCAATCTGCGCCTTGGTGGTGTTGAGCGAAGCGCCCTTCGCGCCAGAGCCGAACGCGCTCTTGCTCAGCGTCGCGCGATTTTCGCCGATTGCCAGCACGACGCTGTCACCGCTGATGCTTTCGACCTTGCCGATCTCGACCCCTTGCGAATCGTAGACCGTCGTGCCCGGCTCAAGCGTGGGTGTGGCAGGGGTGGTTGCGGCGGTTGGGGTGGGCGGCGCGGCCTGCGCGGTTGCCGCAAGGGGCAGGGCAGCGGCGCTGAGCAGCGCGGCGAGATGGATGTGCTTCATCGGTAGAACTCCTTGCAAAAGAAACCTCGTTGTTGCCCCCACACAGCCCATACGCGGAAAGCCGTGATGTGTTCCAAGTGGTCCAAGCCGGGCCGTGGCAAGGACGGGGTAAGGTGATTTTGCCCGCTGCAATTGGCCAAGTGAGTTGCCGATGCCGGGCCAGGACGGTTCGCCCGATTGCTGCTTGGGCGGTGACAAGTGTCCGCTTCCGCCCCATGTAGGCCGCATCGGGGCGGCGGTGCGGCTGCTGTCAGGCAACAGGAAAAGAGCGATGCCGGGGCCAGGGGATGCGGCGGGAAACAATGCGGACGATCCATCTTCGGCCAACGCGTCGGTCTGGCGCTATGCCAGGGCGAGCCGCGCGCACGTGGTGGTGGATGCCGCCGCCTATTTCGATCTGATGCAGGATGCCATGCTGGCCGCCCGGCAGCGGATTTTCATGATCGGCTGGGATTTCGATTCGCGCATTCGCCTGGGCGGTGGGCGGCGCTGGTGGAACCTGCCGCGCAAGGGCCGTTTTCCGGCGCGGCTGGGTGCATTCGTGGTCTGGCTGGTGCGACGCCGGCCGGGGCTGGAAGTGCGCCTTCTCAAGTGGAACCTGGGTGCGCTGAAATTCGTGCTGCGCGGCACGATGATCGTTGATCTGCTGCGCTGGCTGTTCAACCCGGCGATCGATTTCAAGTTCGATTCGGCGCATCCCGTGGGATGCAGCCATCACCAGAAGATCGTGGTCATCGACGATCGCTTTGCCGTGTGCGGCGGGATCGACATGACGTCGGACCGGTGGGACACGCCCGAGCATCTGCACGAGGATCCCCGCCGCCGCCGTCCCAACGGCCGGCTCTATGGTCCGTGGCACGACGTGACGATGCTGGTCGAGGGCGAGGCGGCGGCAACGCTGGGCGATCTGGGCCGCGCGCGCTGGCGGCAGGCCGGTGGTGCGCCGATGGCACCTTGCGCGCCGCAGAGCGAAACGCCCTGGCCGGCTGACCTTGCCGCCGAGTTCCACGATGTGGAGATCGGTATCGCGCGCACCCGCGCCGAATACTACGATGCCCCCGAAGTGCGCGAGGTGGAGGCGCTGTTCGTTGAACAGATCGCCCGCGCGCGCCGCTTCATCTATGCCGAAAGCCAGTATTTCGCCTCGCGCCGCATCGCCGAGGCGATCGCCCGGCGCATGGCGGAGCCGGACCCGCCCGAAGTGGTGCTGATCAATCCGCTTAGCGCCGAAGGCTGGCTGGAACAGGCGGCGATGGATACCGCGCGGGTGCGGTTGTTGCACGCCATCGCCCACTGCGACCATGCCCGCCGGTTCCGCGTTTTCGTGCCGCTGACGTCTGGCGGCGCGGCGATCTACGTCCATGCCAAGCTGATGATCGTGGACGACGAAGTGATCCGCGTCGGCTCGGCCAACATGAACAACCGTTCGATGGGCCTGGATAGCGAATGCGATGTGTTCATCGATGCGGCGCGGCCGGGCAATGGCCATGTCGTGCCGGCGATCACGCGGCTGCGCCATGTGCTCCTGGCCGAACATTGCGGCATCGATGCAGAGCGCGTAGCGGGGCTGCTCGAACAGCACGGATCGATGATCGCGATGATCGAGGCGCAGGGTTCCGAAGGGAAGCGATTGCAGCCCTTTGTCTTGCGTCCGCTGACGGATGCTGAAAAGACGATTGCGGACAGCGCCCTGCTCGATCCCGAACGGCCCGACGAGATTTTCGAGCCGATCGGCATCAAGCGGGGACTGTTCAGGCACGGCGGCTTCTTGCGCAGGCCACGGTGACGGACATTGGCCCCGGTGACGGATATTGGGAGAGAGTGACGATGAGCGGCAATTCGGATGGGCATGGAGAGCAGCGTCCCGGCAAGCTACCAGTGCCGCAGGACGTGCAGGACGCCATCCGCACCCTCATCAAATGGGCCGGCGACGATCCAGAGCGCGAGGGACTGCTCGATACGCCGGCGCGCGTGGCAAGGGCTTGGAAGGAATATTGCCAGGGCTATGCCGAAGACCCGGCGTTCCACCTGTCGCGCGTTTTCGAGGAAGTGGGCGGCTATGACGAAGTCGTGCTGCTGAAGGACATCCCGTTTCAATCGCATTGCGAACATCACATGGCGCCGATCATCGGCCGCGCCGCGATTGCCTATCTGCCGCAGAACCATGTGGTCGGAATTTCGAAGCTGGCGCGCGTGTTGCACGCCTTTGCTCGCCGCCTTCAGATCCAGGAGCGCCTGACCGCCGAAGTCGCCCAGTGCATCTGGGACAACCTTCATCCGCGTGGCGTTGCCGTGGTGATCGAGGCCAGCCACGCCTGCATGACCGCGCGCGGCGTGCGCACGCCGGGGGTGGGTATGGTCACCAGCCGGATGATGGGCAATTTCCTTGAGGACGAACGCAGCCGCAAGGAAGTGTTGAGCCTGATGGGCTATTGAAGACGCCCGCCGTCCCGGCCACGCGCCGGGACGGCGGGCTTGCGCGTTTCGATTAAAGCTGGCTCAGCATGTAGTCGGCGGCGCTGACGCGGAACTCGCCCGGTGCCTCGACGTTGAGCTGCTCGACAACGCCATCGTTCACCAGCATCGAGAAACGCTGGCCGCGCTGGCCCATGCCAAAGCCACTGCCGTCCATGGTCAGGCCCACGGCCTTGACGAAATCACCGTTGCCGTCGCCCAGCATGGTCACGTCGGACGAACCGTCGGCCCGGTTCCAGGCGCCCAGCACGAAAGCATCGTTCACTGCGGTGCAGACGATTTCGTCCACGCCCTTGGCCTTCAGGTCGGCCGCCTTTTCGACATAGCCGGGCAGGTGCTTGGCCGAGCAGGTCGGCGTGAACGCGCCGGGCACCGAGAACAGCGCGACGCGCTTGCCCTTGAAATAGTCGGCCGTCTGGACCGGCTCCGGGCCGCTTTCGCCGGCCTTCACCACTTTCACGTCGGGCAGCTTGTCGCCAATGGCAATCGTCATCGGATATTCCTTTTCCTGCAAATGAAACGCACAGGCGCCGGATATAGGGTGCCGACGCGGGGCGGCAACGGCCGCGCATCGCAATTGCGCTTTCGGGGAAGGATATAAAGACTTCTTTATATTTGCCTCGATGCGATCGAAAGCGTAAGGGCGGCGCTGGATTGCGCGCCCTCGCCCATGGCAGGCGGCACGGGCGCGCGGATTGTTTCAGGAGAATTCGCACCGTGGCCACTGTCATCGACGCCCCGCAGGACTATGTCATCGCCGATATCGGCCTTGCCGAATATGGCCGCGCGGAAATCGCCATTGCCGAAACCGAAATGCCGGGCCTGATGGCGCTGCGCCAGGAATTCGGCGAATCGAAGCCGCTCAAGGGCGCGCGCATCACCGGTTCGCTGCACATGACCATCCAGACCGCGGTGCTGATCGAAACGCTGGTAGACCTGGGCGCCGACGTGCGCTGGGCCACCTGCAACATCTTCTCGACTCAGGACCACGCCGCCGCCGCCATCGCCGCGCGCGGCATTCCGGTGTTCGCCATCAAGGGTGAAAGCCTGGCCGATTACTGGGACTATGTCGGCCGCATCTTCGACTGGGGGGATGAACACCCGGCCAACATGATCCTCGACGATGGCGGCGACGCCACGATGTTCGCGCTGTGGGGCGCGCGGCTTGAAGCGGGCGACGAACTGGGCGAGCCGCAGAACGCCGAGGAAATCGAGTTCCAGCGCGCGCTCAAGGCGTTCGTGAAGGCGAAGCCCGGCTACCTGTCGCGCACCGTGCTTTCGGTAAAGGGCGTCTCGGAGGAAACCACCACCGGCGTCCACCGGCTGTACCAGATCGCGCGCGACGGCAAGCTGCCGTTCCCGGCGATCAACGTGAACGATTCGGTCACCAAGTCGAAGTTCGACAACAAGTATGGCTGCAAGGAATCGCTGGTCGACGGCATCCGCCGCGCCACCGACACGATGATGGCCGGCAAGGTCGCCGTCGTGTGCGGCTATGGCGACGTTGGCAAGGGCTCGGCCGCCTCACTGCAGGGCGCGGGCGCCCGCGTGAAGGTCACGGAAGTCGACCCGATCTGCGCGCTGCAGGCCTGCATGGACGGCTATGAAGTCGTCACGCTCGAAGACGTCGTCAAATCGGCCGACATCTTCATTACCACGACCGGCAACAAGGACATCATCCGCCTCGAGCACATGCGCGAGATGAAGGACATGGCCATCGTCGGCAATATCGGCCATTTCGACAACGAGATTCAGGTCGCCGCGCTGCGCAACTACCAGTGGGACAATATCAAGCCCCAGGTCGACATGATCAACTTCCCGGACGGGAAGCGCATGATCCTTCTCTCGGAAGGCCGCCTGCTCAACCTCGGCAACGCCACCGGCCACCCGAGCTTCGTGATGTCCGCGTCCTTCACCAACCAGACGCTGGCGCAGATCGAACTCTGGACTAACGGCAAGGCTTACGAGAACAAGGTCTACACGCTGCCGAAGAAGCTCGACGAGAAAGTCGCCCTGCTTCACCTCAACAAGCTTGGCGCTAATCTCACCAAACTCTCGAATGAACAGGCCGCCTATATCGGCGTCGCGCCGGAAGGCCCCTACAAGCCGGAACACTACCGCTACTAGGCCAAGCCAACTCAGACATGCAAAGGGCCCGGCATTGCTGCCGGGCCCTTCTCGTTTGCACGCGAAGAGAGCAGCGCTACGCCCCGATCCCGCGTTCTTTCAGCGATAGGGTGATCTCCTCGAGGATGGCGGGGTCATCGATGGTGGCGGGCATTTTCCAGTCTTCGTTGTCGGCGATCTTCTGCATTGTGCCGCGCAGGA
>JADLHU010000120.1 GCA_020848655.1 Novosphingobium sp.
CAAACTCGCGCAGCCGCTCCCACTGATCGTCCCGAAGTACCTCGCCTTCCACACCAGCCTCCAAAAGCCAGTGTTGAATCAGAAATCCGACACGCCGTGAATCCCTAAAATGTCACCACAGCCTAGAGCGTGATGACTTTAATTTCATTCGTCATTGCGAGGGGCGAAGCCCCGCGGCAATCCAGAGCACCGCGTTCCGCCCTGGATTGCTTCCCCCGGCTTTCGCCGGGGTCGCAATGACGAAGCAACCCAACCCTAAGTCATTGAACTCTAAACCGCCGCCGCCTCGCGCCGCCCGACGCTGCTCCAGTCCACCTTGCGCGTGGCGTACATCACGCCGGCCAGCGCCACGAACAGCAGCACCGATCCGATCAGCAGCGACCAGGCTTCCAGGTTCAGCAGCACGAACAGCAGCGCGTATAGCCCCACCAGCATCGCGCCGATGAAGCGGCCGCGCTTCCAGCTTTTCAGCACCGCCGCGCTATAGGCCGATAGCAGCCCGATGATCGCCGCGCTGGCCACCAGGTAGGCGGCGGTGAAGCCGATCACTTCGGAAAAGGCCAGCAGCATCACGAAGAACAGCACCAGCCCCGCGCCGGTCAGCAGGTATTCCGCCGCCGCCACGCGCGCGCCGCCGACGATGTCGAACAGCAGGAAGGCCAGGAAGGTGAAGCCGATGAACAGGAAGCCGTATTTCACCGAGCGATCGACCTTGCTGTACAAGTTGACCGGCTCGACCAGCCCCACCGTCACCGCGCGCGCCTGGCCGGAAATGGTTTCGGCGGTGGCGGCCGTGGTCGCCGCGCTGGCATCGCGATAGGGCATCTCGCCGGCGGCTTCATCAAGCGCGGGCGGGCCGGTGTCCTCGCTGGAAACGGGCGCCTGCCCCAGCGCCAGCTTGTCCACCGTATAGCGCGCGCGGAAGCCCTTGTCGGAAACGTCGGGCTTTTCGGGCAGGAAGGCGCCGCCGAAGCTGGGGCTGGTCCAGTTAGAAGACACGTCCCAGCGCGTCTGCCCGCCGCGCGGCACCAGGCTGAGCGAGCGGCTGCCGCGCAGGCCGAAGGCATAGTCCACGGCCAGCACGCCCTCGCCCCGCCACGGCAGGAACGCGAAGAAGCCCTGCCCGCCGGTGGCGCCGGGGCCTTTGCCCGGCTGCACCGCCAGCGGCTGACCATTGGCGACCAGCGTGCCGCCCCGCGTCAGCCCGCGCGCATCCGAAGCGCCCATGCGCAGTTCGGCGCGATCCCACAGCAGCGCCTCGGGCGTCACGCCGAAGCGCGGCAGGTCGGCCGGCAGCGCGAACCGGGCCGCGCCCTTGACCTGCGCTTCATAGAGCACGCTGCGATAGATCGACTTGCGCCGCTCCTGCGGCACCACGCTGGTCGTCACCCGGTTTTCCTCGGGCGAGATGTACAGCAGCTTTTCCACTTCGACCGTGCGCGAGATGGTCTTGCCGTTGACTTCCTCGTTCTGGACTTGCGTGGTCATGTAGGGAACCACCACCAGCGGCCCGGCGATGACCTGCGGCCCGCCCCACCCGGCGTTGATCGCGCTCTGCGCGGTCTGCGACTGGCTTTGCCGGTCCCACACCAGCGCATAGACCAGCATCAGCGGAATGATCAGGGCAAGGCCGATCAGCGATGCCAGCAGCAGCTTGATCCCCGGCGATCGCTCTTTGCGCGCGTCTTCGGCCATCGCTGTCCCTCTCCTCTACGCCGCCGGGGCGTTCCATCCGCCGCAGGTCTGCCACAGTCCATCGGCGTCGCCCAGCCCCTATTGCCGGATGATGAACGCCCGTTCGCACGGCCAGTCGTGCGGGGTGCGAAGTTCGTCGAATGGCGGTTGCCATCCGCGTTGCAATGCGGGATGGCGCTAAGCTTCTATCGGGGGAATCCATGCCGTTGCGCATCGTGGCGGACTATCACGTCAGTCGGGAGGTGATCACCTCCCGCGATTTTTCGACCTTCCGCATGGGGGACCAGTATCGCCTGCTGGCGGAGCGCACCGGGCACGATTTCGGCGCCTCTATCGCGCTGCTCGATCGCCTGCCCACGTTCATGGAAGGCCGCGCGCACAAGGCCACGCGCAAGGCTATGGCGCTGCGCAACGATGCAAACAAGGCCGCGCAACTGGCCGCAACCGATACCTATCTGGCCGATTTCACCGCGCGGGAACTGCGCGCGGGCAACAGCGTGGACCTGATGCAGGCCTTCGCGCTGCCGCTGCTCGATGCGCTGGCCATGGCGACGACGGCGGCGGGCGGGCGGCCCACCCCGCCGATGGAATTCATCCGCTTGTTCCCGTCGCTGTTTTCCAGCCACACGCCGCTGGCCCGGCGCATCGCGATCAACACCATGCTGGTGGCCCTGGCCGATGGCGCCGACGAGGCCGTGTTCGATGATCTCGCGCTGCTCGTGCTGGGCATCTATCCGCTCAGCGGCAGCCTGGCGCTGACGCTTCACGCCACGTTCGCCGCGCAGCCCGAAACGCCGCTTCGCGCGATCCGCTGGCCCGATCGCTTCGCGGCCAGCGCGCTGCACTATGTCGACCGGGTCTGCCGGCGCGACACCACGGGGGGGAACGACGCGGTCGCCGCCGGCGAGCGCGTGCGGTGCCTGATCCAGTCGGCGGACTGGGCGCATGCGCAGAACCAGGGCATGACCTTTGGCGCGGGCGCACACTTGTGCCTGGGGCGGCGGCTTTCCGAAGCGATCTGGGACAAGGTGACGCGCGGGTTGGGCGGGTTCGACCTGGTGGCGCAAGCCGGGCCGCTGGCGATGGACGCGGGCGGCGAACCGTTCGACCGCCCATCCCACGCTTTCGTGACCTTCCAGCCCGCATGACCCGCCAATCGGATGCGGCCATCACGCCCGGCCCCGCGCACCACATCGACAGTTCGCTCACCGGCGCCGAGCATGACCGGCCGTGGGAGACCGGCGAGCCTGAGCGCCACCTGTTCTTGTGCACCACGCCGCGCAGCGGATCGCACCGGCTGGGCCGCGCGCTGTTCACCCTCGGCATCGGCTGCCCGGCCGAGTATTTTCATCCGAGCGTCGTCAGCGATCTGGCCCAGCGCTGGCAAGTGCCGCATGCCTTCGCATCGCACGACGCGCTGCGGGCCTACTGGCAGCGCGTCTGCGCGCTGCGCCGCCAGCAGGGCACGGTGGCCGCGTCGCTGTTCGCCTATCAGATCCGCCATCTTGCCGCGCTGGGCCTGCCGGCGGATCGCAGCATCCATATCCATCTGCGCCGCCGCAAGCTGGGGCAGCAAGTGGCCAGCCTGATCACGCTCTACCGCACCAAGCGCCCCTTCGACGGCGAGGAGGAAGTCAGCTTCATCCCCGACCTGAACGAGATTTCGCCGCGCGCGATCCGCATCCTGGGCCAGTGGATCAAGATGCAGAATCGCCGCTGGGAGGCGTTTCTGGCCGACAAGCCGCATGTCACCGTCATATCGGAGGACTTCTTCGCGCGCCCCGACGTGATCGTGCCGCAAGTGCTGGACGCCTGCGGGCTGGCGGCATCGCCGGCCGCCATCGACGCGCTGCTCGCCGATCTGCGCGCATCGGGATCATACAACCTCGATTCGGACGAGAAACGCCGGCTGCTGGCCGAATTCGCCGCCGACTTCGCAGCGCTCGACCGCGAGGGCCAGCGTGGAGTTTGACCATCCGGCCCGGCACACCCTGGACAACCTGGGCCAGCTCGAACGCGAACTGGCGCAAGGGCCGATCTCGCTGCGCCGCGCGATCCCCATCGCCGGCCAGCTAACCTCGCACGCGCACCCGTCCGCGCGGAACGTCATCGCGCTGCTGCGGGACAACGCGCGGCACAGCGATATCCTTGCCCATGCCGCGAAGCTGGCCCGGTGCGACGAAACCGTGCGGCGCTATTTCCAACTGGAAGCGTTTCCGCGCGCGCAACTGGAACGCTTCTATCAGCCCGAAGGCTTTATCTTCCTGCGCAAGGGCAGCGGATCGCGCAAGCTGCTGGTCATCTTCACGACCATGTTCAACAATTTCCATTTTTCCAACGCGGTGATGGCCGCCATGCTCGGCCGGCTCGATTGCAACCTGCTGTTCCTGAAGGATGGCACGCTGTTCAACTATCACCGGGGCGTGGCCGGTTTCGCCGACAGCCTGCCCGCTATCGGCCCCGCGATCGGCCGGCTGGCCCACAGCACCGGCAGCGACCGGATCTACATGACGGGCTTTTCAAGCTGCGGCTATGCCGCGCTCTACACCGCGCTGACCAGCCCGTGCCACGGCTATCTGGGCTTTTCGCAGCCGACCGACATGCGCGCCGGTTCGCCGCTCGAACCGCCGCTCTATTTCACGCCCGACGTGCGCGCGGCGGTCGATCCGGCCCATCTGGTCGATCTGAAGCCGCTGCTGGAAGCGGATGATCCGGCGATGCTCCGCACGTTCGTCTATGCCGAACGCAACGAACACGATGCCAGCCACGTCCTCCACGTCGCCGACGTGCCGCATGTGCAGGCGATCGCGCTGCCCGGCGCATCGCACAGCACGGTGGAAGAGCTTGGCGCGACCGACGCGATCGTGCCGATGTTCGCTAGGCTGATTGCTGGCTGATCAGCGCGGCGAGTTCGCCCAGCGTGGTTTCGGAGGTGACGACATCGGTGGTCACTTCCACGCCGGTGCGCTCGTCGATCAGCATCAGGAATTCCAGCAGCGCCAGGCTGTCGAACCCCAGTTGCGCGAAGGTGACCTCCGCCGGCACCACATCGGCCGCCAGCGCATAGCCCTGTTCATCGAGAATGCCGGCCATGAGGGCCAGAAGATCGCTCGTCACGACGAGGGGTTCCTCCAGGGATTGGGCACTGTCGCGCCCCCATCGCGCCGCGTTCTGCGGCGAGCGCGATGGGGCAAGGACGGTGGCCGGATCAGTAGACCCGCTTCTTCGGCTTGATGTATTCCACGTCATCGGTGAGCGTGAATTCGTGGACCGGGCGGTAATCGATGCGGATGTTGCCGCCCTTGCCGCCCCAGCCATCGAACCAGGCCGCGGTGTGCTTCATCCATTCGGCGTCGTTGCGATCGGGGAAATCCTCGTGCGCGTGGGCGCCGCGGCTTTCCTTGCGGTTGTGCGCGCCGTGCAGCGTGACGCTGGCCTGGCTGATCAGGTTGTCCAGTTCCAGCGTTTCCACCAGATCCGAGTTCCAGATCAGCCCGCGATCGGTCACCTGGATGTCCTGCATGCGTTCATAGGTCGCCGCCAGCTTGACCTTGCCTTCGGCCATGACTTCGTCGGTGCGGAACACCGCCGCGTGCTGCGACATCGTGCGCTGCATTTCCACGCGCACCTCAGCCGTGGGCGAGCCGCCCTTGGCATAGCGGAAGTGATCGAGGCGGGTGAGCGCCAGATCGGCCGAATCCTTGGGCAGTTCATCGTGCGCCGAACCGGGCTTGATCAGTTCCTTCAGGCGATGGCCGGCAGCGCGGCCGAACACCACGAGATCGATCAGCGAGTTCGAACCCAGGCGGTTCGCGCCGTGGACCGAAACGCAGGCCGCCTCGCCCACCGCGAACAGGCCGGGGACGATGGTTTCCGGATTGCCGTCCGGGCCGATGGTGACGACTTCACCGGTCCACTTGGTGGGGATGCCGCCCATGTTGTAATGAACGGTCGGCACGACCGGCAGCGGCTGGCGCGTCAGGTCGACACCGGCGAAGATCTTGCCGCTCTCGGTGATGCCCGGCAGGCGCTCGGCCAGCACCCTGGGATCGATATGGTCGAGGTGCAGGTAGATGTGGTCCTTGTGCTCGCCGACACCCCTGCCCTCGCGAATTTCCAGCGCCATCGAGCGGGACACGACGTCGCGGCTGGCGAGGTCCTTGGCCGAGGGCGCATAGCGCTCCATGAAGCGCTCGCCTTC
>JADLHU010000121.1 GCA_020848655.1 Novosphingobium sp.
ACACGAACGGATGGATAGTCTTGCCGGGTAGGGGCCGCGCCGTGGTCAGGCTTCCAGTTCGACGTCCCAATAGAGCCAGTCGCGCCAGGTTTCGTGCAGGTAGTTGGGCGGAAACGCGCGGCCGCGTTCCTGGAGATGCCAGCTTGTCGGGCGGATCGGTTCGATCAGCAGCCGCATGTGCGCCTGTGCCGGGGTGCGCCCGCCCTTGCGCATGTTGCACGGCGCGCAGGCGGTGGCGATGTTTTCCCAACTGGTCTTGCCACCCAGCCGGCGCGGCACCACGTGGTCGAAGGTCAGGTGCTGGGGGCTGCCGCAATACTGGCAGGAAAACCGGTCGCGCAGGAACACGTTGAAGCGGGTGAAGGCGGGAAATTCGCTGGGCTTCACGAACTGGCGCAGCGCGATCACCGAAGGCACCTGCATCGACCAGCTTGGCGAATGGACGATGCGTTCATAGCTGGCGACGATGTCGACCCGTTCCAGGAACACCGCCTTGATCGCGGTCTGCCAGGGCCACAGGCTGAGCGGATAGTACGAAAGCGGCGTGTAATCGGCGTTGAGGACAAGCGCGGGGCAATCGGACAAATGCCGGAAGGGATCATCCCCCGCGCTGCGGAACCGGGCCGCGCGCTCGATCAGCTCCGACTTGAGCATGGCCTCCTGTGGCAGGCCGGTGTTGCGGTTTCGTGGCAAACCATGCCATGTTTTGAAGCACGGCGAAGGAATTGACGTCAAGCGTTGCGTTGCGGAATCCACAGGTGGGGTGCGTTGCGGAATCCCAAGGTGGGGTGCGCGTGGCAAGGTATGCTAGGGGCCGGCCATGATCCGCACCCGCTTCGCGCCCAGTCCCAATGGCTCGCTGCATCTTGGCCATGCCTATGCCGCGCTGGTCGCGCATGATCTGGCGCGGGCGCGGGGGGGTGAATTCCTGCTGCGCATCGAGGATATCGACGGCACGCGCAGCCGGCCCGAACTGATCGCGCAGTGCCTGGCCGACCTGGCCTGGCTGGGGCTGGAATGGGAAGGGGAGCCGGTGTTCCAATCAGCCCGGCTGGCGCGCTATGCCGATGCGGGAGAGCGGTTGAAGGCGATGGGCCTGCTCTATCCGTGCCGCTGCACGCGGGCGCAGATCGCCGCCGCCGCCACGGCTTGCGGGCCGGACGGCGTGCTTTATCCCGGCACGTGCCGGGGGCGGAACGTCGATCCCGAAGGCGCGGCCTGGCGGATCGACATGGCGGCAGCGATCCGCCAGGCCGGCCCGCTCGACTGGGTGGACGAACGGGCCGGGCGGCAGGTGGCCGCGCCCGAACTGTTCGGCGATCTGGTGCTGCTGCGGAAAGAAGCGCCGGCCAGCTACCACCTTGCCGCCACGCTCGACGATGCGGCCGACGGGGTGACGCTGGTGACGCGCGGGGCCGACCTGTTCGCCGCCAGCCACGTCCATCGCCTGCTCCAGGCGCTGCTCGGCCTGCCGGTGCCGGCGTGGCACCACCACGGCCTGCTGGTCGAAGCGGACGGGCGCAAGCTTGCCAAGCGGCGCGGCTCGCCCTCGCTGGCCGACCGGCGGCGCGACGGCGAGGATGGCCGGGCCATCGCCACGGCCTTAAGGGCAGGGCGCTTCCCGGCTGGCATTTCGCTTTCGCCGGGCGTACACAGCGCGCCATGAACTATATCCTTATCCCGATCATCATCGTGCTGGTGGTGATGGTCGTCGTCAGCCTGGTGCGCGGCATCGTCGCCTTCCTGCAAAGCACGCGGCTCGATCTGGAACGCGATCCGGGCGAGGGGGCGAGCGAGATGCAGTTGCGCCAGAACAAGATGATGTTCGCGCGCATCAAGTATCAGGCCGCCGCCGTGGTCGTCGTGGCGATCCTGCTGGCGGTCAGCCGCTAGGCATCGGGGCAGGCGGCCGTGGTCAAGCTCAACAAGATCTACACCCGCACCGGCGACGATGGCACCACTGGCCTCGTCGATGGCTCGCGCACGGCCAAGCACGCCGCGCGGATGGAAGCGATCGGCGCGGTGGACGAAGCCAACAGCGCCATCGGGCTTGCCGTGGCCGGCTCCGCCGCGGGGGCAAGCTGGCATAGCGCCGCGTTGACTCGCATCCAGAACGACCTGTTCGACCTGGGCGCCGACCTGGCCACCCCCGGCGACGATTTCACGCCGTCCGAGATGGTGCTGCGCATCGTGCAGGCGCAAGTCGATTGGCTGGAAGCCGGGATCGACGCGTTGAACGAGGATATCCCGCCGCTGACCAGCTTCATCCTGCCGGGCGGCGGCGAGCCGGCGGCGCGCACCCATGTCGCGCGCGCCTGCGTGCGCCGCGCCGAACGGGCGATGACCGCGCTGGCCGCCGAAACGCCGGTCAATCCCGCCGCGCTCGCCTATGTCAATCGCCTGTCCGATTACCTTTTCGTGCTGGCCCGCGCGATGAACGCGGCGGGATCGGGCGATGTGCTGTGGGTGCCCGGGCAGAACCGCTAGGCGTTTTTCCGCCGGCGCCGATTGGCGGCTGAACTGGCTTCCCATCGCTGGCCAACCCCGCTAACCGCCAAGGCCTATATCAGGCCGCGAAGGAGCAGGGCATGGCGACGATTGGTGTGATCGGTGCGGGGCAGATGGGCGCGGGCATCGCGCAGACGGCGGCGCAGTTCGGCTATGACGTGCTGCTTACCGATCTTGACCTGGCCATCGCCGAAAAGGGCAAGGCCGGCATCGAAAAGGGCCTGTCGCGCCTTGTTGCCCGGGACAAGCTGGCGCAGGCCGATGCCACGGCGCTGCTGGCGCGCATCGCCCCGGTGGGCGACTATGCCGCGCTGGCCCCGGCCGACATCATCATCGAAGCCGCGACCGAGCGCGAGGACATCAAGCTGCGCATTTTCGAAGCCGCCGGCAAAGTGCTGGGCGCGGGCGCGGTGCTGGCTTCGAACACCAGTTCGATCCCGATCACGCGCATGGCCGCCGCCTCGCCCGATCCGGCGCGCTTCATCGGCATGCACTTCTTCAATCCGGTGCCGGTCATGCGCCTGCTGGAAGTGATTCCGGGCCTTGCCACGTCGAAGAACACGATCGATCGCGCCACCGCGTTCGGCACCAGCATCGGCAAGGACGTGGTGCTGGCGGGGGACGAGCCGGGCTTCGTGGTCAACCGCATCCTCGTGCCGATGCTGAACGAAGCGATCTTCGTGCTGGGGTCGGGCGTCGGCAGTGTCGAGGATATCGACAAGGGCTGCCGCATCGGCCTCAACCACCCGATGGGTCCGCTGACCCTGGCCGATTTCGTCGGGCTGGATACGCTGCTGGAAATCCTGAAGGTCTATCAGGCCACCACCGGCGATCCGAAGTATCGCCCCGCGCCGCTTTTGACGAAATATGTGGAAGCGGGCTGGATCGGCAAGAAGGCCGGGCGCGGTTTCTATGACTATTCGGGCGAAAAGCCCGTGCCGACGCGCTGACGGGAACCTTCGGGGCGCGGCGGCGTCTTTCGGCTGAAGGAGACATCCGATGATCGACAAGCGCCAGCCCCCGCTGCCCCCCGAGACCGTCAACGACGAACAGGAAGACGAAGCCGCGCAGGCGCACGAAGTCGCCGCCGAGGCGCGCGATGCCGCGACGGGCGGGCTGGGACTGGAAGACAGCGAGAAAGTGCCCAGCGGCGACGAGGGCGACGATGTTCCCGATCTTGTCGATCACATGATCCAGATGGATCGCAGCGGGCGGCTCGATTTCGATGCCTATCGCGGCGAACGCAACGATGACGACGAAGAGGGCAAGTTCGGCGAAGGCGCCGAGGACTGAGCGGCTATTTCGCGTCCCTGGCCCAGGGATTGACGTGCTTTGCCGCCGGGCTGTGCGGCGCGGGCGCGGCCTGCCGGGTTTCGTCGGTCGATGGCACCGAGCAGTAGGCGGTCAAGAGGATGCCGGCGGCCCACCACAGGGCGTGCCAGCGGCTGCGGAAGACCTGGGTGATGCGCGGGCCGAACATGGCGGCACGATAGCGCCGTGGCGGTTAACGATCGGTGCCCGCTTCGCGCTTTAGTTCGTACAGCAGGTCCAGCGCCTCGCGCGGGGTGAGCGCATCGATGTCGAGCGCGGCCAGCGTTTCGCGCAGCGTATCGGCCTGAACCTCGCGCGCTTGCAACGCGGCGGCGAACAGCGGCAGGTCGCCCAGCCCCGCCGCCAGCCCGCCGGTTTCGGCGCGGCCTTTTTCCAGCCGGTCGAGCACGGCCTTGGCGCGCGACAGCACCCCATCGGGCACCCCGGCCAGTCGCGCCACGGCCAGGCCATAGCTGCGATCGGCCGGGCCTTCGGCCAGTTCGTGCAGCAGCACCAGATCGCCTTTCCATTCGCGCGCGCGAACGTGGTGGAGCGACAGCGCGTCGCAGTTTTCGGCCAGGCGCGCCAGTTCGTGATAGTGCGTGGCGAACAGGCAGCGGCAGCGGTTCACCTCGTGCACGGCTTCCACCACCGCCCAGGCCAGCGCAAGGCCGTCATAGGTTGATGTGCCGCGCCCCACTTCGTCCAGGATCACGAAGCTGCGCTGCGTCGCCTGCGCCAGGATCGCGGCGGTTTCCACCATCTCGACCATGAAGGTGGAGCGGCCGCGCGCCAGGTTGTCCGATGCGCCGACGCGGCTGAACAGGCGATCGACCAGCCCGATGGTGGCGCTTTGCGCGGGCACGAAGCCGCCGGCCTGCGCCAGCAGCACGATCAGC
>JADLHU010000122.1 GCA_020848655.1 Novosphingobium sp.
CCAGGCGCTGCCTTTCTGGGCGGTGCACGGGCTCGACCTCGACAATGGCGGGTATGTGGAACAGCTGACGCTCTCAGGCGCCGATGCCGGGGTGGTGTTCAAGCGGACGCGGGTCGCCGCGCGGCAGGTCTATGTGTTTTCGCACGCCGCGCTCATGGGCTGGAAGGCGGGCCTTGCGCTGGCCGAGCCCGGTATGGAGTTCCTTGCGACACGGGCATGGCTGGGCGCGGAAAAAGGCTTCGCGCGGACGCTCTCGCGCACCGGCGAGGTGCTGGACGAAACACCCGATCTCTATGACCACGCGTTTGCGCTGTTCGGCTTTGCCTGGCGGCACCGGGCGACGCGGGATGAGGCATCCCTGGCCTGGATGCACCGGACGCTGGACCATATCGACGCGCACATGCGCCATCCGGGTGGGCTGGGATTCTGGCATGAAATGCCGCCGACCGGCTGGCGGCAACAGAACCCGCATATGCACCTGACCGAGGCCTGCCTTGCGGCTCACGAGGCGACCGGCGAGGTTCGTTTCGCCGAAGCCGCACGCCGGCTGGTGGAACTGTTCCGCACGAAACTGTTCGATGTGAAGACCGGCACGCTGGCGGAGTATTTCACCGACGACTGGTCGCGCGCGCCGGGCGATGATGGCCGTATCGTGGAACCGGGCCACCTGATGGAATGGTGCTGGATCCTCAACCAGGCGCGGAAGCAGCTGGTCATGGACGTTGGCGCCGAGATACGCGCCGCCAGCCGCTTTGCCGAAATGCACGGCATCAATCCTGCAACCGGCATGGTCCACAACAGTGTGCGCGATGACGGTGCGGCGCTCGACGCAGGGTCGCGCTGCTGGCCAAATTGCGAGCGCATCAAGGCCGCCATCGCGCTGTGGGAACTGGATGGCGTAGACCCGGGCCCGGTGATCGATGCCGCTGCGAGCGTGCTGCTGCAGCACTATCTCGCGCGCAAGCCCGCAGGGATCTGGATGGACGCGTTCGATGCCCAGGGCCGCGAAGCAGCGCACACAGTGCCGGCCTCAACGCTCTATCACGTTTTCCTGGCGTTCGCCGAAGTGTTGCGGATCACCGACTGATCCGTCGGGAACGGACGCACATCGATCGAACGCCCGAGATAGCGGAACGGGTTCCAGGTGAACGCGGCTGCGATCCATGCGGGGGACACCTTGCGGCGCGACTTCAACGCGCGGCGTGTCGCAAGCATTGGCCCGAGGCCGGCGACCGCTGCGACAAATCCCTGCCATGTGGGCACGAACACGCCGCGCATTGCGCCCCGCCCCAGCAGCATCAACGATCCGACCAGCCATACCGGCGACGTCAGCAGCAGCAGGCCGCCGGGCATGTTCTTCACATAGGTCCAGACGCCATTGCGGACACCGTGGAAAACGGCAAAGCGGCTGGCGCGGCCTGTGATGCCGGAGCCGGCATGGCGCACAACGGCATCGGCGACATACTGGCAACGCTCGCCCTGCATGCGCAGGCGGAAGGCGATGTCGACGTCTTCATGATAGCAGAAATACCGCTCATCGAATCCGCCGGCATCGAGGAATACCTCTCGGGGATAGAGCGCAGCGGCCCCGCACGGCGCAAAGCATTCGCCCGCTGGCGGCGCGCTTCCGATGGCATGGCCGAAGCCGCCGCGCCACGCATAGCCATAGGCGAGGTAGCAATCACCTGCGCCGTCGAGCTTTGAGGGATCGTGGAGGCTGACCTGCTTGCAGGCGATCATGCGATGCGAGGGGCGCGCGGCGATGGCGCGCATCATGGCTTCGAGCCAGTCGGGCGCGGCTTCGGCATCGGGGTTCAGCAGTGCGAGCCACCTGCCCCGCCCTACCCGCGCGCCGACGTTGTTGCCGCCGGCAAAGCCGAGATTTGCCGTCTGGCGCAGGATCGTCAGGCGCGCCGGCTTTTCCACGATGCGATCGAGCGAGTTATCGCTCGAGGCATTGTCGATGACGATGGTCTCGAAGTTGGCGAAGGTCTGGCGCGCGAGGGAGGCGAGGCAGCCGCGGAGATAGTCGCCGCCATTGTAGTTGACGACGACGACTGTGATGTCCGGTGCGATCCCTTCAGCATCCCCCGTCATGCGATCAGAGGATCGACTGGCCGGTCGAAGCCCAGTCCTTGAGGAATGCGGCAACGCCCGAATCCGTCAGCTCGTGCTTGTAGAGCTGCGCGAAGATCTTCGGCGGCAAGGTGGCGCAATCGGCGCCGGCGAGCGCGCACTGCTTCACATGCTCCGGCGTGCGGATCGAGGCGGCGAGCACGTTCGTGCCGAAGCCGTAATTGTCGTAAACCTGACGGATGTCGTGGATCAGCTCCATGCCGTCCTCGCCCTTGTCATCGAGGCGGCCGATGAAGGGCGAGATGAAATAGGCGCCGGCTTTGGCAGCCAGCATCGCCTGAACGGCGGAGAAGCACAGCGTGACATTGACCTTGATGCCTTCATCCGAGAGCGTTCGGCAGGCGCGCAGGCCATTCTCGGTGAGCGGCAGTTTCACGACGACGTTCGAGGCGATGCGCGCCAGATAGCGGCCTTCGTTGAGCATGCCCTCCACATCGGTGGCGACAGCTTCGGCGCTGACCGGGCCGGGGATGATGGAGCAGATCTCGGCGATCGCCTCCTTCATGTTGCGGCCCGACTTCGCGATCAGGGACGGGTTGGTGGTGACGCCGTCGATCAGGCCGCTGGCGGCGGCTGCGCGCAGCTCGGCCACGTCGGCGGAATCAATGAACAGCTGCATCGGCGCGTCTCCTTCGGGCCCCTTGGCTCAGTGGGCAGCCCGGCGGGACGCTTATAGCGCCTCAGCCACCGCCCGGAATCACTTTTTTGACGTCCTGGGCGCGTTCGCGGGGGGCAATCAGGATGGAATCCCCGCTGGCGATGACGATCAGGTCGGACAGGCCGACGATGGAGATGTGGGGGCCATCGGTGCGGACAAGGTTGTTTTCGCCCTCATGGACGATGACGGGGCCTTTGATGGCATTGCCCTGCCCGTCCTTGTCCGACAGTCGCCAGACCTCGGCCCACGAGCCGACATCCGCCCAGCCGATTTCACAGGGGGCGACGGCGGCGCGGCGGGTATGCTCCATCACGGCGCGATCCACGGCCTCGCTGCGCACCGCGGCAAAGGCCTCGGCGTCGAGCAGGATGACCGGGCCGGTGCGCGTGGCGCGCGACAGTGCCCGGGCTGCGCCATCGCGGATGTCGGCGGCGGCGATCCCGAATTCGTCCAGCATCATGCACGGAGAGAACAGGAAGACGCCGGAATTCCAGCTGTAGCCGCCCTCGCGGAGATACTGTTCGGCGACATGCAGCTCGGGCTTTTCCTTGAACGTGACGACGGCGTGAACGCCATCGGCGAGTTGGTCGCCCTGCAGGATATAGCCATAGCCGGTTTCCGGACCCGCCGGATTGATGCCAAATGTGACAATGCGATCGGGCAAGACAGAGCTGGCGGCGCGGATGGTTCGAACGAAGGCATCGGCCTTGGCCACAAGGTGATCGGCCGGGGCGAGCAGGACATGCGCCTCGGGGTCGATCTCCTTCGCGATGAGCGCGGCGAGCGCGGCGGTAGCGGCGGTGTTGCGGCCCTTGGGCTCGAGGATCACAGCGGCGGCTTCAATGCCACAGGCGGCCAGGGCCTCGCGCACGAGATCGCCGTGTGGGGCGGAGGCAATGATCACCGGCGGCAGGAAACGAACACCATCATGCTCGCCGGAGAACCGCATGACGGTTTCCTCGATCATCGTCCGTTCCGCGCCCAGAAAGTGGAACTGCTTGGGCTTCTCTGCGGTGGACAGCGGCCAGAGTCTGGTTCCTGATCCACCGGACATGATGACCGGGATGATTTTCGTTAATGCCAACGCGCACTCCAGCCCTGCTGCACACATTTCACGGAAGTGGTGCGGTTTTAACGTTCGTGGCCCCGCGCGCAACAACACAGGACGCCGCGGAGTCAGCTGAAACCTGACGATCAACTGATTCTTGAGCGTTATGGCGTAGGCTGCCTCATTAACACTCTGCAGGATTCCGCCCGTGAGCCAGCCATTCATCGCGCGCGCCGCCAATGACGCGCAGGCGCTCGGAGCTACCGAAGCCGGGGCGAAGACGCTTCTGGCCGTCGATCTCGATGGCACTCTGCTGCTGACCGACACGCTGTTTGAAGGGCTTGCGGAACATTTTCGCCGGCGCCCGCTGTGGGCGTTGTGGCAGATGCTGCAGCTGCCGCTTGCGCTGGCCAAGGTGAAGGCGCGCGTGCAGTCGCGGGCGAACCTCGACATGGCGAGCCTCCCGGCGAACGAAGAGGTGGTTGAGTATTGCCGGCGCGAACGTGCCTCAGGGCGGCAGGTGTGGCTGGTCTCGGCCTCCGACCAGGGCATTGTCGAGGAAGCCGCCGCACGCTTCGGCGTGTTCGACCGCGCCGTCGGCAGCGATGGCAAGACCAACAACAAGGGCCACGCCAAGGCGGCTTTCCTCGAAAAGGCCGCGCCGCAGGGCTTTGAGTATATCGGCGACAGCCGCGCCGACATGAAAGTGTGGCGCAAGGCCAAGGCTGCCTCCGTGGTTGAAGGCGGGCCGGTTAGCGCGGCGGGCGTCGAGCGCGCCGGCATCAAGGTGGCCCAGAAATTCCAGCGGCCGAAGCGCGGGATCGGCGCGTGGCGCAAGGCGCTGCGTCTGCACCAGTGGTCGAAGAACGTCCTAATCTTCGTCCCGGCGATCATGGCGATGCAGATCACCAATGTGGCAACGCTGCTAACGCTGCTGATCGCCCTGCCCCTGCTCGGCGCGATGGCGTCGGGCACCTACATTCTCAACGATCTTGTCGACCTGGCGGCCGACCGTGGCCACCCCTCGAAGAAGCGGCGGCCGTTTGCGTCTGGCCGGCTGAAGCTGTGGCAGGGGTTTGTGGCAGCGCCCGTTCTTATCCTGGG
>JADLHU010000123.1 GCA_020848655.1 Novosphingobium sp.
ATCGCCGCGCGATCGGTGTCGCTGGCGATCACCGCGATCTTGAACTTGCGCGGCAGCTTGATGAATTCGGGGTGGAAGCTGGACCACTGGCGCAGCAGTTCGGCATATGGACGCGGATCGATCAGTTCGTCCTGGGCGGCGCCGGCGTACTGGTCCGAACTGATGTTGCGGATGCAGTTGCCGCTGGTCTGGATCGCGTGCATTTCCACGGCGGCAAGATCGGCCAGGAGGTCGGGCGCGTCTTCCAGCTTGATCCAGTTGTACTGGATGTTCTGGCGCGTGGTGAAGTGGCCATAGCCGCGATCGTACTTTTCGGCGATATCGCCCAGCGCGCGCATCTGCGTGGAATTGAGCGTGCCATAAGGAATGGCGACGCGCAGCATGTAGGCGTGGAGCTGGAGATACAGCCCGTTCATCAGCCGCAAGTGCCGGAAGTTTTCTTCCGAAAGCGTGCCTTCGATGCGGCGGCGCGTCTGGTCGCGGAATTCCTCCACGCGCGCATCCACCATGGCCTGGTCGTATTGGTCGTACTTGTACATCAGATCACCCAGTTGCCGGCTTCGGGATCGGCAGGCTTGAGGGAAAGGTCGAGGCGGACAGTGGGGCCAAGCGCGCGGATGCGCTCCTTGATGTGGCCGGGGCGCACGCCATCGGCGGTTTTCACGCCATCGGTGACATAGCCGGAATTGACGCGGCGGGCGGCGTGTTCGCGCGCCAGGATCTCGTCGGCGTGCTCGCCGGCGTCGACCGCGTCCTCGACATGCAGCGACCAGCCGCTGCCATCCCACCAGATGACCGCGCCGGTCTTCAGATCGTTCCCCGTCAGTATCTTCATGCAGTGATCTCCCGCGCCAGCGCGCGCAACTCCGTTTCAGGTTCGGCGGCAACTTCGCCAATGACGATAAGCGCCGGACTTTTCACCCTGTTTCTGCCAACCAGCGCGGCAAGGCCGGCCAGCGGTCCGCGCAGCACGCGCATCGTGGGGCGCGTGGCGTTTTCGATCACCGCCACCGGCACATCGGGCGCAAGCCCATCGGCCATCAGCTTGTCGGCGATGACTTCTGCGGTGGCGACGCCCATGTAGATCACCAGCGTGCGGCCCTTGCCGGCCAGGCCGGCCCAGTCCTGGTCGGTCAATCCCTTGCACTGGCCCGCCACGAAGCTGACGATCGAGGCGCTGGCGCGGTGGGTAAGGGGGATCTGCGCGGCAGCGGCGGCGCCCAGTGCGGCGCTGACGCCGGGGACGACGTCCACCGCGATGCCGGCGGCGCGGCAGGCCTCGGCCTCTTCCCCGCCCCGCCCGAAGACGAAGGGATCGCCGCCCTTCAGGCGCACCACATCGTTGCCGGCCCGCGCTTCGGCCACCAGCAGCGCGTTGATCGCATCCTGCGGCATCGTGTGGCGCGCGCGCTGCTTGGCGACGGAGATCATTCGCGTGCCCGGCCGCGCCATCGCCAGGATGGCGGGATCGACCAGCCCATCGTGCACGATGATCCGCGCGGTCATGATCAACCGTGTGGCGCGCAGCGTCAGCAGGTCGGGATCGCCGGGGCCGGCGCCGACAAGATGGACTGTGCCCGTGGGAAGGGGGGATTCGCTCATGCTGTGGCAGATGACGATTGGCGGGCCAGATCGCCAGTCAGAATGCCTTTGCAGGGGATAAGGAAAATTTCGCCGCGCCCCCAACCCGCAGCGCCCTCAGCCCGCTGTGATGGCGGCAAAGCCCCGTTCGAGATCGGCGATCAGGTCTGCCGGGTCTTCCAGCCCGATCGACAGGCGCACGCCGAAGCGGTCGGCCGCGTCCATGCCGGCCAGCGGCCAGGGCGTGACCGCGCGGATCGGCGCGGGATCGACCGGCACGACCAGGCTTTCGAAGCCGCCCCAGCTATAGCCGATGCCGAACAGCGCCAGCGCATCGATGAAGCGCGCCCGCGCCGCCGCATCGCCGCCCTTCAGCACGAAGCTGAACAAACCGCAGCCGCCGGTGAAATCGCGGCGCCACAGATCGTGCCCCGGCGCGCCCGGCAGCATCGGGCAAAGCACCGCCGCCACTTCGGGCCGCGCCGCCAGCCAGCCGGCGATGGCCAGCGCGCTGGCGCTTTCGCGCTCCAGCCGCACCCCCAGCGTGCGCAGCCCGCGCAGCGCCAGCGCCGCATCGTCGGGCGAAACGACCTGGCCCAGCGCCTGCGCGCGGCGGCGCAGCGCGGGATAGATCTCCGGCCCGGCGGCGGCGCTGCCCATCATCAGGTCCGAATGGCCGCCGACATGCTTGGTCAGCGACATCACCGAAATGTCGACGCCGTGCGTCAGCGGCTGAAAGCCCAGCGGGCTGGCCCAGGTGTTGTCGACGATCGAGATCATGCCATGGCGGCGCGCGATGGCGGCCAGCAAGGGCACGTCCTCCATTTCCATGGTCAGGCTGCCCGGCGCTTCGAGCAGAACGGCGCGCGCGCGCGGGCAGATCGCGGCTTCGAAGGCCACGGGATCGAGCGGATCGAAGAAGCGCGTTTCCACGCCGAAATCGGTCAGCAGGCCGCGCCCCAGCGCGCGGGTGGGATCATAGGCATTGTCGGTGATCAGCAGTACGTCACCGGCCTTGAGCACGGTCATCAGCGCCCCGGCCAGCGCGGCCACGCCCGAAGGATAGAGCACGGTGCCCGCCGCGCCCGGTTCCAGTTCGGTCAGCGCTTCGGCCAGCGCCCACTGCGTCGGCGCGCCGCGCCGGCCATAGTAGAAGCGCCCGTCCTCGTTGCGGCCGCTTTCGGCCTTCATCGCCGCCATGTCGGGGTAAAGGTGCGTGCTGGCCCGCCACACCGGCGGGGTGACGACGCGGCCGGGGTTGCCCTCGGTGCCGGTCCATTCGCCGCGCCGGCCGGCATTGACGAGCCGGGTGGCGGTACGCGCGCTATCGGTGGGGTGCTTGGTCATGGCCTGCGGCATATCCGCCGCAGCGGGCGAAGGGCAATCGCCTTGGTGGAAAATCGTCGGGACCCCGGACCGCTCAGGCCGCGCCGGTGGCCTTGGGCGTGGCGGGATCGAGGCCCCATTCGCTCCAGCTTCCGTCATAGAGCGCGACGTCGTTCTTGCCGATCAGGTGCAGCGCGAAGGCCAGCACGCAGGCGGTCATGCCGCTGCCGCAACTGGAAATCAGCGGGCGCGACAGGTCCACCCCGGCATCGGCGAACAGCGCGGCGATTTCGGCCTTGCTGCGGAAGGTGCCATCCGGGTTGAACAGCTTGGCATAGTGGACGTTGCGCGATCCGGGGATGTGCCCGCTGGCAAGGCCGGGCCGCGTTTCCGCTTCGCTTCCGGTAAAGCGGCCGGCGCCGCGCGCATCGATCACGATTTCCGAATCGCTGGCCAGGTTCGCGAGGACTTCGGCCTTGCCACGCACTTTCGCCGGATCGGACCACACGGTGAAATGGCGCTGGCGCAGCGTTTCCGTGCCCGAGGCGAGCGGCCGTCCCTCGGCCTTCCACTTGGCGATGCCGCCATCGAGAATGGCGACATCGCGCGCGCCGAACAGCTTGAGCATGAACCAGGCGCGCGCTGCCGACTTGATCGCGCTGTCATCGTAAAGGACGATGCGGCTGCCATCACCCAACCCCAGCGCCTGCATGCGGCTGGCGAAGCGCTCGGCCGAAGGCAGCGTGTTGTCCACCGTGGCGGCGGGATCGGTCAGTTCGCCAAGGTCCATGAACACCGCGCCCGGAATGTGGGCGGCCTGGTATTCGGCGGCGGCATCGCGTCCGGTTTCGGGCAGGTGGCGCGAGGCGTCGACGATCCTGAGGTCGCTCGCGCCGGTTTCGCTGGCCAGCCACTCGGTCGAAACGAGACTCTCCATGGCGCGCCATTCCTCCCTATGTTGCGACCGCGAACGACCCGATTAACCAGACCAGCGAGTCCCGTCGAGGGCTTTTCGCGTTGTCGTCAATCGGTTGCGCGAATTTCCCGTTGCCCCAGATCGCGCACCACGCCCGGAAACTGAGCGAACCGGACCGGGCGCAGGGCATCGTCCGGCATCGCCCCGGCCGGGCCGATCACGAAAATCCGCGCTTCGGCGATCGCTTCGCCACTCGGGCTGGAGGGCGATTCGACGTGGAAGCGCGCCAGTGGGACGAAGGCGGCACCGCCGGCCAGCGGCAGGATCGCGGCCAGCGGGATGCGCAGCGCACCGCTCAATTCCGCGCTTTCGCCCGGCGCCAGCGGCGGCGCTTCGTGCAGCGGGGCGAGATCGCCGGCAGCGGGCGCCAGCAGCGCGCGCGAATCGATCGAGGCGTGCGCGCTGGCCAGATCGCCCGCCACGGCCAGCGGCCCGGTGGCGGCGGGACCACGATTGGTCAGCGTCAGCCGGTAGGACAGCGTGGCATAGACCAGCGATCCGGTCATCTCCCGCGCTTCGAGCTGCAGGTCCAGCATGGGCGCGGTGGCAGGCAGGGCGTTTGCGGGAACAGGATCGGGCAGGGGCGTGGAGGCTGGCTCGGGGGCTGGCGCGGCGGGTTCGGGCGCTGCGTATGTGGCCTCGTCGGGCGCGGTGCGGCGTGCAAAGCGGCGCCACAGGCCCAGACCCGCCAGCAGCGCGGCGACCGCGCCGAGCAGGGCAAGCCACGGCCATGAACCTTGCTTTGGAGTGGCGGGCGTTGCGACGGGCGCGGGCAGGGGCGCGGGGGCGAGCGTTGGCGGCGGTTGCGGCGCGGCGGAGGCGGTCTCGATCGGGCCGGGGATCGGCGCAGGCATCGGCGCGGGCGTTGCGGGAACGGCGCGCTCCGGCCTGGGTCGCCGTGTCGGCTGGGCGCGCGGCGAAGGAGGCGGCACCGCGATCGAAGGGGCGGGCGTCGGCCCGGCAACCGTCGCGGCCGGGGGTGTCGATGGGCGCACCACGGGATTGTCCGCGTCGACCGGCCCGGCCCGCTCCTCGCGAGCTGCCGGGCGCGGCGGCAACTGGAAGCCGCCGGGCGCTGCGGTGTCCTGCGCCGCCGCCGCACCGGCCCCGGCCCCGGCCAGCAGCGCCAGCAGCGTACCGGTCGCGCTGATTCGCATCGTCGATCGTCGACCGTTCCCCCGCGTCATGTCCGTATCGTTTCCTGCCATTGTCCGCCCCGATCGCTCCTTTTGCTGTGCCGCTGAACGCGAAGTGAATCGCGCCGGGCCATGCCGCGACTTGTGCCGGGCGCGCGTTGACGGCAAGGGGAATGCATGGTCGACGATCCCAGCCTTCCCCTTCATCTCGGGCGCCAGAGCGCGCTTCCCGCGTCTCCGCAAGCGGCGGTACTGGATTATGTTCCCAATCCGCGCACCGGCGCGCTCTATATGGTGCGCTTCGCCGCGCCGGAATTTACCTCGCTGTGCCCGGTCACCGGCCAGCCCGATTTCGCGCATCTGGTGATCGATTACGCGCCGGGGCAGACCATCGTCGAATCGAAAAGCCTCAAGCTGTTCCTGGGCGCCTTCCGCAACCATGCCGGCTTTCACGAGGATGTGACCGTGGGCATCGGCCAGCGCCTGTTCGATGAAATGCGCCCGCGCTGGCTGCGCATCGGCGGCTACTGGTATCCGCGTGGCGGCATTCCTATCGACGTGTTCTGGCAGTCCGGCCCGGTGCCCGAAGGGCTGTGGGCGCCCGATCAGGGAGTCTCGTCCTATCGCGGGCGCGGCTGAAGCGGCTCCACCCGCAGGCGCAGCACGCGGCGATCCTGCTGCGCGGCGTCGTCGAACCAGGTCACTTCCACGCGCTGCCCTTGCACCAGCGGCGTCTTGAGCACGGCAAGGTCGCACAGCGCCGAAGGAGACAGGCACTGGCCGACCACCCATGAAAACCGCTCGGCCCCCACGTCGAACCCTTCGCTGACCACGGTCTTGTAGGCGTTTTTCAGCGAGGATGCGTAATCGCGGCGGCGATCGACGATGTGCCAGGTCTGGGTGATCGTGCCGCGCGTCACGGTCAGCCCTTCGCCGCTGGAAAGCATGTGGCGCAGGCGGATCTGATCCCAACTGGGCACCGCCACGCCGAACACGCCGAATACGCCGATGAACACGAACACGAACCAGCCGGCCTTGCGCCCGCTCCAGCGCCACAGGCCCACGGCGGCCAGCGCCGCCAGCGTTGCCATTGCCGGCCAGAACCCGGCCAGCGGCACGGCCTGTGCATCGAAAGCATCGATCATCGCGTGCGGTCCCCCCCGTTTGCCGGCGCAGCAATAGCGGCTGGCGCGGCGCTATCCCAGCCCGTTTGGGCCTTTCGCAATTGCACAAAGCCCTATATACCGTGCGATATAGGCCCAGGGAGCCAATCGATGCCGTTCCGCCCGCTTGCCGCATTGTTGATGATCCTGGCGCTGCTGGTGACGGGGCAACCGGTGGGCGCGCAATCGCGCGGGCCGCTGGTGCTGGCGGCGGCGAGCTTGCAGGAATCGCTCAACGCCGCCGCCGATGACTGGGCGCGCAAGGGCCATCCGCGGCCGGTGATCTCGTTCGCCAGTTCCGCCGCGCTGGCCCGCCAGATAGAGGCGCGCGCGCCGGCCGACCTGTTCCTTTCCGCGGACGAGGAGTGGATGGACTATGTGGCGGGCAAGGGCCTGCTGCGCCCGCGCACGCGCGTGTCGTTCCTGACCAACCGGCTCGTGCTGATCGCCCCGGCGGCCAGCCGGGTGCGGCTGACCATCGCCCCGCGCTTTGCCCTGGCGGGCGCGCTGGGCGGCGGCCGGCTGGCGATGGGCGATCCCGCCTCTGTCCCCGCCGGCAAGTATGGAGAGCAGGCGCTGACGCGGCTGGGCGTGTGGCCGGCCGTGTCCGCCAGCGTGGCCCGCGCCCAGAACGTGCGCGCGGCGCTGGCGCTGGTCGATCGCGGCGCCGCGCCGCTGGGCATTGTCTATGACACCGACGCCCGCGCCGATCCGGGCGTGCGCGTGGTCGGCGTGTTTCCTGCCAGCAGCCATGCGCCGATCAGCTATCCCGTGGCCGTTCTGGCCACGTCCACCCACCGCGATGCCGAAGCGTTCCGCCGCTATCTGGTCTCGGCCGAGGGCAAGGCCGTGTTCCGCCGCTTCGGCTTCGGGACGCGATAGGCTTGGCCCCGCTTTCGCCAGAGGAATGGGGCATCATCGCGCTGTCGCTGAAAGTCAGTGGCGTGGCGATCCTGGGCGCGCTGCCGCTGGCTTTCGGACTGGCCTGGCTGCTGGCGCGCGGCCGCTTTCCGGGCAAAGTGCTGCTCGATGCGCTGGTCCACCTGCCGCTGGTCCTGCCGCCGGTGGTGACGGGCTGGCTGCTGCTGCTGGCGTTCGGGCCGCAGGGGCCGGCCGGAAGGCTGCTGGCCGACACGCTGGGGCTGACGTTCCTGTTCCGCTGGACCGGTGCGGCGCTGGCGGCGGCGGTCATGGCGCTGCCGCTGATGGTGCGCGCGATGCGCCTTTCGATCGAGGCGGTGGACCGCCGGCTGGAAGGCGCGGCGCGCACGCTGGGGGCGGGGCCATGGCGCACGTTCTTCGCGGTCACGCTGCCGCTGGCCATGCCCGGCGTGCTGGCCGGACTGGTGCTGGGCTTCGCGCGCTCCATCGGCGAATTCGGCGCGACGATCACGTTCGTTTCGAACATTCCGGGCGAAACCGAAACGCTGCCACTGGCGATCTATTCGGCGTTGCAGGTGCCCGGCGGCGAAAGCGCCGTCGCGCGGCTGGCGCTGGTTTCCGTGGTGCTGTCGGTGGCGGCGCTGGTCGCATCGGAAACGCTGGCGCGGCGCGGCGGCGCGGGCACGCGGGCGGGTGGGTTCGGCCATGTCCTTTGATGTCGATATCGCGCTGAAGCGCGGCGGGCGGACCATCGCGGCGCGCTTTGCCGCGCCCGAAGGGCTGACCGCGCTGTTCGGCGCGTCGGGCGCGGGCAAGACCAGCCTGCTCGATGTCGTGGCCGGCCTGCTGCGGCCGGATCGTGGCCGGATCGCGGTGGCGGGCACGGTGCTGTTCGACAGTGCGGCCGGCATCGACCTGCCGCCAGAGGCGCGCGCCTGCGGCTATGTCTTTCAGGATGGACGGCTGTTTCCGCACCGCACGGTGCGCGAAAACCTGCTGTTCGGCTGGCGGCTGGCGCCCACGGCGCGGCGCTGGATGGTGCTGGACGAAGCGGTGGCCTTCCTGGGCATCGGACACTTGCTGGCGCGCATGCCGCGCACGCTTTCGGGCGGCGAGGCGCAGCGCGTCGCCATTGGCCGGGCGCTGCTGTCAGGCCCGCGCTTCCTGCTGATGGACGAGCCATTGTCCTCGCTCGACCACGCGCGGCGCGAGGAAATCATGGCGGTGATAGAGCGCGTTCGCGATGAACTGCGCCTGCCGATCCTTTATGTCAGCCACGATCGCGGCGAAGTGGATCGGCTGGCCGGGCAGGTGATCGCCATCGGCGAACAGGCCGCCCGGCCCTGAGCTTGATCTGTGCGGTCAGGCGCCCAGGGGCGCCGTTCCGCCATCGGAAAAGCGCTTGCCCGCGCGCGGCACGGCAGAGCCGCGCACCGGGGCGGGGCTGGTGGGCCCAAGCGGATTTTCCGGGCGGTCGAGCTTGCCGCTCTCGATCAGTTGCTTGATCTCGTCGCCGGTCAGCGTTTCATATTCAAGCAGCGCGCCGGCCAGCGCATGGAGCTTGTCTTCCTGTTCCTTCAGGATCGTCGTCGCGCGGGCATGCGCCCCATCGACCAGGCCGCGAATCTCGCTGTCGATCAGCTTGTTGGTCTCGTCCGAGACGAACAGGCGCTGCGAGCCGCCCATGCCGAGATAGCCTTCCTGCGTTTCCTCGTACTGGAGCGGGCCCAGTTTGTCCGACATGCCCCAGCGCGTGACCATGTTGCGGGCAAGGCCCGTGGCATACTGGATGTCGGACGACGCGCCCGACGAAACCTTGTCGTGCCCGAAGATGATCTCTTCCGCCACGCGGCCGCCCATCGCGACCGAAAGGTTCGCGTGCATCTTGTCGCGATGATAGGAATAGCTGTCCCGCTCGGGCAGGCGCATCACCATGCCCAGCGCGCGGCCGCGCGGGATGATCGTGGCCTTGTGGATCGGGTCCGAAGCCGGTTCGTTGACCGAGACGATGGCATGGCCGGCTTCGTGATAGGCGGTCATCCGCTTCTCGTCCTCGGTCATCACCATCGAGCGGCGCTCTGCGCCCATCATCACCTTGTCCTTGGCGTCCTCGAATTCCTGCATGGCGACAAGGCGCTTGTTGCGCCGTGCGGCGAGCAAGGCGGCCTCGTTGACGAGGTTAGCAAGGTCGGCGCCCGAAAACCCCGGTGTGCCGCGGGCGATGACGCGGGGGTTGACGTCGGGCGCCAGCGGCACCTTCTTCATGTGGACGGCAAGGATCTTCTCGCGCCCGTCCACGTCTGGGATCGGCACCACCACCTGGCGGTCGAAACGGCCGGGGCGCAGCAGCGCCGGATCGAGCACGTCGGGCCGGTTGGTGGCGGCGATGATGATGATGCCTTCGTTGGCCTCGAAACCGTCCATCTCGACCAGCAACTGGTTCAGCGTCTGTTCGCGTTCGTCGTTCGAATTGCCCAGGCCATGGCCGCGATGGCGGCCAACAGCGTCGATTTCATCGATGAAGACGATGCACGGCGCGTTCTTCTTGGCCTGCTCGAACATGTCGCGCACGCGGCTTGCGCCGACGCCGACGAACATTTCGACGAAGTCGGAGCCCGAGATGCTGAAGAACGGCACCTTGGCTTCGCCGGCGATGGACTTGGCCAGCAGCGTCTTGCCGGTGCCCGGAGGGCCGACCAGCAGCAGGCCACGCGGAATGCGGCCGCCGAGTTTCTGGAACTTGGAGGGATC
>JADLHU010000124.1 GCA_020848655.1 Novosphingobium sp.
CCCATCTTCCTGAACTCCGGCCGCGACCGCCCGCTGTGCATGGCCGAGGCGGTGGTGGAACGCGGTGACGATGGCGCCACCGTGACGCACCTGGTGCACCCGGACGAGGCGCCGCTGATCGCCGAGGCGAAGGCCAACGCGGTGCGCATGATCGTGGTCGACCCCTTTGTCAGCAGCCACACGCTGAACGAAAACAGCAACCCCGACATGGCCGCCGCCATGGCCGCCTGGGCGCGCGTCGCCGAACAGGCCGGCTGCGCCGTCGTGCTGGTGCACCACACGCGCAAGGGCGCGCTGGGCGGCAATATCGAGGACGCCCGCGGCGGCAGCGCGATCGCCAACGCCGCCCGCGTCGGCCTGACCCTCAGCCGCATGGACGATGCTGCCGGCGAGCGCTTCGACGTGCCGGAGCGCGACCGCTGGCGCTATGTGCGGGTGGACGATGCTAAGGCCAACCTCGCCCCCCGCGCCGACAAGGCCACGTGGTTTCGCCTCGCCAGCGTCGAACTCGGCAACAGCACGGAGCGCTATCCCAACGGCGACAGCGTGCAAGTTGCCGAACCCTGGACCCCGCCGGACGTGTTCGACGACATCACCAAGGACCAGGCGAACGCCGCGCTGGACCGGATCGATCAGGGGCCGAGCGAAGGCACGCTTTACACGCTGGACCGCCGCGGCAAGGGCGGCGGCGACCGCTGGGCCGGCACGGTGCTGACCGACATGTTTGACATCAACGAGGCGCAGGCCAAGCACGTCCTGGCCGTCTGGCAGCGCAACGGCCTGCTGGTGGTTGTCGAATACCGCGATCGCGAAGAAGGAAAGAACAGGAAAGGAGTCCGCGTTGATGCCACCAAACGACCCGGCTAATGGCGGAGCCTATGGCGGATCAATGGCGGAAGCCGGGGGCAGTGAAAACCCCCGGCGATCGGCGTTTCCGCCATTGAAGCCCCTACGGGGCTTTTCCAATGGCGGAAATCCGCCGTCGCCTCCTCCGCCGGCTGGCCGCTATGGCGGAAAATCTATGGCGGAAATGGCGGGAGAAAATATTCCAAAGTGCACGGCCAAGGACGCCAAGGTCCGCGCCTCAGTCGCCCTGGCCCAAGCCGTCGCGCCCGCCATGCGGGAACACGCCCGCAGGGCACGGGAGGACGCGTGATGGACGTGGTGCGCGACTATCTGCCGTGGCTGCTGTCCGCGATCACGATCTGGATGACGCTACTCGCCGGCAACATGCATCGCAGCGCATGGCTCGTCGGGCTGGCCAATCAGGTCCTATGGCTGATCTGGATCGTGGCCATCGGCGCATGGGGCCTGCTGCCCCTGAATGCCACGCTCAGCGTGGTCTACGCGCGTAACCATTGGCGTTGGAACACCCCCAAACGCGCGCGTCCCGGGACTGACGCGCGCGGGGGCATCCCGGCGGGCAAGGTCAAGGCGTGCGCGCGATGCAGGCGTGGCTGATGCACCAGGGTGTTGCGACCTCTCAGGGCCAGAAAGACTTGTTCCTCGAGGCGCTCGCGTCCGGGCTCACCGTCACGGCGGCATGCGAGGCCGGTGGTTTTTCGGCCAACTGCGCCTATCTGCTGCGCGGCAAGGATCCCGCTTTCGCCGATGCGTGGGCAAAGGCCAAGGCCCGCGGCGAGGCCGCGCTGGTCGAGCGGCTGGAAACCGAGGCGCAGCGGCGCGCCGTCGAGGGCTGGGATGAGCCGGTCTTCCACGAGGGCAAGGAAGTCGGGAAGAAGCGCCGGTACAGCGACACGCTGCTGATCTTCACCTTGAAGGGCCTGGCACCGGATCGGTATCGCGAGCGGCAGCAGGTCGAACATACGGGCGACGCATTCGATGGCCTCACCACTGATCAGAAGCGCGCTGCCGCCGCAGCTCTCATCGCTCACGCCGACGCAGTTGAGGGCACTGGCGGCGGACCTGACCGAGAGCGCGGACCGGGACACGAAGCCGACCAGGCTGAGTGAGTACCGGCCCTATGCGAAGCAGCGCGAGTTCCATGCAGCCGGCGCGACCTTCCGCGAGCGTCTGCTGATGGCGGGCAACCAGTTGGGCAAAAGCGTCGCCGGTGCGGCAGAGGTGAGCATGCACCTGACCGGCCTGTATCCCGATTGGTGGTGCGGGCGCCGCTTTGATCGACCAACGCATGGATGGGCTGCCAGTGACACGGGAGAGACGACGCGCGACAACGTGCAGGCCCAACTGATCGGTCCGCCGGCGACGCGCGAACTCTGGGGCACCGGCTTCATCCCCGTCGACCGGCTGATCAGCACCAAGCCAGGCATGGGCACGCCGAACCTGCTGGACAACGCCGTGGTGCGGCATGTCTCGGGCGGCATCAGCACGGTCGGCTTCAAGGCGTATAGCCAGGGCCGCACGAAGTGGCAGGGGCCGAAGAAGGATTGGCTTTGGTTCGATGAGGAGCCACCGCTGGACATCTACACCGAGGGGCTGACGCGGCTGAATGCGGTCGTCGATGCGATTGCCTGGATGACCTTCACGCCGCTGAAGGGCATGTCCGACGTGGTGATGCGCTTTCCGATCGAAGACCAATGACCGACCGGCACGTCACCCGCATGACGCTGGACGACGCCGAGCACTACACGCCGGCGCAGAAGGCCGCGATCATCGCGAGTTATCCGGAGCACGAGAAAGACGCGCGGACCAAGGGCATCCCGACCATGGGTTCTGGGCGCATCTTCCCATATGCGGACGAGACGATTTCGTGCCCGCCGATCCAGATACCGAGGCATTGGGTGCAGCTGGGCGCCATGGATTTCGGCTGGGATCATCCCTTCGCCGGGGTGAAACTGGCCTGGGATCGCGACGCGGATTGCGTCTATGTCACCAACGCCTATCGGGAAAGCAAAGTGATTCCCGCCGTTCATGCCGCGGCGCTGATGCCCTGGGGCGAGTGGTTGCCCTGGGCCTGGCCGGCCGACGGGCTGAATACCGAGAAGGGAAGCGGCGAACCGCTGCGCGTGCAGTACGTAGCGGCCAAGCTCAAGCTGCTGGCGGAGCATGCGCAGTTCGAGGACGGCAGCACCAGCGTCGAGGCCGGGCTGCTGCTGATGAATGAGCGGATGCAGACCGGCCGCTTCAAGGTCTTCGCGCACCTGACCGAGTGGTTCGGCGAGTTCCGTCTCTACCACCGGCAGGACGGCAAGGTGGTGAAGAAGCGTGACGACCTGATGAGCGCCACGCGCTACGGCGTCATGAGCCTGCGGCATGCACGACGGGCGCCGACCGAGACGAGGCTCCCCGCCCGCGCGGCGCCCTGGGACCCCTACGACCGCTGATGGCGCGGTTTCGGGGAGGGATGTCGCCGGCGCGCCGGGCCGAGATGCTGGGGCGGTACCGCGCTGGCGAGACCCAAGGCGCCTTGGCGGTCATCTATGGCGTGTCGCTGCGGACCGTTGGCCGCGTATGCGCCGGAACGGCGCTGGTGGCGGCGCGCGAGGATCGGCCATGCCTGGGTTGCAGCAGGTCCTTTCCGTCTCGGTCGCGGTGGAATCGGATGTGCGCCGCCTGCAACGAAGTGGCCCGCACCGTCGCTTTCTCTTGACTACGCCACGAGACCAGGCGCTATCGGAATAGCCGATCCTCAGTGGCGGAGGTCGGCCAGCGTGACAACCCGGATTTCCAACGGCGGCAGCAACGGCGCAGGCGAGCGCCAGCCGCAGCAGTCCAATACCCGCAGCGTGCCGGCCATCACCGGCACCGGTATCAGCTTCACCAACCCGGCGACGATCGCGGATAGCGGCAACGGCTTGGGCATCTTCCGCGCCGGCGACAGGATCGAGATCAGCGGCCCAAGCAACCGTGGGCGCTGGATCGTGGCGAGCGCCTCTGCCAGCAGCCTGACGGTGACGCCGGGCCGGATCGCGACTGCCTCGGCCGGGGGCAGCGTGACGATCCGCAAGGTCGGGTAATGGCGAACCCGACGCAGCGGGAGCAACGCCGCGGCACGCGGGCTTATGCGCTGGCGCCGGCCGGGCCTGACACCAACAATCAGCGCCTTTGGCAGCGCGATGACCAGCGCGACCCGGGCAAGGCGGCGAGTGGTGGCGGCGGCGGGGAGACGCTGGACCCGACCGACCCGCTAGAATCGGGCGTCGGCATCCCTGCGGGCTACGAGGTGGCGGCGATCCTGCCGTTTGGCCGCACGCTGGCCCAGGACCTGATCCGGCCCGACAACCTGGCGACGGCCCGGCTCGCGAACAACTTCAGCACTGACCGCGACCGCCGGGCCACCAGCGATACCAGCGTCGGACTGCTGGCCGATGCCTACTTCACCGGCCGCCAGGACGCCGGCGACGGCGTGGCCCTGGCCGAGAGCGCCGATCTGATCACGATCGCCGGCGGTAAAATGACGATGAAAGCGCGGCTTGCCACCACGGCCGAGAAGGCGGTGAACGGCACGCGCAGCAATGCCAGCGGCCCAAGCTTCACCGATCGCCCAATGGTGTGGGGCCACCCCACGCTGTTCGGCTGGGGCGTCACGCGCGGTCCCGGCATCATGGACATCCGCTTCAAGGTGAACTCGCCGGCGGCCTGGTCGATCCCCGCCAGCAGCGTCGCCAGCAGCATCGGCAGCAGCGGCAAGAATCCCGGCGGCTCGGTCTGGATGCTGAAGAAGGAGGGCGGCTCCGAAGCGCAGGGCGACGGCACCACCGGGGGCGAGTATGACGCCTGGGAACTGCATTACGAGTGGCGCCATACGTCGCGCGGCAGCGGCGTGGCCGGCGACACGGCGGCATCGCGCGTCGTGCCAGACACGCTGATGGTGCAGCGGATCGAAGGCAGCCCCTCCGACGACGTGACCAAGATCAGGTCCTCGCGCCGCGATGCCAGCGACCTGTCGATCGTCGGTACGGTCAGCGCGGTGCCGTTCGACGATGATGGCGTGGGCGGCACCGTGACGGCCAGCTGGGAATGGGTGATGGGCGTGTTCAACGCCACGTCGGCCCCGTTCGCGGCGAACTTCGCTACCACCGACTGGACCGGCCAGGAATTGACCCTGGAGGTCTATTCCATGCGGTGGCTGATGCCGGCCGGATGGAAGGTCACGACGCCGGCGATCGCCACCACCGTCGTCACGGTGGCGCAAGCCGAGACGGGTACCAAGGTCATCGACCTGCCCGGCACGGCCGCGCTGTGGGGCGCCGGCAGCTGGACCGAGACGTTGCGCTGGGCGCACCTGATCGACACCAACGGGCCCGGCCGCACCGACGAAATGACCAGCCCGCGCAACACCAGCGGCGGGCTGCCGGTGGGGCTGGCGCAGGACCTGACGGCGCGCACCGTGACCCTGACCCTGGGCACGTTCAAGGCCCCCGGCGTCATCATGGGCCTGCTGTACGCCGAGGACGCGACGACCGGCTTCATGGTGCCGCACCGGATCATCATCCGGGTTGCGCCGACGCTGCAAATCCCGCAACCCGCCAGCGGCTCCGGCGCGGTGGTCGGCTCGCCCTTTTCTTACGTGATCCCGCGCGATGACGGCGCAGGTGGCCGATACTGGGATTGCGGCAACCTGGCCTATGGCGCCCCCGGCATCGGCGGCCTTGAGGTCACCTCGCTGCCATCTGGGTGGACCTGGACGCCGGGCACCCGCACGCTCTCCAGCGGCGGCAACAATGTTGCCAGCGGGCAGACGACAGTCGCCTTCAGATGCACCAACGGCGCCGGCGATGTCACCACCCAGTCGGTCGATTTCCTCGACGCCGGCTGGACGCCGGCAAGCATCAGCAGCGGCCAGCGCGTCTTTGTGCTGGACCCCAAGGACACCACGACGGTCCCCGGTGCGGACGCCGCCACCGTCGGCACCGTCACCGATCGCTATACGGCGGGCCGCACGCTGGGCGCGACCGGCGGGCAGGAGCCGACCATCAAGGCGGCCGGCGGCCCAAGCGGCGCGCACCGCACGCTGGCCTTCAACGGCTCGCAGATGCTCAAGGCGACGTTGGGCGCGAACAACTCCGGCCTGATCGACCTGTTTGATACGGCGAATTTCACCACCGGCAGCGGCTACGCCTGCTTCTACGCAAAGACCAGCGCGGCGGGCGTGCAGCGGTTTTTCGGCTGCTACAATTCCAGCGGCGGCAGTTCGATGGCCTATCGGCACGGCGCCAGCGATCGCGGCTGCGGCTACAACGTCGGCACGGCGCGAACGGTGGTGCAGGCGACGCAGGACACGTCCTGGCACGTCATCGAACTGATCAAGGCCGCCAACGCGATCACCGTCACGCTGGACGGCACGGACATTGCCACCGGCACGGTGACCGACACGGGCGCGCTGGATGCCGTGCAGTTCCTGATCGGCGGCTACCGCACGGCCAGCACCGATACCGCCGGCTTCACGGGCGAGGTCTACCGAGGCGTGTGCCTCAACACCGTGCCCGATGGCGTGACGGTGCTGCGGTCCGACATCCGCACGTGGGTTGCCGCAGCATGATCGACCTGGAAACTGCGCTCGCGGCCCTGAACCAGAAGGCCGCGCAGAACGGCAAGACGTGGCTGCCGGTGAGCGACATCGAAGCCGTGCTGCGCGGCCAGCCGGACCAAGGCGCCACGGTCTCCGGCCTGGACGTGCAGGGCTGGTTTGCCATGGCGCGCCGCCTGTGGATGGGCCTGGGCGCAATCGCGCACACCGACGACAAGGCGGCAACGGTCGCCCAGCAGCGCGCCATTGCCCGCTTCTATCGCGGCGAGGGGCCGCTGGTTGAACACGTCGTGCGCAACCCGGACGGCACGCTGACGGTGGTGAGGCCCGGCCCTGACGATCCCGCGCCACCGCCGCCCCGGCGCATGCCCCTGACCGATGCCGCGCCGGGGAACCCATAAGATGCGCGTGCTCGCCATGCTGGCGGCGGCACGCCCGCGTATCGTCGCCACCGACGCGCTGCTGCACGCGATGTATTGGGATGACCCAGGCGGCGGCGCGCTCTCGGCCGAAAAGCGGCTGCACCTGGTGATCCTGGCCCTGCTGCGTCGCCTGCCGCCGGGGGCGATCACGAACCATTACGGCGTCGGCTACGCGCTGGCGCGAGGCGTCGACGTGCGCGATCTGCTGCCCGCTGAAAAGGGTTTGCCAGCATGAGTTTCCTGTCTCCAAAGACACCCTCGGTGCCGCAGCCGACCCCGCCGCCGTCGCGCGACAGCACCGCCGACGCGGCCGAGGCCGAGCGCCGCCGCGCCGCCGCCGCGCAGGGCCGCAACAGCACGATCCTGACCGGCAGCCTGGGCACATCCGACGCAGCCGCGCCGGACAAGCGCAAGACGCTTTTGGGGGCTGGCTGATGGCCGACATTGCCGCCCTGATCGCGCGGCACGATCGCCTGCGCGCCGACCGCGGCACCTTCGATAGCCTGTGGCAGGAGGTCGCTGACTACATCATTCCATCGCGCGAATTCACCCAGCGCCGCGGTCCCGGCGAAAAGCGCATGACGAAGATTTTTGACACCACGGCCATCCTGGCCTGCGAACAGCTGGCCGGCGCGCTGCACGGCATGCTGACAAGCCCGGCCGTGCGGTGGTTTGCGCTGCGCTCCGCCGACGGCGCCGGCAGCGACGAGGCGCGCGCGTGGTTCGATGCGGCGACCGATGCTATGTACGACGCCTTCAACTCGCCGATTGCCGGCTTCGCGACCAACAGCCACGAAACCTATCTCGACGTGGCGGCCTTCGGGGGCGGCGTGCAGTTCATCGCTGACCGCGGGCGGCTTGGGCCGCAGTTCCGTGCGGTGCCGCTGGCCGAGTGCTTCATGGCAGAGGGCGCCGACGGCACGATCGACACGAACTTTCGCGCCTATGAGATGAGCGCGCGGAACGCCGTCACTGCCTGGGGCGAAGCGGCGGTGGGCGAGAAGATTGCCAAGCTGATCGAGAAGACGCCCGACCAGTTGGTGAAGATCGTGCACGCCGTCTATCCCCGCGCCGAAGCCGAACGCTTCAACGGCCGCGACGCGCGGGGGCGGATGCCATACGCCAGCATCTATTTCCACCTCGATGGCAAGCACGTCATCGAGGAGGGCGGCTTCAAGGATTTCCCCTATGTCGCGCCGCGCTGGGCGAAGCGGTCGGGCGAGGTCTATGGCGCCGGGCCCGGGCTGTCCGCGCTGGCCGACGTGAAGATGGTCAACGCCATGGCCGAGGTGAACCTGCGGGCAGCACAGCTCGGCATCGCGCCGCCGCTGATGGCGCCCGACGACGGTTTCCTGAACCCGGTCGACACGCGGCCGAACGGGATCAACTACTACCGCGCTGGCACGCCCGAGCACGACCGCATCCAGCCCATCATGACCGGCGTGCGGCCGGACCTGGGCCTTGACCTGATCGAGAGCGTGCGGGCCAGCATCAAGGCATCGTTCTACGTCGAATGGATGAACCTGCCTGACGGGCCGGAGATGACGGCAACCGAGGTGCTGCAACGTCGCGACGAGCGCCTGCGCCTGCTTGGCCCGATGGTGGCTCGCCTTCAGCAGGAATTCCTCGGCCCGATGGTGGCCCGCACCTTCCGCATCATGTTCGAGAACGGGCTTTTCCCGCCGGCGCCGCCGGAACTGTCCGGCGGGGCGTTCCGCGTCGAATACCTGTCGCCGATCGCGCTGGCGCAGCGGGCCAGCGAGGCCGAGGCAGCCTATCGGCTGTGGGCCGCCGCTGCCCAGGCCGAGCAGCTATCG
>JADLHU010000125.1 GCA_020848655.1 Novosphingobium sp.
GCGTGCGCCGTGGCGGAAGTTCCCTCGATCGTGTCCATGGCCGGCATCCTGCGATGGCCTGATGCGGCTGTGAAGCCCTTATGCATCACTTCCTGTCATCACGGCGGCTTATGGCTGCATCGCAGGGCCACAGGGCCGCATCGTCGCAGGGCTAGATCGTGATGACTTTAAACCTACTCACTTCGTCATTGCGAGCGCAGCGAAGCAATCCAGAGTTCCGCCCGGCACTCTGGATTGCCGCGGACCTTCGGTCCTCGCAATGACGATTCAATGTAAAGTCATCCCGCTCTAGGCGGGTTCCAGTTCGACAAGCCGGGAATCGCTGTCCGCCAGGCGCAGCACCATTTCGCGGATCACGGTGCGGAACATGGCGACTTTCGGCGGCATGGATCGCTGCGCCGGCCGGATGATGTGCAGACGCCGGGTGATGCCCGGAGCCATGATGACCCGCACGTCGAGATCCGAATGATCGATATGCCGCCGCGCCGCCAGATAGGGCTGGATCGTCGCGCCCATGCCGGCGATCACCATCTTGATCGACAGCCACGGCGAATCGATTTCAAAGCGCACGTCAAGGCTGAGCGAGGCATATTTCGCGGTCAGTTCGATCAATTGCCGGCTGACATTGGTGGCGGACGGCAGGATCAGCGGATAGTCGGCCAGTTCGGTCAGGCGGATTTCGGAAAACGGCGCGCGATCGTCGGTGCGCGGAACCAGCGCGCAGAACTTGTCCTGGACCAGCGGTTCCGCCGCCAGCTTGCCCGGCTCGGACGGAAACGAACTGACCGCGATGTCGAGCCGGCCCGCCAGCAGCCATTCGTTCAGCGTATTGCTGGGCTGCTCGACGAAATGGAGGTGGATGTTGGGATGCTCGTTGTTCCACCGCTCGATCAGTTCGACGCCGAAGGCATCGACCAGGCTTTGCGGCATGCCGACGCGGATGCTGGCTTCGAAATCGCCGGTGAAATTGCGGATGTCCTCCTTGGCCGCGCCGACCATGGACAGGATTTCCCGTGCATGCTCGACCAGCCGCAGGCCCGCCGCCGTCGGCGCGATGCCGCGCGAATGGCGGACCAGCAGTTGCTGACCGAAGTCATGCTCCAGCCGCTGGATGTGCTGGCTCAACGCGGGTTGGGCGATGTGCAGCACTTCCGCCGCGCCGGTGAAGCTCTTGGCTTCGACGACGGCCACGAAATAGGTCAGTTGGCGAAGATCGGTCATCGCGACCGTTCCGCGAAACTGGGGCGGCGCGTGTCGGCTTGTCTCGTATCGCTCATGTCCAGACCTTAGCTCATGCGCCCGTGCGGGGCCATAGCGGCGAACCTTGCGGACGGATCACGGGTGTCGGCCGGAGCGCTATTCCCAGCCATAGATGTGCAGCGAGGTTTCACCCGCCTGCAGCCGGCGCATGATCTCGGCCTCATGGGCCTCGCGCCGCGACGCTTCGACCAGCACTTCGTCGATGCGGCGCCTGGGGATGACGACGACGCCATCTTCGTCGCCCACCACCAGGTCGCCCGCGAAAATGCGACAGTCGCCAATCCATATCGGCGCGTTGACCGATCCCGGCGCGGCCAGGTCCTTGCCGGTGCCGCGAATGCACAGGCCGCGCGCGCAGATCGGGAAGCCGAGTTCTTCCAGCAGGCGCACGTCGCGCACGCAGCCGTTGATGACCAGCCCGGCAAGACCGCGCGCCATCGCCGCGGTCGACATGACTTCGCCCCAATAGCCGTATTCGAAGGCCTGGTTCACATCGACCACCAGCACGTCGCCCTTTCCGGCAACGGCCAGCGCACGGTGGAGCCACAAGTTGTCCGCAGGCGGGGAGGCGACCGGGACGGCTTGCCCCGCGATCGCAAAGCCGGGAACGACCGGCTTGATCGCGCTGGGCAGCGCACCGATGCGGCCCGCGGCCTCATGCAGGGTTGCCGATCCGAAACGCCGTGCGGCCTCAAGATCGGCCGCCGCGATAGGGTCCGTGCCGGGATGAATGAACGCCGCCGGGTCCAGCCGCTGTGCCTCGGCCATGCTACGATGCTCCGCCGGTGCGCGTTTGCAGGCTGTGATAGCGCAGCCGCGCGCGCGCGTCGGTCAGCCGTTCGCCGGCCAGCACCGCCTTGCGGATTTCCTCCTCGGCCGCCTCGATCGCCTCGGCCGCGTCGAGCACTTCATCCTCGCGGCCGCGCGGCAGCACGACAACGCCATCGCAGTCGCCGCGCACCAGGTCGCCGGGCAGGACGCGGACCCCGCCGATGGTGATCGGCACCCCGGTCGCGTCAAGCTGCACGCGGTCCTTGCCGGTGCGCATCGAATGCGAGCGGCTGAACAGAGGATAGCCCAGATCGAGCGCAAGGTGGACATCGCGACACGCCCCTTCGATCACCGTACCGGCCAGACCGCGCCGATGGGCCACGAGCGTCAGGATATCGCCCCAGACGGTCATGTCCTCGATCCCGCGATTGTCGAGCATCATGACGCTGCCATCGGGCACCGCGTCTATATAGTCGCCCACCGTACCGCCGGGCTGCTGCGGCCCGTACAGCAGCGTGAACGCGCGCCCGGCCAGGCGGAACGCCGGATCGAGCGGCTTGATCCCCAGGCACTGCCCGGCAATCCCCAGCCGGTCGAGCGCGTCCGACAGGGTCGCGGTGTCGAGCTTGCCGATCCGCGTCACGTTGGCATCGCCCATCATTTCGACTCCAGCATGTGTTCGTAGTTCGCGCCCATCGCCTGGCTGATCGGCGTGCCGGAAAGCACTTCGGCGGTGATCGCGGCTTCGCGGGCGGCGATGCCGCGCGCCGCTTCGATGACGGCGGCGATCTGCGCGGCGGGAATGAAGGCGCAGCCGCTGCGATCGGCGACCACGTAATCGCCTTCCTCGACGCGAGTCTCGCCGATGGTCACCGGTCCGCCGGTTTCGGTTTCATAAACGCGCCCGCGCGCGGTGCGGGCGGTGGCGCTGCGGGCGAAGACCGGAAAGCCAAGGTCGGCGGCCTCGTCGATATCGCGCGCCGGGCCTTCGATGATGACCCCGGACAGCTTCGCGCGGCAGGCCGCGTTGGACAGGATGCCTCCCCAGGCAGCGGCATCGATGCCGGTCGATTGTTCGACCACGATCACGTCGCCCGCGTCGGCGCGATCGACCGCCGCGGTGCACAGGTGGCGCGATGGCGCGCCTTCCGGCGGGGTTCCGGCGGTGAGCCGCACGGTGCGGACCCGTCCGCTGATCCGCCGCGCCACGGTCAGCGCGCGCAGCCCGGTCACGGCGGGGGTGATCTTGAGCCGATCCAGCGCATCGGAAATCGCGCAGCTATCAAATGCCGCCAGTGATGACAGTGGATCGTCCATTCGCGGGTGCCCTTCGATCAGTTCCGGCGCGCGCCGCGCGCAGCGCCGAAGCTGCGGAAAGCGCGAACCATTTCACGCACCGGGTTATCGCCGGCCGGAACCCGTCGGAAGGACTGTTTGCCTATACCTGCCATAGGCAGCAGGGGGCAGGGGATACGCGCCTTAGCGAACGATGCCGCTGTAGGCGATCTGGCCGCGCCCTTGCGCGGCGTTGCCGGGCGAAATGCGCCAGCGCATGTGGGTGACGTCTTCGGGCGTGGCGATTCGTCCCGCGATGCGCAGTTCGCCCAGTCGGCCCCAGTTGCGCCCGCCATCGACCGACACTTCCTGATCGTCGCGCGCGCTGCCTTCATAGGAGATCGCGCGGGGCAGCGGGTTGGTGATGATGAAGCCGCCACCGCCGCCCATGCGATACCAGGTGACCACCGTAACCACGCGATCGCCGCGCGACAGGCGCGATACCGGTTCCAGGCTGCGCACGTTGCCCGGCATGGCCTTTTCCACGAAGACCGCGCTGTCCATCGCCACGTTGGGCTGGGCCACCGCGGGAAGCGCGCTGGCGAGCGCCAGTGCGCACAGGCCGGCCGCGCCGATCCGCGTTGCGGCGCTGTGGTGCTTGCGGTTCAGTGTCACGATCGGATCGCCCCCATGGCATCGGATTTCTATCGATGCGGGGCATGGTGCCAGCGACAGGCAAAAGATTGGTTAACGCGAAGATGACCATGTTTTCGCGGGAAAACCCCGATGCTGCGGGGGCTTGGGAAATAACTGCAAAAGGTTCGATCCAAGCCTGTTGACAGCCTTGGCGAGCTACCCTAGAGGCGCGGCTCCCAAGGGAACGCGGGTGTAGCTCAGTTGGTTAGAGCGCCGGCCTGTCACGCCGGAGGTCGCGGGTTCGAGCCCCGTCACTCGCGCCACTTGGGGGATTTTTCCCCTGAGTGGCCGTCGCAAGATCAAGCGACAACTTCATGACATCGCTGGAAAATAACGGCACCGGACGAAGCGCGCTTTGCATCCGCGCCGGTGTGTGCCCTGGGCGGTCAAAGCGCCGGCGCGGTCATCCCCAGCGGCCGGTTTCCATCCAGATCAGGAACCGCCGCAGCGGCAGCAGCCAGATCACGCCCAGCACCACATAGACCGGTGCCTGCGCCAGCGCGTGCCAGTTTGCGATCAGCGGGGCGACCAGATTGGCCACGGCCAGGCTGTAGAGGCCCAGCGCCACCACCAGCAGCAGCACCCCGGCCGGTATCCGCCAGGTGGGTTGGTTACGCATCGACTTGTCCATCATAAAGCCGCGTCGGCGTAACCACCGCGCGCAGGCGGCGATCGTGCGCTTCGATGGGCAGCGAATCGATCAATTGGCAGTCCCAGGCCAGGCCCACGGGAAGCACGCCGGGATTGGCTTCAAGCCAGCGGTCATAATGGCCGCCGCCCTGGCCCAGCCGGTCGCCATCGTCGGTAAAGGCCAGCAGCGGCACGATCGCCAGGTCGGGGATGACTTCGGCCGCGTCCGCCTCGGGCTGGAGCTGGCCATAGGGGCCGACCGTCAGCCCGTCGTCGTCATAAGGGTCGTGCCACAGGCGGAACTGCATCGGCGCCGTGCGATCGGCGAACCCGGGCAGGGCGATGGCGCGGCCGGTCTCGGCGAACCACTGCGCAGAGGCGCGCGTCGGGGCTTCGCCGGCGATGGCGTGATAGAGGCCCACCGTGCTGCCTTCCGGGGCAAGCGCGGCCAGCGGGCTGGGCGGGCGGCGGAACAGCAGCGCGGTGGTCGTACCGCCCAGCTTGGCGACATGATCGCGCCGCAAGGCCCGCATCCGTGCGCGCAGCCTACGCTTGTCGTCCACGCCGAATCCTTCTTTTAGCGGGGGATGGGTGACGGGCCCACCATGGGTCGTTGCCGGGAAATCCTCTGACGCCTCAACGTCAGGTGGGGACCATGTGTGCCGAACCCCAATGGAAACAGAGTGGTCCGACCAGAGACAGCCCCCTTGGATTGCTTATAGCCTCAGGGATGTTCATACAGCTCGTGCCGGGCAGATCCCGTCGCTGCCCTATCTAGGGGCTGGCGCGTCAGCTCTCAAGACGCGAAGCCAGATTTTCCAGACGGATCGCGATCGCTTCCAGTTTTTCCGCCGAATTCGCCGGCAGGCCGGGCGCGGGCGCTGGCTCTGGAAGGGGCGGCGCGGGCTCGTCTGCCGGCTGTGCGCGGGCATCGTGCACTTCATCGGCCAGGAGCAGCGCGGCAAACAGCAGCATGCGAGTCTCGCTTTGCCCGGAAAGCTCGCCCATCGCGCTCAGCTTGGCGTCGATCATGCGGCCAAGGCCCGAAACGTGGTCTTCCTCGCCCTCGGCGCAGGCGACGGTGAAGGTGCGGCCGCCGATGTTGAGCGCGACGTTGCTCACGCCTGATGGCCCGCCAGGAGATCGTCGAGCTGGCGCAACGATTGCGCCACCGCGTCTTTTAGCTGTTCGTGCCGCGCTTCGATCCGCGCGGCGGCCTGGGCCGGGCGATCCGCAGCCTGCTCTATCCGTGCAAGCGCCGCCTCGATCCGTTCGAGAGCTTTTTCGAATTCTGCCCCGTCCATGCGTCCTCGCTAGCGCAAAAAGCCTGCCCTGCAAAGCGTTGGTGGCGTTTCCTGCGAAGACGATGCGCTTTGCCGGGGTGGCTGGGCGGGCTTGCGCCGGCCCCCGTGCTTGACGCGCCGGAGCCTCTCCCTAAAGGGGGCGGCAATCGAATCGTACCTTTTCAGCCGTGTCCGGGAGCATTTTTGATGAGCATTGACCCCGCCCGCCTGGGGCCCATGGCCAACGCCATCCGCGCGCTGTCGATGGATGCGGTGCAGGCGGCCAACAGCGGCCACCCCGGCATGCCCATGGGCATGGCCGATGTCGCCACCGTCCTCTATTCGCGTTTCCTCAAGTTCGATCCCGCTCGCCCGGACTGGTCGGACCGCGATCGCTTCGTACTGTCGGCCGGTCACGGCTCGATGCTCATCTACTCGCTGCTGCACCTCACGGGCTATGCGCAGCCGACGATGGATGACATCCGCAACTTCCGCCAGTTGACCAGCCCTTGCGCCGGCCACCCCGAGAATTTCCTGCTGCCGGGCGTGGAATGCACGACCGGTCCGCTGGGCCAGGGCCTGGCCATGGCGGTGGGCATGGCCATGGCCGAGCGCCATCTCAACGCCACCTATGGCGATGCGCTGGTCGATCACCGCACCTGGGTGATCGCCGGTGACGGCTGCCTGATGGAAGGCATCAACCACGAGGCGATCGGCCTGGCCGGGCACCTGGGCCTGGGCCGCCTGGTCGTGCTGTGGGATGACAACCGCATCACCATCGACGGCGATACCGACCTTTCGACGAGCGAGGACATTCCCGCCCGCTATCGCGCCGCCGGCTGGCATACCGAAGACTGCGACGGCCACGATCCGGCCGACATCACCCGCGCAATAGAGGCGGCGGTGGCCGATGGCCGCCCGTCGCTGGTCGCCTGCCGCACCGTGATCGGCAAGGGCGCGCCCAACAAGCAGGGCAGCCACAATGTTCACGGCAGCCCGCTGGGCGCCGAGGAAATCGCCGCCACGCGCGAAGCGCTGGGCTGGACCGCCGCGCCGTTCGAAATCCCCGCTGATGTGCTGGCCGACTGGCGCGCGCTGGGCGCGAAGGGCGCAGCGGCCAGCGCCGCATGGGACGCGCGCGCCGCCGCCGATGCCCAGGGCGCCGAGCTTGCCCGCCGCATGTCGGGCGATCTGCCCGCCGGCGATGGCGGCGTGGCCGAGTACATCGCCAAGCTTTCCGCGGACAAGCTCAAGGTCGCCACGCGCAAGTCCAGCGAAATGGCGCTGGAAGTGCTGACCGCGAGCATTCCCGATCTGGTCGGCGGTTCGGCCGACCTCACCGGATCGAACAACACCAAGACCAAGTCGACCACGCCGGTCGGCAAGGACAGCTATGGCGGCCGCTATGTCTATTACGGCATTCGCGAATTCGGCATGGCCGCCGCGATGAACGGCATGGCGCTGCACGGTGGCATCGTGCCCTACGGCGGCACCTTCCTGGTGTTTTCCGACTATTGCCGCAACGCCATCCGCCTGTCGGCGCTCCAGCATGCTCGGGTCGTCTATGTGATGACGCATGACAGCATCGGCCTGGGCGAGGATGGCCCGACACACCAGCCGGTCGAACACGTGATGTCGCTGCGCATGATCCCCAACGTGCTGGTGTTCCGCCCCGCCGATGCGGTGGAAACCGCCGAGGCCTGGGCGCTGGCGATCCGCGAGACCAGCCGTCCCTCGGTGCTTGCGCTGTCGCGCCAGAACCTGCCGGCGGTGCGCGCCGACGGCGCGTTCAAGACCGCGAAGGGCGGCTATCGCCTGAAGGCTGCCGACGCGGCGCGCAAGGTCGTGCTCGTCGCCACGGGTTCGGAAGTCGAACTCGCGCTCGACGTGGCAAAGGCGCTCGAAGCCGAAGGGATCGGCTCGGACGTTGTCTCGATGCCGTGCGCCGAGCTTTTCGTCGAGCAGGATGCAGGCTATCGTGCCGATGTGCTGCCGGTCGATGCGCTGAAGGTTTCGATCGAGGCGGGCGTGACCCTGGGTTGGGAACGCTTCGTCGGTAGCGACGGGCTGACGATCGGCATCGACAGCTTCGGTGCCTCGGCACCGGCGGAAGTTCTGTTCAAGCACTTTGGCTTCACGGTTGAAGCCATCGTGCCGAAAATCAAAGCCAAACTCGGAATTTAACAGGAGGTCTTCACATGGCGACTAAGGTTGCGATCAACGGTTTCGGGCGCATCGGGCGCAATGTGGCGCGGGCGATCCTGGAACGCACCGACCATGACCTCGAACTGGTCTCGATCAACGACCTTGGCGACGCCAAGGCCAATGCCCTGCTGTTCAAGCGCGACAGCGTGCACGGCGCGTTCAAGGGCACCGTCGAAGTCGATGGCAACGACCTGATCATCAACGGCAAGCGCGTCCACGTGACGGCCGAACGCGATCCGGCCAAGCTGCCGCACGCCGCGCACGGCATCGACATCGCCATGGAATGCACGGGCTTCTTCACCACCCGCGAAGGCGGCCAGAAGCACCTCGATGCCGGCGCCAAGCGCGTGATCATCTCGGCCCCTGGCAAGAACGTCGACCTGACCGTCGTCTACGGCGTGAACCACGACAAGCTGACCGCCGACCACACGATCATCTCGAACGCATCGTGCACCACCAATTGCCTGGCGCCCTTCGCCAAGGTGCTGAACGACGCGATCGGCATCGAGCGCGGGCTGATGACCACGATCCACGCCTATACCAACGACCAGAAGATCCTCGACCAGATCCACGAAGATCCGCGCCGTTCGCGTGCCGCCGCGATGTCGATGATCCCCACCACCACGGGCGCCGCCCGCGCCGTGGGCGAAGTGCTGCCCGAACTGAAGGGCAAGCTCGATGGTTCGGCGATCCGCGTGCCGACCCCCAACGTCTCGGTGGTCGACCTTACCTTCACGCCCAAGCGCGACACCACGAAGGAAGAAGTCAACGCGCTGCTGAAGGCGGCGGCCGAAGGCCCGCTCAAGGGCATCCTGGCCTATTCGGACGAACCGCTCGTCTCGATCGACTACAACCACGATTCGCACTCGTCGACGATCGACAGCCTTGAGACGTCGGTCATCGACGGCAAGCTGGTGCGCGTGCTGTCGTGGTATGACAACGAATGGGGCTTCTCCAACCGCATGATCGATACCGCCGGCGCGGTCGCCAAGCTGATCTGATGGGCCTGACCCGATGAGCGAGGCCGGACGGCTTGCGGGAATCGCCCGGCGTGACCGGCCGCGCGGTGCCATGCAGACGGTCGGCCAGGTGCTCGTCACGTGCGAACACGGCGTCGCCGGCGATTTTCGCGGTGCCGTGCGTCCGGGCAAGGTGCCCTTGCGGCAGGTCTCGCTGATCGAGGCGGAAAGCTGGGCGGCGGCCATGGCCGCGCTTGGCGCCGATATTCCCTGGTTCGAACGGCGCGCCAACCTGCTCGTCGCCGGGGTGAAGCTGCCGCGCCGCACCGGCGCAGTGATCGCCATCGGCGCGGACTTGCGCATCGAGACGACGGGCGAATGCGATCCGTGCAGCCGCATGGAAGAAATCGCGCCCGGTCTGAAGGCGGCGCTGACCCCGTTCTGGCGGGGCGGCGTGCTGGGCCGGGTAATTTCGGACGGCACGATCGCCGTCGGTGACCAAGTGAGGATCGAACAATGAGCTTTCGGACACTGGACGATCTGGGCGATGTGACGGGCAAGGTGGCGCTGGTGCGCGTCGATCTCAACCTGCCGATGCAGGACGGCACCGTTACCGACAACACGCGCGTGCGTGCCGCCGCGCCGACCATCCTCGAACTGGCGGACAAGGGCGCCAAGGTGCTGCTGCTCGCGCACTTCGGACGCCCCAAGGGCGAGCGCGTCTCCACCCAGTCGCTGAGCATGGTCGTGGGCGCGGTGCAGGACGTGTTGGGCCGCGAAGTGATGTTCGTGCCCGAAATCGCCGGTGACGTGGTCCGGCAGTCGATCGGAATCCTGCGCCCCGGCGATATCGCGATCCTCGAAAACACCCGCTTCTGGAAGGGTGAGGAAGCCAACGACCCCGATCTGGTCAAGGCCATTGCCGCCAACGCCGATTTCTATGTGAACGACGCCTTTTCCGCCGCGCACCGCGCCCATGCCACCACCGAGGGGCTGGCCCACGTGCTGCCCGCTTATGCCGGCCGTTCGATGCAGGCCGAATTGGAAGCGCTGGAAAAGGCGCTGGGCAACCCGGAACGCCCGGTCGCGGCCGTGGTCGGCGGGGCCAAGGTCTCGTCCAAGCTCGACGTGCTTACCCATCTGGTCGGCCAGGTCGATCACCTGATCATCGGGGGCGGCATGGCCAATACCTTCCTTGCGGCGCGGGGTGTCGATGTCGGCAAGTCGCTGTGCGAGCATGATCTGGCGGCAACGGTGAACGCCATCATGGATGCGGCCGACAAGGCCGGCTGCACCGTGCATCTGCCTTATGAAGTGGTGGTTTCGAAGGAATTCGCCGCCAACCCGGCCAGCTTGCGCACCAGCAATGTCCACGAAGTGGCCGCCGACGAGATGATCCTCGATGTCGGGCCGATGTCGGTCGAGGCGCTCGGCGATGTCCTCAAGACCTGCCGCACGCTGGTGTGGAACGGCCCGCTCGGCGCGTTCGAGATCGAACCGTTCGATGCCGCCACCGTAGCGCTGGCGCGCACCGCGGCGGCCCTGACGCGCGAAGGCTCGCTGGTGTCGGTGGCCGGCGGCGGCGATACCGTCGCCGCGCTCAACCATGCGGGCGTGGCGGGCGATTTCACCTATATTTCAACGGCAGGCGGCGCATTCCTCGAATGGATGGAAGGCCGCGAACTGCCTGGCGTGGCGGCGCTGGAGGTCTGATCGCGCTGCCGTGGCCCCGCCGGCGCGCGCCGCGGCGTGCTTGACGCGGCAAGGCTTGCTTAACGAGGTTGAGACGCCGGCGAAGCCGCGCTAGGCGCAAGGCTTGCCGTGATTTTGAATTCATCCAGTCAGGACAGGACCAGAACCATGCAGATTTCCGATGTCATCGCCAAGCTGGCCGCAGGCAAGGGCTTCATCGCCGCGCTCGACCAGAGCGGCGGCTCCACTCCCAAGGCGCTCAAGGGCTATGGCATAGAGGAAGGCGCATGGTCTTCCGAGGAAGAGATGTTCGGCCTGATCCACCAGATGCGCGCGCGCATCATCGGTTCGCCCGTGTTCACCGGCGAGAAGGTGCTCGGCGCGATCCTGTTCGAGCGCACGATGGACGGCGCTGTCGATGGCAAGCCGGTGCCGCAGGCGCTGATCGACAAGGGCATCGTGCCCTTCATCAAGATCGACAAGGGGCTTGAGGACGAAGCCAACGGCGTGCAACTGCTCAAGCCGATCCCGGGCCTCGATGACCTGCTCGCGCGGTCGAAGGCGCTGGGCGTGTTCGGCACCAAGGAACGCTCGGTCATCAACGTGGCCAATCGCGAAGGCATCGCCGCCGTGGTCAAGCAGCAGTTCGAACTGGGCCAGCAGGTCCTGGCCCACGGGCTGATCCCGATCATCGAGCCGGAAGTGAACATCAAGAGCGAAACCCGCGCCGAAAGCGACCAGATCCTGCTGGAGGAACTGGTCAAGGCGCTCGATGCGCTGCCGGGCGAGGACAAGGTGATGCTCAAGCTGTCGCTGCCGGTGAAGGCCGGGCTGTTCGATCCGCTGGTCGATCACCCGCGCGTGCTGCGCGTCGTCGCGCTGTCGGGCGGCTTCCAGCGGCCCGAGGCTTGCGCCGAACTGGCGAAGAATCGCGGCGTCATCGCCAGCTTCAGCCGCGCGCTGCTGGAAGATTTGCGCGCGCAGATGAGCGACGCGGAATTCAATGCCTCGCTGGGTGCGGCGATCGACCAGATCTATACGGGGTCGACCGTGAAGACGGGCGCCGCGATCGGGGCCTGATCGTCAATAGCCGCCGTCGAACCGGAAGCCGAAGCGGTAGTCCCCCGGCGGGATTGCCGCTTCGCTCGTTCTGGCCGGTTCGACATCGGCCAGCAGCAGCGTGCCATCGGCCACGGGAATGCGTTCGCCCAGCGTCACGTCGCGCGTTTCGGCGCCGCGCCCGGTGATGATCCGGATCGATATGCGCACTTGGCCGCTCCACACGCACTGGACGCTTTCGGGGCAGCGGCTGTCCTCGATCACGGCCAGCGGGACCACGCGCGGGCCATCGACGGTCACCTCCTGGCCGATCCCGGCATGGACCAGACTGGCATGGCTGTGTTCGGAGGCCACGGGCGGGGCGGTTTTGGCGCAGGCCGCAAGCAGGACCAGCGCGCCAAGCGAAATCAAGGCTTTCATAGCGCATAATCGCACAAATGGGTGCCGGGTTCCCACCTGACCCTTGGGGCGGGTTTTGTCGGGTCGAGCTTGGCGCGGCGCGATCGGGCGGCTAGGACGCGGGGCATGTCTGATAAGAACGATAGCGGCGAACACCGCCCCGATTGCCAGCTTTACCTGATTTCCCCGCTCGACGTGGGCGGGGCGTTCCCCGATCGCCTGGCCCGCGCGCTGGATGCCGGGCCGGTCGCCGCGTTCCAGTTCCGCGTCAAGGGGCTGGATGAACACGCGGCGGCGGCGCTCGCCGAACCTTTGCTGCGGCTGTGTGCCGATCGCGACGTGGCGTTCATCGTCAACGATTCGATCGCGCTGGCCAAGCGGCTGGGCGCGGATGGTGTGCACCTGGGGCAGGGCGATGGCGAAGTGGCCGAGGCGCGCGAGCGGCTGGGCCGCGAGGCGCAGATCGGCGTGACCTGCAACAACAGCCGCCACAAGGCGATGGAAGCCGGCGAACTGGGTGCGGACTATGTGGCGTTCGGCGCGTTCTTTCCATCGTCGACCAAGGATACCGAGCATCGCGCCGAACTGGATACCCTGACCTGGTGGCAATCGATTTTCGAGCTGCCCTGCGTCGCCATCGGCGGGATCACGCCCGACAACTGCGGTCCGGTGATCGCGGCCGGGGCCGATTTCCTCGCCGTTTCGGGCGCAGTGTGGAATGGCGATGAAGCGGCGGCGGTGCGCCTCTTCCACCAGGCGATCGCGGCGGCGCGCGCCTGATCGCTCGCGTCTGATTGCTCGCGCCCTTCAGGCGAAGGCGGCGGGGCCGGTCAGCAGCAGGCGCACCAGATCGGCCTGGCCGCGCACGCCAAGCCGGGAATAGAGCTTCTTCGAATAGTTGCGCGCGGTTTCCAGCGTCAGGCCCATCGCCGCCGCCGCCTCTGCGATCGATTGCCCGTCGCTCAGCGCCACGGCCAGTTCGGCCTCGCGCCGGGGCAGGCCGTGCAGTTCGGCGAGGCGCGGCGCGCGGTCTGCGCTGCGCGGCGCGGGCAGGCTGCACATGGCCACCATGACGGGAAGCGCGCGCGCCGCGGCGGGCAGGGCTTGTGCCGGGCGCAGCACGGCATCGATGCGCGGATCGCCGGTCAGTGTCACGCCGCGCGAAGCATGCGTGCGATCGGCGGCGATGGCAGCGGCCATGGCGGCGGCTTCGGCGACGAGTTCGCGCTCGACGGCGACGGCCAGGCCGCGAATACGCTCGCCCAGGCGCGGCGCGATGCCGGTGGCGCGATGCAGCGCGCCGGCAAGGTTCTCGTCGATTTCGAGCACGCGCGCCTCGCGGTCGAACACGATCCATCCCGCCCCCGCACGCGCCAGGCCTTCGCCGCTGACGGCGGCGCGGATGCGCTGCCGTTCGGCCGTCAGGAAGTTTTCCAGCGCGATGGCGATATGCGGCGCCAGCGCGGAAAGCAGCGCGCTGTCGCGGGCGGTGCATTCCTGCGACGATGCGATCAGCAGCCAGGCGCTGGTTCCATCACCCACGACGATGCGCACGATCCGTTCATCGACGATGCCGATGCGCGCGGCATAAGTCTTGCGCAGCGCCTTGTAGGCCGGATCGTGATCGGTAAATTCCGAAATCGCATATGTCCGGCCGGGGCGAAGCTGGTCGTAGGGCAGGCGATCAAGGATGAAGACATCCGCCAGATCGTGGCGCCGTGCTTCGGCCTTGAGGTCAAGCCCGGCGAAGATCTCGGTGGCCTCGTGCATCGGTACGTCGCCCTGGCGGAAGATCAGCCCGGCATGGACCGCCTGGGTGCGGCGGCGCAGCCGTTCGAGGAACGTGGCGAAGCGGCTGGCTTCGTGCGCGCCGGAATAGAGCGGCAGGAGCAGGTCGGTTTCGTCTGAACTGGTAAGAGCCATACCCTACCATATGGGAGGTTTGCGCGTCTGTCATCCCGCTATGGCGAGGCCTGACCAGGAACGAGGAGCCGGGCATTGGCGACGAGAACACTCACCCACCTTGAGCGGCTTGAGGCCGAGGCGATCCACATCCTGCGCGAAGTGGTGGCCGAGGCGGAACGTCCGGTGATGCTCTATTCGGTGGGCAAGGACAGCGCGGTGATGCTGCATCTGGCGCGCAAGGCGTTCTATCCCTCGCCGCCGCCGTTCCCGCTGCTGCACGTCGACACCACCTGGAAGTTCCAGGAGATGTACAAGCTGCGCGACCGGATGGCGCGCGAATCCGGCATGGAACTGCTGGTCTATCACAACCCCGAAGCGGCCGAGCGCGGGATCAACCCGTTCGATCACGGCGCGCTCCACACCGACATGTGGAAGACGGAAGGGCTGAAGCAGGCGCTCGACAAGTGGAGCTTCGACGCGGCTTTCGGCGGCGCGCGCCGCGACGAGGAAAAGAGCCGCGCCAAGGAGCGCATCTTCTCGTTCCGCACCGCCAGCCACGGCTGGGACCCGAAGAACCAGCGCCCGGAACTGTGGAACCTCTACAACGCCCGCAAGAACAAGGGCGAGAGCATCCGTGTCTTCCCGATCTCCAACTGGACCGAACTGGACGTGTGGCAATACATCCAGCTCAACGACATCCCGATCGTGCCGCTCTACTTCGCGGCCTTGCGCCCCACGGTGGAGCGCGACGGGATGCTGCTGATGGTCGATGACGATCGCTTCCCGCTCCTGCCGGGCGAAGTGCCGGTGATGCGCTCGATCCGCTTTCGCACGCTGGGCTGCTATCCCCTGACCGGCGCGGTGGAAAGCGAAGCCGGGACGCTGCCGCAAGTGATCCAGGAAACGCTGCTGACCACCACCTCCGAACGCCAGGGCCGCGCCATCGACAAGGACGCGGGCGGGGCAGGCATGGAGAAAAAGAAGCAGGAGGGGTACTTCTGATGACGGACGGCACCACCAACGAACCCGTTTATGTCGTCGACGACCTGATCGCTGAGGACATCGACGCCTATCTTGACCAGCACCAGCACAAGACGATGCTGCGCTTCATCACCTGCGGCAGCGTCGATGACGGCAAGTCCACGCTGATCGGCCGGCTGCTGTACGATTCGAAGATGATCTTCGAGGACCAGCTCACCAGCCTTGAGGCCGATTCCAGGAAGGTCGGCACGCAAGGGCAGGACATCGATTTCGCGCTGCTGGTCGATGGCCTTGCCGCCGAGCGCGAGCAGGGCATCACCATCGACGTCGCGTACCGCTTCTTCAACACGGAGAAGCGCAAGTTCATCGTCGCCGATTGTCCCGGGCATGAACAGTACACGCGCAACATGGTGACGGGCGCCTCCACCGCCGATCTGGCCGTGATCCTGGTGGATGCGCGCAAGGGCGTGCTGGTGCAGACCCGGCGGCATTCGTACTTGTGCCACCTGATCGGCATCAGGAACATCGTGCTGGCGGTCAACAAGATGGACCTGGTGGAGTATAGCCAGGCGGTGTTTGACACGATCGTGGCCGACTATGCCGAGTTCGCCCGCTCGATCGGCATCGACAGCTTCACCGCCATGCCGATCTCTGGCTTCAAGGGCGACAACATCATCGGCCCGTCGGCGAACACGCCCTGGTACACCGGCCCCAACCTGATCGAGCATCTCGAAACGGTCGAGGTCAACAGCGCCGCCGACGGCACCCGGCCGTTCCGCCTCCCGGTGCAGTGGGTGAATCGCCCGAACCTTGATTTCCGGGGCTTTTCGGGGCTGATCGCGACGGGCAGCGTCAAGCCGGGCGATGCGGTGCGCGTGCTGCCTTCGGGCAAGACCAGCACGGTGACGCGCATTGTCACGCTGGGCGGCGATCTCGATCAGGCCACCGCCGGCCAGTCGGTGACGGTGTGCTTCGCCGACGAGATCGACTGTTCGCGCGGCGATGTGATCTCGATCGCGGAAAATCCGCCGCAAGTGGCCGATCAGTTCGAAGCGACGGTGGTGTGGCTGAACGACCAGCCCTTGCAGGTCGGCCGGGGATACTGGCTGAAGCTGGGCACGCAGATGGTTTCGGCCACCGTCCATGCGCCCAAGTACACGGTCAACGTCAACACGATGGAACATGTCGCGGCCAAGACGCTGGAACTGAACGCCATCGGCGTGGCCGAACTGGCCACCGACAAGCCGATCGTGTTCGAACCGTATGCCGACAGCCGCACGCTGGGCGGGTTCATCCTGATCGACAAGATCACCAACGCCACGGCGGCGGCGGGCATGCTGCACTTCTCGCTGCGGCGCGCGCAGAACGTGCATTGGCAGGCGCTCGACATCAGCCGCGAGGCGCATGCCGCGCTCAAGAACCAGAAGCCGGCGGTGCTGTGGTTCACCGGCCTGTCCGGCTCGGGCAAGTCGACCATCGCCAACCTGGTCGAGAAGAAGCTGCACCGGATGAACCGGCACACCTTCCTGCTCGATGGCGACAACGTGCGCCATGGGCTGAACAAGGACTTGGGCTTTACCGAGGCGGACCGCATCGAGAACATCCGCCGGGTGGGCGAGGTGGCGAAGCTGATGGCCGACGCCGGTCTCATCGTCATCACCGCGTTCATTTCCCCTTTCAAGGCGGAGCGCGAACTGGTGCGCAAGATGCTGCCCGAGGGCGAGTTCGTGGAAGTGTTCATCGACACGCCGCTGAGCGTGGCCGAGGAACGCGATGTGAAGGGCCTCTACAAGAAGGCGCGCTCGGGCGATCTCAAGAACTTCACCGGCATCGACAGCCCCTACGAGGCGCCGGTGAACCCCGAGATTCGCATCGACACCACCAGGATCACGCCCGAGGACGCCGCGACGCTGATCGTCGATACGCTGCTGGGTGACGCGTGATGGCGATGAGCGATGCCGAACTCGCCGCGCACCTCGCGGATGTCGCGGGCAGGCTGCTGATCCAGGTGCGCGATTCGGGGGTGCTGTCACCAAAGGCGCTGGGCAAGGCGGGCGATGCCACCGCCAACCAGTTCCTTGTCCATGCCTTGCGCGAACAGCGGCCTGATGACGGCCTGCTGTCCGAGGAAAGCAGCGACACCGAGGAACGCCTGGGCAAGCGCCGCGTGTGGATCGTCGATCCGGTCGACGGCACGCGCGAATATGGCGAGGAACGCAGCGACTGGGCGGTGCATGTCGGCCTTGCCATCGATGGCGTGGCCAGCGCCGGCGCGGTGGCGCTGCCGGGGCTGGGCGTGGTGTTGCGCAGCGACCGGCCGGTGGCGGTGCCACCCGCCCCGGAGCGGCTGCGCATGGTCGTCAGCCGCACGCGCCCGGCGCGCGAAGCCACCGCCGTGGCCGAAGTGCTGGGCGCCGAACTGATGCCGATGGGCAGCGCCGGGGCCAAGGCTATGGCGGTGGTTCGGGGCGAGGCCGATATCTACCTTCATTCCGGCGGGCAGTACGAATGGGATAGCTGCGCGCCTGTCGCCGTGGCGCTGGCGCATGGCCTCCACGCCAGCCGCATCGACGGCAGCCCGCTGGTATACAACCGCAAGGACACGTACCTGCCCGACCTGCTGATCTGCCGCCGGGAACACGCCGCGCGTATCCTGGCGCAAGTGGCCGCGCTGGACTGATCGGAAAGCAGCGCGAAACCGCGCGCCATTATGGCTGGATCGCCCTTGCCGTTGCGACTATCCCCCGGGCATGGACGAGAACATCGGCAGCATGATGGGGCAGGTTTCGCGCCTGCTGCGGCGCAGCTTCGATGCGCGCGCGCGCGGCATCGGCGTGACGCGGCCACAGTGGCAGGTCCTGACGCTGCTGGTCCGTAACCGCGGTATCAACCAGGGCGGGCTGGCCGAACTGCTGGAAGTGGAACCGATCACGCTGGGCCGCATGATCGATCGGTTGCAGGACGCGAAACTGGTCGAACGGCGGGCCGATCCGGCGGACCGCCGGGCCTGGCGCCTGTTCATGACGGACAAGGGGCTGGACCTGCTCGAACAGCTCAAGCCGCTGGCGCGCGAGGCCTATGAAGAGGCGCTGGACGGCGTTTCCGCCGACGAGCGCACCATGGTCATGGACGTGCTGGAGCGGATGCGGACCAATCTGTCGCGGCGCCAGCCTGCGGACATTGGCGAAAACACCTGACGGCTGGCCCGCGCCGAATGCTGCACTTGCGGCATTTGCGTGTGCAGTTGCAGCAATTTCATTGGACAACGCGCGGATTCTAACCAAGGTTAGGGTTCAACGGGCGATTTGTCGGCCCGCAGCAATTCTGGAGTTTGAAATGAAGACATTCGCTACGCTTGCCGCATTCGCCGTGATGTCCGCCGTTGCCGCGCCGGCTTCGGTTTTCGCGACCGAAGCCACGCAGCCGGTCAGCGCCACCGTCGAAGCCGCTGCCACCACCGTCGTCGCCAAGCCCGGCAAGATGATCTATGGTAGCGACGGCCGCCGCATCGCTGCGGTCTACAGCATGACGCGCGATGGCAATCCGCAGGTCATCCTGGATAACCGGCTGATCACGGTCCCCGTTTCCACGCTGTCGGACGTGGAAGGCAAGCTCACCAGCTCGCTGACCAAGTCGCAGGTGATCCACGGGCGCTGATTGCCCAGCGGTCGCCAACGCTTGCGGCCCGAATGAAAGGGCGGCGCCCGGCGCCGCCCTTTTCCTGTTTGTGGGGGCGGTTCAGCCCTTCAGGGCATTGGCATAAAGCCGGTCGACGAATTCGCCGAGGGTTTGCAGTTCGTCTTCGGAAAAGCCCTGGAACGTGCGTTCCTCGGCCACGGCGGCCAGTTCGGCCAGCCTGGCCAGCAGCGGTTCGGCGGCTTCGGTCAGGTAGACCGCGCGGGCGCGGCGATCGTCGTCGCGGTCCTTGCGCTCCAGCAGTCCATCTACGCAAAGCCGATCGATCAGTCGCCCCGCGGAGGCTTCCGACATTTCCAGCGCTTCGGCGATCGTGCGCTGCGTCGCGCCGGGCTGGCGATTGACCACCGCGATCATAGACCACTGCGATCGCGTGACGTTGAGCCGGGCGGCGAGCCGATCGAAATTGTTGCGGAACAGCCGGTTCAAGATGGTCAGCCGCCGGCCGATGGCACGCTTCCGGTTGTCGCCGCTGGCGCGTGCGCTGCCGAGAACCGCGTCTTCCAGAACGCCTGACACCTGATCCTGCTCCCTCGGGACATTGGAACCGCGCGCAGGCTAGCGCCGATCGCGTGCGCATGCACCAGAATTTATGGCGGATTTCCGTGATTTCGGCGCAAGGGGGATCGCATTTTGCGCACGGCGGAGCGTGTTCCCGGTTGCCGCGTGGCTTGACCTCGGGCACGGCCCGGTAGACATCGACGACGACGCCACCAAGGGGATTTTCATGACGGCAACTGCGGACGCGGGCGATCGGGCGCGCAGTGGCGCCTTTGCCCCGCTGCGGGAGCGCACGTTCCGCACGATCTGGTCGGCCAGCGTCATTTCGAACTTCGGGCAGTTGATCCTGGGCGTGGGCGCGGCGTGGGAAATGACCCGCATCAGTTCGTCCGCCAGCATGGTGGCGCTGGTGCAGACCGCGATGATGCTGCCGCTGATGCTTGTGGCGCTGCCCGCCGGCGCGATCGCCGACATGTTCGACCGGCGCCGTATCGCGCTCGTCGGCCTGGGGTTCTCGTCGATCTGCGGCGCGGTGTTGACCACGCTGGCCTTCATGGACCTGACCACGCCGTGGATGCTGCTGTTGTTCTGCGTGCTGATCGGCGGCGGGGTGGCGCTTTACAGCCCATCGTGGCAGGCTTCGATCAGCGAGCAGGTATCGCCCGAACACGTGCCGGCGGCCATCGCGCTGGGCACGATCAGCTATAACGTCGCGCGCAGCTTCGGCCCGGCGATCGGCGGCTTCGTCGTGCTGGCGGTGGGGGCCAAGGCGGCCTTCGCGATCAACGCGCTGTTCTATATCCCCTTGTGGCTCGCGTTCTTCATGTGGCGGCGCAAGCATATCGCGTCGCGCCTGCCGCCGGAACGGATGGACCGCGCGATCATTTCGGGCGCGCGCTATGCGCTGCATTCGCCTTCGATCCGCACGGTGCTGACACGATCGTTCCTGTTCGGGCTGGCCGGCGCGACGGGATCGGCGCTTGCCCCGCTGGCCGCGCGCGACCTGCTGCACGGCGGCGCGGGCGTGTTCGGCGTGCTGCTGGGGGCGACGGGCATCGGCGCGGTGCTGGGCGCACTGTTCGTCGGCGACGTGCGCGACCGGCTGTCAACCGAAGCGGCGGTGCGCCTGCTGGCAATCGGCACGGGATCGTCGCTGATCGTCGTCGGCCTCAGCCATTCCCTGGTGCTGACCTGCATCGCGCTGTTCGTGGTGGGCGTCTGCAATATCCTGACCGTGGCGCTGCTCAATGTCTCGGTGCAGTTGTCCGCGCCGCGCTGGGTCACGGCGCGGGCGCTTTCGCTGTTCACCGCCGCGTTGACGGGGGGAATCGGCATCGGCGCATGGTTGTGGGGCGAAGTCGCCGCCGCGCATGGGGTCAGCGTGGCGTTCATCGCCTCGGGCGGGGCAGCGATCCTGACGACCGTGGTGGGCCTGGTTATGCCGCTGCGGCGCGACGAGCAGGTCGACAACGCCTCGATCGATCTGGGGCACGAACCGCACGTGGCGCTGGCGCTGACGCTGCGCTCCGGCCCGGTGTCGATCGAGGTGGAATATGATGTCGATCCCGAGCGCGCGCGCGAATTCTACGATGTGATGATGAAGCTCCAGCGCGCGCGCAAGCGTATGGGCGTGCTCGACTGGTCGATCTCACGCGATATCGCCAATCCGGCGATCTGGGTCGAACGCTACCAGTGCCCGACCTGGGGCGATTACCTGCGCACGCGCGATCGCTATACCCAGGCCGAATTCGATCTGCAGGCGCTGGCCGGATCGTACAATCGCAACCGCGATGGCAGCCCGGTTCGCCGACTGCTTGAGCGGCCGCTGGGATCGGTGCGCTGGAAGGCCGATTCGCCCGATCCGTTCCAGGGAACGGTCGGCTATATCGGTCCCTGACCGCGCCGGTGCGAAGGCGCGCCGTCAGCTTGCGGCGGCGATCCGGGCGGCGATGGCGACCAGCCGCTTGGCCTGTTCCAGATGCAGCAGTTCGGCCATGCGCCCATCCACCTGGATCGCGCCCTTGCCGGCATTTTCGGGCAGCGCGAAGGCGGCGATGATTGCCCGCGCCCTGGCCATTTCCGCTTCGCCGGGGGAAAAGATGTCGTTGCAGGGATCGACCTGGGCGGGGTGGATCAGCGACTTGCCGTCGAAACCGAACAGCAGGCCCTGATCGGCTTCGGCACGGAACACGTCGAGATCGCGAAATTCGTTGCACACCCCGTCGAGGATGCCGACGCCATGCGCGCGCGCCGCCACCACGGCAAGCGACAGGATCGGCAGGACCGGCGTGCGATCCGGGGTCAGCCGCGCGCGCATGTCCTTGGCCAGATCATTGGTTCCCACGATGAACAGCGACAGGCGCGTGTCGCGTGCGGTGGCGGCGATGGCATCAAGCTGCGCGATGCAGGCGCATGTCTCGATCATCGCCCAAAGCTGCAGCGAAGCGGGCGCGGCGGAAAGGGCGGCGTGATAGCGCGCGATGTCTGCGGGCGAGGACACCTTGGGCACGAGCACCGCATCGGCCCCCGACTGCGCGATGGCGGCCAGGTCCGCCGCGCCCCAGGGCGTATCGATGCCATTGGCGCGGATCGCCACTTCGCGGCCGCCGAAGCCGCCTTCGCGCACGGTCGCCACGGCGGCGGCGCGCGCTTCGTCCTTGAGTTCAGGGGCGACGGCGTCTTCGAGGTCGAGGATCACCACGTCGGCGGGCAGGGTGCGCGCTTTGGCCACGGCCTTGGCGTTGGAGGCCGGCAGGAACAGCGCACTGCGGCGCGGGCGGTCGATCGGGGTGCTGGTCATGCCGCTTCGCTAGCATCTTCATCGCATCTGTAAACCGCCAAGCCCGGCCCGATAGGGCTGGACAGGCGTGTGCCGCAGGGCCAGACAGGCCGCATGCGCGCGCTTCCTTCCATCTTGTCGATGGCTCTTGCCCTGGCGGTTCCCGCCGCTGTCAAAGCCGAATTGCCCGTGGGCGCCCGCGCGCCCGATTTCGCCACGCAAGGCGCGCTGGCGGGCAAGGTGCTGTCTTTCCGGCTGCGCGATGCGCTGCGCCACGGGCCGGTGGTGCTCTATTTCTATCCCAAGGCGTTCACGCAAGGATGCACGCTGGAAACGCGCGCCTTCGCCGAAGCGCATGACCAGTTCGCCGCCGCCGGCGCCACGGTGCTGGGGCTTTCGGCCGATGACCTGCCCACGTTGCAGCGCTTCTCGACCGAAGCCTGCGGCAGCAAGTTCGCCGTCGGCGTCGCCACGCCGGCGATCATCCGCGGCTATGACGCGGCGCTCGATCCGCGCGGCCTGCCCCCCGGTGCGGCGGCGCGCCTGCCCACGGGGCTGACCGGGCGCACCAGCTATGTCATCGCGCCGGGCGGGCGGATCACCTTCGTCCATTCCGATCTCGACTATCGCGATCACGTGCGCCTGACCTTGCAGGCGGTGCGCGCGCTGCGTCCGGTGCGGCGCCCGGTTCGGTAGGCGGCGGCCGCCTTCGATTTCCCGACCAGCTTTACAATCGCGGTCCTTGCGCTAAGCGGGGCCGCGAGCGGCCATGCCGCATGACTACGGAGTTCAAGCATCATGCGTGCCGAAGGGCAGGCCCATATCGACCGGATCGAGGCGGCGCTCGCGCTCGTCCGCAAGTTCCTGGACTGGGATCGCGCGCTGCGCCGTCTCGACGAGCTGAACGCGCGCGTCGAGGACCCCAAGCTGTGGGATAATCCCAAGGCCGCCGAAGCCGTCATGCGCGAACGGCGGCGGCTTGATGCGGCGGTGGGCACGGTCAACCAGATCAGCTCGGAAATGAGCGACGCGGTGGAATTCATCGAACTGGGCGAGGCCGAGGGCGACGATGCGACCGTCGAGGAAGGCCTGGCGACGCTGGCCGCGCTTTCCGCGCGCGCCGATGCCGACAAGGTGCAGGCGCTGCTGGCCGGAGAGGCCGACGCCAACGACGCCTATCTGGAAGTCCACGCCGGGGCCGGCGGCACCGAAAGCCAGGACTGGGCGGAAATGCTGCAGCGCATGTACACGCGCTGGGCCGAACGCCATGGCTACAAGGTGGAACTGGTCGATTACCACTGCGGCGAACAGGCCGGGATCAAAAGCGCGACGCTGCTGATCAAGGGCGAGAACGCCTATGGCTATGCCAAGACCGAAAGCGGCGTGCATCGCCTGGTGCGGATCAGCCCCTATGACAGTTCGGCGCGCCGCCACACCAGCTTTTCGAGCGTGTGGGTCTATCCGGTGATCGATGACGACATCGACATCGAGATCAAGGAATCGGACCTCAAGATCGATACCTACCGCGCTTCGGGCGCGGGCGGGCAGCACGTCAACACCACCGATTCCGCGGTGCGCATCACGCACGTGCCCACCGGCATCATCGTCGCCAGCCAGAACGACCGTTCGCAGCACAAGAACCGCGCCACCGCGATGAGCATGCTGAAGGCGCGGCTCTACGAGGCGGAACTGGCCAAGCGCGAGGCCGAGGCTTCGGGCGAATATGCGGCCAAGACCGAAATCGGCTGGGGCCACCAGATCCGCTCCTACGTGCTCCAGCCCTATCAGCTCGTGAAGGACTTGCGCACCGGCGTGACATCCACGTCGCCCGACGATGTGCTGGATGGCGATCTCGATTCCTTCATGGCGGCGGCCCTGTCGCAGCGCGTGACCGGCGAGAAGGTGGCCGTGGAGGACGTCGATTGAGATCGACCGCCGCCCTGCTGATGGGGTTGGCGCTGCTCGCCGGCTGCCAGGGCAGCAAGAAGGACGAGCCGGCCCGCCCCGTGACCGCGCGCGAATTTCCGCATGCGGACCGGCCCGTGACCAAGCCGGGCCTGAAGTCGTTTTCCACCGAAGTGCAGCGCGACAGCGTGAACGAGGCGGCGACGGTCATGGACCTGGCCGCGATCAGCGAAGGCATGACCGTGGCCGACATCGGCGCGGGCGAGGGCTATTACACCGTCCGCCTGGCCGTGCGCGTCGGGCGCAAGGGCCGCGTGCTGGGGCAGGATATCGATCGGCTGGCGCTGGAACGGCTGGGCGCGCGGGTCGAGCGCGAGCGGCTCGACAACGTGTCGATCAAGCTGGGCACCCCCGATGATCCGGGCCTGCCGCCGGCCTCGTTCGATCGCATCTTCCTGGTCCACATGTATCACGAAGTGGCCGAACCTTATGCCTTCCTGTGGCGGCTGCGGCCGGCGCTGCGCCCCGGCGGCAAGGTGATCGTGGTCGATGTCGACCGCGCGACCGACAGAACGGCACGCCGCCGGCGCTGCTGTTCTGCGAATTCGCCGCTGTGGGCTTTCGTTTGACGCAATTTGTCCGTAAGCCGGAACTTCAAGGGTATTACGCGCAGTTCGAGGCTGCGGGTGCGGCCCCCGCGCCATCCGCGATACGGCCCTGCCAGCAGGCCACGCGCGCGACGGCCGGGCAATAGCCGCGCCGATTGTGCATGGGCCGAAGGGCCGAGGGGAAAGATTGTCTAGAATGAGCTTCAAGGGTCTCAAGCCGATCCTCTATGGCGGGCGCGAAGTCTGGCCGCTGATCGAGGGTGGCAAGGGTGTTTCGGCGACGAACCACGCCAGTTCGGGCGCCTGGGCGGCGGCCGGCGGCATCGGCACGGTCAGCGCGGTCAATGCCGACAGCTATGACGCGGAAGGCAAGATCATTCCGCAAATCTACAAGGAGCTGACCCGGCGCGAACGGCACGAGCAGCTTATCCGCTATGGCATCGACGGCGCGGTCGAGCAGGTGCGCCGCGCGCATGACCTGTCGGGCGGCAACGGCGCGATCAACATCAACGTACTGTGGGAAATGGGCGGCGCGCAGCCGATTCTCGAAGGCGTGCTGGAAAAGACGCGCGGCATGATCGCGGGCGTCACCTGCGGCGCGGGCATGCCCTATCGCCTGAGCGAGATCGCGGCGCGCTTCAACGTGAACTACCTGCCGATCGTCAGCTCCGCGCGCGCCTGGCGGGCGCTGTGGAAGCGCGCCTATCACAAGGTGTCCGAACTCATGGCGGCCGTGGTCTATGAAGACCCGTGGCTGGCAGGCGGGCACAACGGCCTGTCCAACGCCGAAGATCCGCTGAAGCCGGAAGATCCCTATCCCCGCGTCAAGGCGCTGCGCGACACGATGCGCGCCGAAGGCGTATCGGACAGCGTGCCGATCGTGATGGCCGGCGGCGTGTGGTTCCTGCGCGAATGGGAAAACTGGATCGACAACCCGGAACTGGGCAGCATCGCCTTCCAGTTCGGCACGCGCCCGCTGCTCACGCACGAAAGCCCGATCCCGCAAGGCTGGAAGGACGCATTGCGCGACCTGGAACCGGGCGACGTGCTGCTGCACCGCTTCTCGCCCACGGGGTTCTATTCCTCGGCGGTGCGCACGCGCTTCCTGCGCAGCCTTGAGGCGCGCTCCGAACGGCAGGTGCCCTATTCCAAGGTCGAGGCGGGCGAGCATACCGTGCAGCTTGATGTCGGCGTGCGCGGCAAGAACTTCTGGGTTACGCCGCGCGATCTCGATCGCGCGCGCGGCTGGGCCGGGCAGGGCTTCACCGAAGGGCTGCGCACCCCGGATGACACGATCATCTTCGTCAGCCCCGAGGAACGCGACATGATCCGCAAGGATCAGACCGATTGCATGGGCTGCCTGTCGCACTGCGGGTTCTCGTCGTGGAAGGACCATGACGATTACACCACCGGGCGCCTCGCCGATCCGCGCAGCTTCTGCATCCAGAAGACCTTGCAGGACATCGCCCACGGCCAGCCGGTGGAAGACAACCTGATGTTCGCGGGGCACGCGGCCTATCGCTTCAAGCAGGACCCGTTCTATTCGAACAACTTCACCCCCACGGTGAAGCAACTGGTCGACCGCATCCTGACCGGCGACTGACGCCCCCGGGGCCTTGCGTTTCGCGGCCGGCGCGCCCCAGGGCGTCGCCGGCCGTTCGATTCATGCGAACAAGAACCCCGCAGGGTCAGTCGAATTCCCAGGCGCGTTCGCCGTGGCTGGCGATGTCGAGGCCCTCGCGCTCGGCATCCTCGCTCACGCGCATCGGCATCAGCGTGGAGACGATCACCGCGATCATCGCGCTGGCGATCGCGGACCATGCTGCCACCACGCCGATCGCGCCCAGTTGCGCGGTCAACTGGCTGCCCAGGCCCATGCCTTCGGCATAGCCCGTGCCGCCCAGCGCCGGCGCCAGGAACACGGCCAGTAGCACCGAACCGACCATGCCGCCCACGCCGTGCACGGCGAAGACATCCAGCGAATCGTCGATTTCCAGCTTGTGCTTCACGAACTGGATCATCGGATAGCAGATGCCCGAGGCGATCAGCCCGAACAGGATCGCCGCGCCCGGAGAGATGAACCCCGCCGCCGGCGTGACCGTGGCCAAGCCCGCGATGGCGCCGGTGGCGAAGCCGATGCTGGTGGGCTTGCCCACGGTGAAGCGTTCGATCGCCAGCCAGGCCAGCGCGGCGGCGCAGGCGGCGGCGTGGGTGTTGATGATCGCCGAGGCGGCATCGTCGTTGGCGGTCAGCGCCGAACCGCCGTTGAAGCCGAACCAGCCGACCCAGAGCAGCGCCGCGCCGACCATCGTCAGCGAGGGGCTGTGCGGCAGCATCATCGTGCGCGGGAAGCCCTGGCGGCGGCCCAGCAGCACCGCCACGACCAGCGCCGAAACGCCCGCCGTGGTGTGGACGACGATGCCGCCCGCGAAGTCCAGCGCCCCCAGCCGCGTGGTCAGCCAGCCGCCGCCCCACAGCCAGTGCGCGACGGGCGCATAGACGATCAGGCTCCACAGCGCGCAGAAGCCCATGACCCAGCCGAACCGCGCGCGATCGGCCCAGGCGCCGGCCATCAGCGCGGGCGTGATCGCGGCGAACGTCATCTGGAACAGCGCGAACGTGCTTTCGGGAATCGTCAGCCCTTCGCGCAGATTGCCCAGGTTTATAAGCATCCAGGCATTGCCGCCGCCCAGCCAGCCCGAAAGCCAGCCCGAACCGACGGTGCCGAACGCCAGCGTGTAGCCGGTGATGATCCACAGCAGCGACGCCATGGCGGCAATCGCGCCGCACTGCACCAGCACCGACAGGAAGTTCTTGGCGCGGACGAGGCCGCCATAGAACAAGGCCACGCCCGGCATCGCCATCAGCAGCACCAGCGCCGAGGAGACGAGGACCCAGGCGGTATCGCCGGTATCGGCCACGTCGATCTGGCCGTCCTGTCCGAATGCCGCGCCCGGCATAGCCAGCGCCATGGCGAGAACGGCGCATGCAGTCGCTTTGCGCATCGGTCTGAAATCCTCCCCCGCGCGGCCGGTCCACTGGAACAGCGCGCTTCCTGAGCGTGCCGCTCTAGAGCAAGTGGCACGCGCCGCACAAGCGGGCAGGGGCGCTACAGCCAGCCTTCGAGCACCTGGTCGGGCGGGCGATGGCCATCGGCCCAGAAGCGGATGTTGGCGATCACCTTGTCGCCCGCCGCGCCGCGTCCTTCGAAGGTGGCGCTGCCAAGGTGGGGGATGAGCATGACGTTGGGCAGCGCCAGCAGGCGCGGCGCGATCGCCGGTTCGCCCTGGAACACGTCCAGCCCCGCGCCGGCGATGCGGCCCGTTTCCAGCGCCGCGATCAGCGCCGTTTCATCGACCAGATCGCCGCGCGCGGTGTTGATCAGGCAGGCCGTGGGCTTCATCGCAGCGATGCGCGCGGCGCTGATGATGTGGTGCGTCTCGGGGCTGGACGGGCAATGCAGCGTCAGGATGTCGGCTTCGGCGACCAGCCGGTCGAGATCGGGTTCGAACCGCGCCGACAGCATGTTTTCCAGCGCGGCGGGCAGGCGGTGGCGGTTGTGATAGACCACGTCCATGCCGAAACCGCGCGCGCGGTGCGCCACCGCCTGCCCGATCCGCCCCATGCCGACGATGCCCAGCCGCTTGGCGGAAACGGTATGGCCCAGCAGCACCGCCGGTCCCCAGCCCTGCCATGCCCCGTCGCGTAGGATGCGCTCGCCCTGCGCGAAGCGGCGCGGCACGCAGATGATCAGCGCCAGCGCGGTGTCGGCGGTGTCTTCGGTGAAGACGCTGGGCGTGTTGCTGACGATGATCTTGCGCGCGCGGGCGGCGGGCAGGTCGATATGATCGGTGCCTGCGCCGAAGCTCGCGATCAGGCCCAGCCGGTCGCCCGCCTCGGCGATCATCGCGGCGTCGATGCGGTCGGTCACGGTGGGCACCAGCGCGTCGGCATCGCGCATCGCCGCGACTAGCGCCGCGCGGTCGAGCGGAATATCGTCGGCGTTCAGCGAAACGTCGAACAGTTCGCGCATGCGCGCCTCGGTCGCGGGCAGCAGCCGGCGCGTGACGAAGACGCGCGGTTTTCCGGCAACGCGGCGGCCGGGCGGGGTGTCGGTAACGATGGTCATGGCGGGCACCATGCTTCGCCTCGGCCGGCCCGATGGTCAAGCGGCCTTGAAGCTTCAAGCGCGGCAACGCTATTGAGGGGCATGTTCGCGAGTCTCAGCCGTGCCGTCTGCCTGTTCCTCCTCGTGGCGGCCATTCCCGCCGCCGCGCAGGACGAGGACGTGCCCTACTGGGCCTCGATCCGCGCGGACGAGGTCAACATGCGCGTCGGCCCCGCCGAAAGCTATCGCATCGCCTGGGTCTATCGCCAACCGCTGCTGCCCGTGCGCGTCGTCCGGCGCAGCGAAGGCTGGCGACTGGTGGAAGATCCCGATGGCGCGCGCGGTTGGATCCTGGCGCGCTTCCTCAGCCGCACGCGCGGCGCGATCGTGCGCGGCGGCGGGCTGGCCGAAATGCGCCAGAAAGGCACGGCCGAAGCGCATCTGCTATGGCGGCTGGAACCGGGCGTCGTCGGCAAGCTGGGCGATTGCGATGCCGGCTGGTGCCGTCTCGACGTGGCCGGCCACATCGGGTTCGTGGCGGAAAACCGCCTGTGGGGTGTCGGCGCGCCGTAACCCGAAGGCCCGATTGCCCGCGGGTGTGGCGCGCCGGTTGCCCTGATTCAGATCAGTTCGATCGCCACCGCCGTGGCCTCACCGCCGCCGATGCACAGGCTGGCGACGCCGCGCTTCAGGCCCTTGCGCTGCAGCGCGCCGATCAGCGTGGTGATGATCCGCGTGCCCGAAGCGCCGATGGGGTGGCCCAGCGCCGTCGCACCGCCATGGACGTTGACCTTGTCATGCGGGATGCCAAGATCGTGCATCGCGAACATGGCGACGCAGGCGAAGGCCTCGTTGATTTCGAACAGGTCGACATCGGCCACCGTCCAGCCCGCGCCGGCCAGCACCTTTTCGATCGCGCCCTTCGGAGCGACGGCGAAGCGGCGCGGTTCCTGTGCATGGGCGGCCAGCGCCACGATCCGCGCGACCGGGGCAAGCCCCTGCGCTGCGGCCGAACTGGCGCGCGTCAACACCACGGCGGCGGCTCCGTCGGAGATCGAGCTGGAGCTGGCGGCGGTGATCGTGCCGTCCTTGGCGAAGGCGGGCTTGAGCGTGGGGATCTTGTCGGGGCGGCCCTTGCCGGGCTGTTCGTCGGTATCGACCACCACTTCGCCGGCGCGGGACTTGACCGTGACCGGCGCGATTTCGGCCACGAACGCGCCCGTGGCGATGGCATCCTGCGCGCGGCGCAGCGATTCGATGCTGTAGGCGTCCTGGTCTTCGCGCGTGAACTGGTATTCATCGGCCAGCGCCTGCGCGAACGATCCCATCGACGCGCCTTCGTAGGCGTCTTCAAGCCCATCGAGGAACATGTGGTCATAGGCCGTATCATGCCCGGCGCGCGCGCCGGCGCGGTGCTTTTTCAGCAGGTAGGGGGCATTGGTCATGCTTTCCATGCCACCCGCGACGATCAGGTCGGCCGTGCCGCTGGCCAGCGCTTCTGCCGCCATGATCACCGACTGCATGCCCGATCCGCAGACCTTGCTTACCGTCGTCGCTTCCACGCTGACGGGCAGCCCCGCCTTGATCCCGGCCTGGCGGGCAGGGGCCTGGCCCAGCCCGGCGGGAAGCACGCAGCCCATGTAGATGCGCTCGATATCCTCCGGCGCAACGCCCGCGCGCTCGACCGCGGCCTTTACCGCCGTTGCGCCGAGGTCCGGCGCGGAGACATCGGCAAGGGCGCCGGAAAGCCCGCCCATCGGCGTGCGCGCATAAGACAGGACGACGATCGGATCGCTGGCGGAGATCTGGCCCATGGTATTTTTTGCCTTTCTATTGGCGTTGGACAGAATTTGTCGATTCGCTTAATGCTGCGTTGCGGCAATAGCAATCTGGAGCCGCAATCGAATGTTCGCGCGTGGCGGAAACCCGGCCAGCGTCGCTGTCAAGGCAAGCTGGCGTCTTCTGTCTATGTAAGAAGGTGTCGTCTCTGTTCAACCGGACCCTTGCACCTTGCCTTGGGCAGGACTAGGGCGCCCTCAATCGTCCTTTCACAGTCGAGTCAGCCCCTTGGTAGACCTCTCCCAATATCTGCCGATCCTGATCTTCCTGGTCATCGCGCTGGGGTTGTCCGCGGTTCTCGTGCTGCTGCCGATGGGCGTGTCGCGGCTTACCGGCACGAACAACCCCAATGCCGAAAAGCTGAGCGAGTATGAATGCGGCTTTCCCGCGTTCGAAGACCCGCGCAGCCAGTTCGACGTGCGGTTCTATCTGGTCGCGATCCTGTTCATCATCTTCGACCTTGAAGCCGCGTTCCTGTTTCCCTGGGCCGTCTCGCTCGACATGACGGGCTGGCCGGGCTGGATCACGATGATGGTCTTTCTGGGCGAACTGGCCATCGGCCTCGCCTATGCGTGGAAAAAGGGAGCTTTGGACTGGGAATGAGCAATCTCGTTACCCCCCCCGCCAATCTCGCCACCACGGGCGCGATCACGCCGCCCGACCAGGCTTTCTTCACCGATCTCAACCAGGAGATCGGCGACAAGGGCTTCCTCGTCACCTCGACCGAGGAACTGTTCCAGTGGGCGCGCACCGGCTCGCTCTGGTGGATGACCTTCGGCCTCGCCTGCTGCGCGGTCGAGATGATCCACGTCAACATGCCGCGCTACGACATGGAGCGTTTCGGTGCCGCGCCGCGCGCATCGCCACGCCAGTCGGACGTGATGATCGTCGCGGGCACGCTGTGCAACAAGATGGCCCCGGCGCTGCGCAAGGTCTACGATCAGATGTCGGACCCGAAGTACGTCATCTCGATGGGCAGCTGCGCCAACGGCGGCGGCTATTACCACTACAGCTACAGCGTCGTGCGCGGGTGCGACCGGATCGTGCCGGTGGACATCTATATCCCCGGCTGCCCGCCGACGGCCGAAGCGCTGCTCTATGGCGTGATGCAGTTGCAGCGCAAGATCCGCCGCGTCGGCACGGTCGAGCGGTGAGGGCGGGGCAATGACGGTTCTCCACTCCGCTCCCCGCATCAGCTCGAACGAAGGCGTGCTGGATACGCTGACGGCGGCGCTGGGCGCCAAGGTCGTGGCCGCCAGGGAAGAGCACGGCGAGATCGTGATCACCGTGGCGCGCGATGCCATCGAGGATGCGCTGCGCCAGTTGCGCGACGATCACGAATACCAGCAACTGATGGAGATCGCCGGGGTCGATTACCCCAGCCGGGCCGAGCGGTTCGAAGTGGTCTACATGCTGCTTTCGCTGACGCGCAATCATCGCATCATGGTGAAAGTCACGGCGGCCGAGGATACCCCGGTGCCCACCGTCACCACGCTGTGGCCGGTGGCGGGCTGGCTGGAGCGCGAGGTGTTCGACATGTACGGCGTGATCTTCGCCGGCAACCCGGACTTGCGCCGCATCCTGACCGACTATGGCTTCGAAGGGCACCCGTTCCGCAAGGACTTCCCGCTCACCGGCTATGTCGAACTGCGCTATTCCGAAGAGGACAAGCGCGTCGTCTACGAACCGGTCGAGCTGGCGCAGGATCTGCGCCAGTTCGATTTCATGAGCCCGTGGGAAGGCGCCCAGTACGTGCTGCCGGGCGACGAAAAAGCGCCCGCCACGCCGCCTGTCGCCCAGCCGAAGACCACCGACACGCCGGCCCAGACCGGCGCCGGCGCCAAGGCGAACGAAGCGGCGGCCGACAAGCAGAGCGCCGGGGCGCCGGCGCCCGAGGCCACCAGCAAGCAAGAGCCGGGCGCGCCCGCGCCGAAGGGTAGCTGAGCATGAGCGGTTTCGCGATCGAGGAGTCGCCGACCACCGGCGACGAGGTCATCACCAACTACACGATCAACTTCGGCCCGCAGCACCCGGCCGCGCACGGCGTGCTGCGCATGGTCATGGAGCTGGACGGCGAGATCATCGAGCGCATCGATCCGCATGTCGGGCTGCTGCATCGCGGCACCGAAAAGCTGATCGAGCACAAGACCTATCTCCAGGCGCTGCCCTATTTCGACCGGCTGGACTATTGCTCGCCGCTGGCGATGGAGCATTCCTATGTGCTGGCCATCGAGAAGCTGCTCAACATCGAAGTGCCGATCCGCGCGCAGTACTTGCGCGTGCTGTTCGCCGAGCTGACGCGCATTTGCAACCACATGCTCAACATGGGGTCACACGTCATGGATGTCGGCGCGATGACGCCGAACCTGTGGCTGTTCGAGATTCGTGAGGATTGCCTCAA
>JADLHU010000126.1 GCA_020848655.1 Novosphingobium sp.
GCGCCATATTCGCGCGCCTCGCGGTCCAACCCGTCGCGGATCTGGCGCATCGCCGCGCCGCGTTCGGCGTTGAGCAAGGACTGGAAGGTGCGCTTGCCCAGTTCCTGGCGCAGCACCGAGGTCAGGATCGGGCGGAGCTGTTCGCCCAGCCGTTCGGTCGTGCCGGCGGTGCGCACCATCTTCACCGGATCGATGATGCGGAAGCGGGCATAGGCGTCCACTTCAAGCCGCAACTGGTCGGTCGACAGCACCTGCTGGCGCTCCATGTCGACCGAGAGCAGGCGCTTGTCGATTCGCACCACGCGTTCCGCGAAGGGAATGCGCAGGACAAGGCCGGCGCCGGTCTGCCCGAAATCGGTGTTGGGCCGGAAGGCGTTGATCACGCGCTCGGGATCGCCGAAGCGCACGATCACCGCCTGTTCGGTTTCGGGCACCATGATCACGCTGGACGCCAGCGCCACCGCCGCGACGCCGATCGCGATCAGGCTGGCCTTGTGATCGTTCCACAGGGTCATAAGCATCATCAGCGGCCTCCTGCCTGGCTGGGGGCGGGCGCCGGGGCCGGAACCGCTTCCGCAGCCTTCTTGCGCAGGTCGGGCAGCGGCAGATAGGGCGTCACGCCCTTGTTTTCCATGATGATCTTGTCGTTGTTGCCAAGCACGCGTTCCATCGTTTCGTAATACATGCGCCGCTTGGTGACTTCGGGGGAGAGCTTGTACTGCTCATAGACCTTGTCGAACGAGGCGGCATCGCCCTGCGCGCGGGCCAGCAACTGCTGCGCCCAGGCCTGCGCGGTGCTGAGATCGCGCTGCGCGTCCTGCTGCGCGGCGGTCACCTGCTGGAACGCCGAGATCACCTTGGTCGGCGGATCGGCCTTCTTGATTTCCACGCCCTGGATGATCACGCCCGAACGATAGGCATCGAGCACCGCCTGCATGCGCGAACGCACGTTCTTTTCGATCATCGCGCGCCCGGCGCCGCCCATGGCATCGCGCAGCGGCAGTTCGGCCAGCGATGCGCGCATCGCCGCTTCGGCCACTTCGCGCACGGTTTCGTCGGGATCGTCCAACTGGAAGGTGTAAAGCTTCAGGCTCTTGATGTTCCAGCGCACCAGATAGCTGAGATCGACCAGGTTCTGGTCGCTCGTCAGCATCAGCTTCTCGCCTTCGCCTTCGGGGATCGTGTAGACCTTGATCGAGGTCACGTCGGTTACCGCCACGCTCTGGATCGGCCAGGGCAGCGTCAGCGAGACGCCGGGATCGATCGTGTGCGAATATTTGCCGAACGTGGTGACGATGCCCTGTTCCTTGGGGCCGACCATGTGCGTCGTTGTCGTGCCCAGCCAGACCAGCGCCAGGCCACCGGCGATCAGCGGCAGCCAGCTTTTGCCGCCGGGGCGCTGCGGCAGGCGCGGAAATCCGCCGCCCAATCCGCCACCACCGCCGGGGCCGCCGCGTTGTCCGCGCTGGTCCTTGCCGCGAAAGATGTCTTCTATGCTGGCGGAACGGCGCGGTGGTTCCTCGCCCGAAGGCAGCCACGGGTTGCGCGGCCCGCGCGGGGGCTCGGGCGGAGTGTCGCCCCCTTCAGGCTCACCGCTGCCGCCGCTTCCGGCGGGTGCATTGCCGCCGGGTTCGCCTGGCGCATCTTGTTCGCCTCCGCCACCGCCGCTCCAGGGGCTGCGCCGTCCGGTCATCGCCAGAACGCCGCGCGCGATCACGCCTCCAATTGCTTTCATCCCACCGTTATAGGAACAGCGCGCCGACAAAAACAGTGCCTCCCGGCGCTTTTTCCCTGCTAGGGGGCAGGGCATCACCATGGGGAGCGAAGATGAGCGGCGATACGGGCGGCGATGACGGGGCTTTGCGGGCGGCTTTGCCGCCATCGGCGCGCGAGCGGGTGCAGTCGCTGCGGCTGGCCGATGGCGTCGCCACGCTGGTCATCGACGTGGCCGGGATGGACCGGCTGGAGCGCGACAAGCTGGAAATCGCGGTGAAGGACGCACTGCGCGGCCAGCCCGGCGTTACCGAAGTGCGCGTGGCGATGACCGCGGATCGCCCGGCGCCCGGCCCGGCGCGCCGCATCATCGCGGTGGGATCGGGCAAGGGCGGCGTCGGCAAGTCCACGCTGTCGGCCAACCTGGCGGTGGCGCTGGCGCGCGCCGGGCGCAAGGTCGGCCTGGTCGATGCCGATATCTACGGCCCTTCGCAGCCGCGCCTGCTTGCCACCGAAGGGCAGCGCCCGCAGGCGCGCGACAAGAAGCTGCTGCCGGTGCAAAGCCCCTGGGGCGTGCCGATGCTGTCGATGGGGCACCTCGTCGCGCCGGGGCAGGCCATCGCCTGGCGCGGGCCGATGGCGGGCAATGCGCTGGCCCAGCTTGTCGACGCCGAATGGGGCGATGTCGATGTGCTGATCGTCGATCTGCCGCCCGGCACGGGCGACGTGCAACTGACCATGCTCCAGCGCTTCAAGCCGGCGGGCGCGGTGATCGTATCCACTCCGCAGGATCTGGCGCTGATGGACGCGACGCGCGCCATCCAGTTGTTCGATCAGGCGCAGGTGCCGGTGATCGGCATGGTCGAGAACATGGCCGGCTATGCCTGCCCGCACTGCGGAGAGATCAGCGATCCGTTCGGGCAGGGCGGCGCGGAAGCGGCGGCCAGATCCATGGGCCATCCGTTTCTGGGCCGCGTGCCGCTGGACCTTGCGATCCGGCAGGACAGCGATGCGGGACGGCCGCCCGCTGCCGGCGAAGGCCCGCAGGCCGATGCTTTCGCCGCGATCGCCCGGCGCGTGGCGGACTGGCTGGACGAGGCGAAGTGATGGCCGTGGCGGCCGGGCGCGAGCGCTTCGTGTCGGCGTGGCTGCGCGTGATCTCAGAATTCCGCAACGGAGCCTGACATGCAGGTGTCGCGTCGGGGCATGCTGATCGGGGCGCTGGCGGGAGGCGGGCTGGCGGTGGGCTATGCCTTGCGCCCACGCCGCTATCCGCTGCCGCTTTCGGCCGCGCCCGATGAAGTCGCGTTCGACGCCTGGATCACGATCGCCACCGATGGCGTCGTCACCGTGGCCGTGCCGCAACTCGAAATGGGGCAAGGGATCACCACGTTGTTGCCGCAGATCGTGGCCGAGGAACTGGGCGCGGACTGGCGGCAAGTGGCGGTGGAGCCAGTGCCCGCCAGCGCGCACTATGCCAACCTGCCGCTTGCCGCCCGTTGGGCCGATCTGTGGATGCCGGCCTTTGCCTGGCTGGCCGATACGCCCGAGGATCTTCTGACCCGTCGCTTCGCCGAGGGCGAACGCTTCACCGCCACGGCCGATGGCCTCTCGCTCGCCGCCTATGAAGCACCGGCCCGCGCCGCCGCCGCCAGCGCGCGGGCGCTTATGGCCATGGCCGCCGCGGCGCGCTGGGGCGTGCCCTGGGAGGCGTGCGAGGCGCAGGACGGCTTCATCGTCCACGCCGGCAAGCGGCTGGGCTTCGGCGCGTTGGCGGCGCAGGCCGCCACGCTTGACCCACCCGCACCGCCGCCGTTGCGCGCCCGGCCCGCCGCCGAACGGCCCGCGCCCGGTGACGCTGCGGCCCGGCCGCCTCATCCCCGGCTCGATCTGCCCGCCAAGGTCGATGGCAGCTATCTGTTCGCGGGCGACGTGCGGCTGCCCGATCTGGTCTATGCCGCCATCCGCCACGGCCCGATCGCGCAAAGCACGCTGGCCGGCTTTGATGAAAAGGCGGCGCGCGGGATCGACGGGCTGATCTCCTTCGTAAAGGGCAAGCGCTGGCTGGCCGCCGTCGCCAGCACCTGGTGGGCGGCGGAACGCGCGCTGACCATGGCGCTGCCCCGCTTCGACGCGCACCACCGGGCCGACAGCACGCGCATCGAAGGCGCGCTCGATCAGGCGCTGCGCTTTGGCCAGGGTACCCAGCTTCACGCCACCGGCGATCCGGGCGCGGTGCTGGCGCGCGATTTCTCGCTGGCGCGGCGCTATGACGTTGCGCCGGCGCTCCACGCCACGCTGGAAACTGCCAGCGCCACGGCGCGGCTGGCCGATGGCAAGCTGGAACTGTGGCTGGCCTCGCAGGCGCCAGAAGCGGCGCGGGTGGCGGCGGCCGAAGCGCTGGGCATCGACCTGCGCGACGTGGTGCTTTATCCGCTGCCCGCCGGCGGCAGCTTCGATCGGCGGCTGGAACATGAGCATGCGATCGAGGCGGCGCTGATCGCGCGCGAAACGAAACGGCCGGTGCAACTGATGTGGTCGCGCTGGCAGGAACATGTCGCGGGCCTGCCGCGCACGCCGGTGTCCGCCTTCATGGCCGCGCGCACCGCGCAAACCGGAGAAGTCGTCGGCTGGAAGGCCCGGCTGGCGCTGCCCGCCACCGCGCGCGAGTTCGGCCGCCGCCTGTTTGACGGGCAGACCGCGCGCGCCGCGATGGACAACAGCGCCGGAGAATTCGATCCGCTGGCCATGGCCGGGGCGGTGCCGGCCTATGCGATCGAACACATGCTGGTCGAACATGTGCCCGCCACGATCGGATTGCCCACCGGGCGGCTGCGCGGCAACGCGCATGGCTATACCGCCTTCTTCAACGAATGTTTCATCGATGAACTGGCCCACCACGCCCGGCAGGAACCGCTGGCCTATCGTATCGCGCTGCTCGGCCACGACCCGCGCCTGGTCGAATGCCTGCAACGCGTGGCGGCACTGGCCAACTGGGGCGGCGGCGTCGATGCCAGCGGGCAGGGGCTGGCCTGCCACACGATCGCAGCCGGCGGGCGCGAGGGGCGCATCGCCGTGGTCGCCACCGCGCGCCGCGATGAAACCGGCGTTCGGGTGGACCGGATCTGCGCGGCGGTGGACATCGGCCGCATCGTCAATCTCGATATCGCGCGCCAGCAAGTGGAAGGCGGGCTGATCTTCGGCATCGGCCTCGCGCTGGGCGCCAGCACGACATATGCCGAAGGCCTGCCCGCCACGGGCCGACTGGCCGACCTGACCCTGCCCTTGTTGACGGATTGCCCCGGCATAGAGGTTGCGTTCATCGCCAGCGACGCTGATCCGGCCGATCCCGGCGAACTGGGCGTGGCCGCGGTCGCGCCCGCGATCGCCAACGCGCTGTGGTCGGCAACGGGCTTGCGTTTCCGCAAGCTGCCGCTGCTTTCGGAGGATATATGACCGCGCCCGTTTCGCATCTGCCGGCTGATCATCCCCCGGTGAAAGCCGGTGGCCTGGGCGTGCTGCTGGTCAACCTCGGCACGCCCGATGCGCCCACTGCGGCGGCGGTGAAGCGCTATCTGGCCGAATTCCTGTCGGACCGCCGCGTGGTGGAAATCCCGCCGCTGCTGTGGCAGCCGATCCTGCACGGCGTAATCCTCAACACCCGGCCGCGCAAATCGGCGCATGCCTATGCGCAAGTGTGGACCGAGCAAGGCTCGCCGCTTGCCGCGATCACCGCCGCGCAGGCCGGCGCGCTTCAGCAGCGGCTGGGCGCGGGCGTGCGCGTCGGTTGGGCGATGCGCTATGGCAATCCGGCGCTGGGGGCGGAACTGGCGCGCCTGAAGCAGGAAGGGTGCGATCGCATCCTTGTCGCCCCGCTTTATCCGCAATATTCGGGTGCGACGACGGCTTCGGCGATGGACGCCCTCAGCGCCGCGCTGGCCGCGATGCGCTGGCAACCGGCGATCCGCACGCTGCCGCCCTATTTCGATGATCCCGCGCATATCGCCGCGTTGGCCGCCGACACCGGCCGCCAGTTGGCCGCGCTCGATTTCGCGCCCGAAGTGCTGGTGCTGAGCTTCCATGGCATGCCCGAACGCACGCTGCACCTGGGTGATCCCTATCACTGCCAATGCCGCAAGACCGCGCGCCTGCTGACCCAGGCGCTGGCGCCGCACTGGCCCGACTTGCGCATTGCGGTCAGCTTCCAGTCGCGCTTCGGGCGGGCGAAGTGGCTGGAACCGGCAACCGACGCGGCGATCGCGGCGGAGGTGGCGCGCGGCACGCGGCGGCTGGCCGTGGCGGCGCCCGGTTTTTCCGCCGATTGCCTGGAAACGCTGGAAGAACTGGCGATTCGCGAGCGTGACGCTTTCCAAGCTGCCGGCGGCACGCATTTCGCCGCGCTGGCCTGCCTCAACGCTGGCGAGGCGGGCATGGCCATGCTGGAAACACTGGTGCGCCGCGAACTGGCGGGGTGGCTGGCGTAGGAACGCCGGTGGAACAAGCATTCTTGACTTGAACCTTTTTTGTTCTACTCATGTTCGAAGTCCGAACTGGAGTGGGATTCTCGATGCCGCAAGCTGATTTCGCCTATGGCGCGCCCGCCGATGCGATCGCCGGATTGCCGGTGGCCTTGGCGCTGTCCGTTTTCGCCGATCGCGCGCACGTGCGCGCCCAGATGCGCGACGATGCGGCGGCGGCGGGGTTCCGCGTGGTGAAAGCGGCGGGGCTGGCCGGCTTGCTTGATGATGATGCCCGGCCGCTGGGCGCGGTGGTGCTGGTTGATTGCCCGCACGTAAGCGGGGCGGAACTGGCCGCGCTGTCACGGCTCGATCTGCGCGCGGCGCAGGCGCGCACGCATCTGGTGGTGTCCACCAGCGTCGCCGCGCTGGACGATGTCTTTGCCTGCATGGACCAGTCGCGCCCGCAGATCCTGGTCGATCCGGCGCGTGCCGAACGGGTGGTGGCGCTGGGCCGCGTGCTGGCCGATGTCCGC
>JADLHU010000127.1 GCA_020848655.1 Novosphingobium sp.
GAAGGCCTTGATCGCGGCGGCACCGGCCGAGGGCTTCTTGAACCAGAAGCCGATCAGCAGGTACGAGGCGAGGCCCACGCCTTCCCAGCCGAAGAACATCTGGACGAGGTTATCGGCCGTCACCAGCATGAGCATGGCGAAGGTGAACAGCGAGAGATAGGCGAAGAAGCGCGGCTGATCCGGGTCTTCGTCCATGTATCCCCAGCTATAGAGGTGGACGAGCGCGGAAACGCTGGTGATGACCACCAGCATGACCGCCGTCAGCGTATCGACGCGCAGCGCCCAGTCGAACGACAGCGTGCCAGAGCGCACCCATTGCAGCACCGGCACGACATGCGCTTCGGCGCTACCCCCCAGAAAACCCAGGAAAATCGGCCACGACAGCGCGCAGGACACGAACAGCGCGCCGGTGGTGATCACCTTGGCGCCGATATTGCCGAGCGCGCGGTTGCCCAGGCCGGCGACGAGTGCCGCCAGCAAGGGCAGGAACACGATGAAGAGGATCGAATCCACGAAACTTACCCCTTCATCCGGTTGACGTCGTCGACCGCGATCGTGCCGCGTCCACGGAAATAGATGACCAGGATGGCCAGGCCGATCGCCGCCTCGCCGGCCGCGACGGTCAGCACAAACATCGCGAAGATCTGGCCGGTGAGGTCATGCAGAAACGCACTGAAAGCGACCAGATTGAGGTTCACCGCCAGCAGAATGAGCTCGATCGCCATGAGAATCACGATCACGTTCTTGCGGTTGAGGAAGATGCCCAGAACGCCCAGCACGAACAGGATCGAACTGACGACGACATAGTGTTCGATGCCGATCATAGCTGCACCCCCTTGCCCACTTCGGGCCGCGCGTTGACCGTCGCCTCGTCAGGACGGCGCGCGACCTGGCGGCTGATGTTCTGGCCGCGCACGCCGCCGCGTTCGCGATGCGTGAGGACGATGGCGCCGATCATCGCGACGAGGAGGACAAGCCCCGCCGCCTCGAACAGGAACAGATAGCGGCCATAGAGCAGCGCTCCGATCGCCGCGATGTTGCTGACCCCTTCGGGCGTTGCCGCCGCGCCATCGGGCGTGCCCAGCACCAGCCCGCCGACACGGTAGGCGCCGATGCCCAGCACCAGTTCGGCCAGGAGGACCACCGCCAGCACGATGCCGAGCGGGAAGTTGCGGATGAAGCCAGCGCGCAGTTCGGCGAAATCGATGTCTAGCATCATCACCACGAACAGGAACAGCACCGCGACCGCGCCGACATAGACGATGACGAGCAGCATGGCGATGAATTCGGCGCCCACCAGCACCATCAGCCCCGCCGCGTTGAAGAACGCGAGGATGAGCCACAGCACCGAGTGTACGGGATTTCGCGCCAGGATGGTGACCGCGCCGGAGGCGATCACGAGCGTGGCGAACAGGTAGAAAGCGATTGTCTGGATCATGTCGATGGCCCCGTTGCCCGCGCCCTAGCGATAGGGTGCGTCGGCTTCAAGGTTCGCGGCGATGGCCCGCTCCCACTTGTCCCCGTTCGCGAGAAGCTTGGTCTTGTCATAGAGCAGTTCCTCGCGCGTTTCGGTCGCGTATTCGAAGTTCGGCCCCTCGACGATGGCGTCCACCGGGCAGGCTTCCTGGCAGAAGCCGCAGTAGATGCACTTGGTCATGTCGATGTCGTAGCGCGTGGTGCGGCGGCTGCCGTCGGCGCGTGGTTCGGCCTCGATCGTGATCGCCTGCGCCGGGCAGATCGCCTCGCACAGCTTGCACGCGATGCAGCGTTCCTCGCCGTTGGGATAGCGGCGCAGCGCGTGTTCACCGCGAAAGCGCGGCGACAGCGGGTTCTTCTCGAACGGGTAGTTGATCGTCGCCTTGGGCTTGAAGAGATACTTCAAGGTCAGCCAGTGCGCTTTCACGAACTCCCAGAGAGTGAAGCTCTTGACGAGCTGTCCGACGGTCATGCCCCGTACCTCGTGAACATCAGATAGCCGCTCACCAGAACGACGAAACCAAGCGAAAGCGGCAGGAACACCTTCCAGCCCAGGCGCATCAGCTGGTCATAGCGATACCGTGGCACGGTCGCCTTCACCCAACTGAACACGAAGAAGAAGAACAGGATCTTGATCAGCAGCCAGACCAGCCCCGGCACGTAGTACAGCGGCGCCCAGTCCACCGGCGGCAGGTAGCCGCCCCAGAACAGCACGGCGTTGAGCGTGCACATCAGCAGCACGTTGCCATATTCACCCAGCCAGTAGGCGGCGAAGGCCATCGATGAGTATTCGGTCTGGTAGCCGGCGACGAGTTCCGATTCCGCCTCGGTCAGGTCGAATGGCGCGCGCGCGGTTTCAGCCATGCCCGAAATCAGGAACAGCACCCACATCGGGAACAGCAGCGGGTTGAATCCGAAGCCGTTGAGAAAGCCGAAGACATGGCCCTTCTGCGCCTGGACGATCTCGTTCAGGTTGAACGAGCCCGCCCACAGCACCACGCAGATCAGGATGAAGCCGATCGAGACTTCGTAGGAAATCATCTGCGCCGAGGCGCGCATCGCCGAGAAGAACGGATACTTCGAGTTCGACGACCAGCCGGCGATGATCACGCCGTAGACGCCCAGCGAACTGATCGCGAGGATATAGAGCAGGCCGACGTTGATATCGGCCAGGATCGCGCCCGAATTGAACGGGATCACCGCCCACGACAGCAGCGCGAGCGTGAAGGTCACGATCGGCGCGATCAGGAACAGGCCCTTGTTCGATGCGGCGGGCACGATGGTTTCCTGGAGGAACACCTTCAGGCCATCGGCGAAGCTTTGCAGCAGGCCGAACGGGCCGACCACGTTGGGGCCACGGCGCAGCGCCATGGCCGCCCAGATCTTGCGATCCACATAGATGATCATGGCCACGCCCAGCAGCAGCGGCAGCGCGATCAGCAGGATGCCGCAGACCGTGGCGATGAACCACGCCCATTCAAAGGACATGCCGATCGATTGGAAAAACGCGGTCATTCCGCAGCCTCCGCGAAGGTTTCGCCATGGAGCAGTTCGGCCGAGCAGCGCTGCAAGGTCGGGCTGGCGCGGCAGATCGCGTTGGTCAGGTAGAAGTCCTTGATCGGATAGCCGATCACGCCCGACGCCGAACCACCGCCAGCGGGCAGCGCGCCATAGTCGGCCAGCCCTTCGACGCCAAGCGCCGGCACTTCCGCGACCATCGCGGCGCGCAACTGGTCGAAGCTGTCGAAGCCCACCGAAACGCCCAGCGCATCGGCCAGCGCGCGCAGGATCGTCCAGTCCTCGCGCGCATCGCCGGGCGCGAAGACTGCCTGTTCGGCGAACTGCACGCGGCCTTCGGTGTTGACGTAAGTCCCGGCCTTTTCGGTAAAGGCCGCCGCCGGCAGGATGATGTCCGCCGCATGCGCGCCCTTGTCGCCGTGATGGCCGATGTAGACGACGATGGATTCGGCGAACTTCGCATAGTCCACTTCGTCCGCGCCCAGCGACAGCAGCAGCTTGGGGCTGGCCGCGACCAGATCGGCGATGCCACCCTTCTGCGCATAGCCCAGCATCAGCCCGCCCATGCGCGCGGCGGCAAGGTGCAGCGCGTTGAAGCCGTTCCAGCCTTCACGCACGAGGTTGAACTGGCCGGCGATGGCCAGCGATGCGCCCAGCGCGCCCTTGGCCAGCCCGGCCCCGCCAAGGATCAGCGCGGGACGTTCAGCCTTGGTCAGCGCGTCGGCAACGTGTGCCGGCAAGTTGCCCAGCACGGCCACGTCCTCGCCGATGAACTCGCCGCTGAACGTGGTTTCCCATTCCGGCCCGACGAGGAACACCCTGGCGCCGCGCTTCACCGCCTTGCGCAGGCGGACGTTCACGACCGGGGCCTCGCGGCGCACGTCGCTGCCCACGATCAGGATCGCGTCGGCGGTTTCGATGCCGGCGAAGGTCGAGTTGAAGTTCACCGCGGCCAGGCTGGACGTATCGTAATCCATGCCCGTCTGGCGGCCTTCGAGCAGGCTGGAGCC
>JADLHU010000128.1 GCA_020848655.1 Novosphingobium sp.
CCGCCGGCGCGTCGGGCTGGCTGGTCAAGCCGGCCACGGCGGACGAACTGCTCAACACGATCAAGCTGGTGCTGCGCTGACGCGATACCCGGGCTGATCCCGCGCATCATGTATACCGCCCAGGGCACGCTGACCAAGGACAAGCAGGTTGCCGGCTACCTCCCGCTGGTCAAGCGGATAGCCTACCTGTTGATGGCCAGGCTGCCGGCCAGCGTCGAAGTCGATGATCTGATCCAGAACGGCCTGATCGGCCTGCTCGACGCCATGGATCGATTCGAGGACGGCATGGGTGCCCAGTTCGAAACCTACGCGGTGCAGCGCATTCGCGGTTCGATGCTCGATGGACTGCGCGAGAACGACTGGCTGCCGCGCAGCGTGCGCAAGGAAATGCGCCGTGTCGAGGAGGCGATTCGCGTGCTCGAACACGAGAATGGCCGGCCGCCAAGCGAAGCCGAACTGGCCAAGGCCCTCGACATGCCGCTGGCTGACTACCAGAAGCTGCTGCTCGATGCGCGCGGACATCAGTTGGTATATATCGACGAGGTGTCGGACGGCAACGGCGAGGACTATCTGGATCGTCACGCCGCGGCCAGCGTTCCCGATCCGCTGAGCATCCTGGAGGAAGCGGGAACCCGCCAGGCGCTGATTACCGCGATCGAGGCCTTGCCGGAGCGGGAAAAGATGATGATGTCGCGGTACTACGAACAGGACATGAACCTTCGCGAAATCGGCGAGGTCATGGGCGTCACCGAATCGCGCGTTTGCCAGCTTCACAGTCAGGCCGTGGCGCGACTGCGCACGGCGGTCACCGGACAGGGAAAGACGGTGCGCGGCCGCCGTGGCGCGGGCGCCGCCGCCTAGCATGGACAGGATCAGCATCGTCGGGCTTTTCCTCGGGCTGGCGGCGATCGTCGGTGGCCAGGTGCTGGAAGGCGGGCACATCGCCTCGCTGGTACAGCCCACGGCCTTCCTGATCGTGGTCGGCGGCACGCTGGGCGCCGTGATGTTGCAAAGTCCGCTGCCGGTGTTTCGTGACGGCATGCGCATGGTCAAGTGGGTGTTTGTGCCGCCCGTGGTGGATCCGGCGCGGCAAATCGCCGACATATCCCGCTGGAGCCACATCGCGCGCAAGGAAGGCCTGTTGTCCCTGGAAACCTATATCGGCGGGGTCAAGGACCCGTTCGCCGTCAAGGGGCTGCAGTTGCTGGTCGATGGCGCCGAACCGGACCGGCTGCGCGAAGTTCTGGAAGTGGAGATCACCGCCACCGAATCGAGTCTCAAGGCCGCGGCAAAGGTTTGGGAATCCGCCGGCGGCTATGCGCCGACGATCGGCATCCTTGGCGCCGTGATGGGCCTGATCCATGTCATGGAAAACCTCTCCGATCCTTCCAAGCTGGGCAGCGGCATCGCCGTGGCTTTCGTCGCCACCATCTATGGCGTCGGAGCCGCGAACCTGATCTTCCTGCCCATCGCCAAGAAGCTGCTGGCCAACATCGCGCGGGTCATCACGCTGCGCGAGATGCTGGTCGACGGCCTGGTCGGCATCGCCAACGGCGACAATCCACGCGTCCTTGAAGGCCGGCTGCAAGGCTACTTCGTCTGATGCCGCACTATCGTCGCCGCCGCCGTCGGCGCGAGGCCGACGACCCCGAGAACCACGATCGCTGGCTGGTGTCCTACGCCGACTTCATCACCTTGCTGTTTGCCTTTTTCGTGGTGATGTATGGGATTTCCTCGATCAACGAAGGCAAGTACCGCGTGATGTCCGATTCCATCGTGTTCGCGTTTCGCAGCGATCCGGGTACCGCGCCGGGCGCCATGGTCGCCACCGGCCATGCCGAAGCGCAGTTGAGCTTGCCGATCCGGCGTCCGCCGATCAAGCCGAAAAGCGATGAAACCCGGGCGACGAAGAAGGAGCACCTGCGCAACCTGGCGCGGGACTTGAACCAGGCGCTGGCGCCACTTGCGGCCCAGGGCAAGGTACGCGTTTCCGAGGGCGCCTTGGGGATCACCGTGGACATCAGCGCCAGCGCCTTGTTCGCGCCGGGCGAAGCACGCCTGGACCTTGGTGCGATTCGTTCTCTTGGCGCGGTGGGCCGGGTACTGGCCGAAGCTGATTTCCCCATCGTCGTCGAAGGTCATACCGATAACATCCGCATCAGCACGCCCCAATACCCTTCCAACTGGGAGCTTTCCGCGGCCCGCGCCGCCAGCGTGGTGCGCCTGTTCATCGATACCGGCATGGACCCGCGCCGTCTCAGCGCGGTGGGTCACGCCGACCAGCGGCCGGTGGCGGACAATGCCACCGCGGACGGGCGGCAGCGCAACCGTCGCGTCGCCATCACCATCGAGGCAAGGACACCGGATGCCACGGTGGACGTCCCGCTCACGGAGTAGGTCGCGAGCTTACGGCAAGGCCGGGTCAGGCGCTGCCCAGGGTTCTCCGGCCGCTGCCGCTGCTGCGCTGGCCATCGGCGCCGTAGGTATTGGCTTCGCCGGATTCGCCAAGCAGGACGCCGAGCGCCTGCTGATTCTGCTGCAGGCGGGTAGCGATAAGTTTGCCGTTGATCTCGTTCTCTGCCTTGCCCTTGGCGGCGGCGGCAATCATCGATTGCCAGGCGCTGCGCAAGCGCTTTCCCTCACCGCCGGTGAGCGTGGCCAACCAGCTTTCCATGCCAGGGCGCCCGGCGGGTAAGCCACGGGTTGCGAGGGCGGCATCACGTTGGGCATCCAGGCTGGCGAGGCGTGTCGTCAGCGCCGACTTTCGCTCAATGAGGGATGGCAGGGCATTGCCGTCGCCGACAGCAAGGCATTTCCGTTCAGCCTCGATGGCGGCGAGAAAATCAGCCAGCGTCGCGTGCGACGCCAGCAGAATGGACTCGAGTGTTGGCGGGGCCGCCTGGCTCAGGACTGTCGCTCTTGGGCCAACTGTTCGCGGGCGCCTTCAATCAGTCGATCCGCGATTCGTTCCGCGTTGATCTGCAACTTGCCATCGATGATCGACTGGCGAATCTCCGCCACGCGCTGGCTATCAATCGGCGCACCCGCCGGCTCCGACGCCTGAAGGGCGCTCAGGGACAGGGCTGCGCCGGTTTCGCCGCTCGCCCCCGCCGCCGGGCCAGGGCCGGCAGGCCGTTGTTGGCGCGTCTTCGACAGGCTTATGGCCGAAGGGGTGGTGGAGTCGATTTTCATGGTGTGCACCTGCAATGGGTTCTGAGCTTGCGAGTCTTAACGGCGTGTTCGGCCCCGACTTTAGCATTCCGTGGCAAAAAGTTGCAGCCGCGCGTTCATTGTCCAACCCGTACCGTTCCGTCGGCCTGGGCCAGGCCGCGGACGGTCTGGCCGGAGTTCATGCGTACCTGCACAACCTGGCCGGCGATGGCGTTGCCCAGGGCCTTGCCTTCGCTGGCGACCTGGAA
>JADLHU010000129.1 GCA_020848655.1 Novosphingobium sp.
TCTCGAACACCGTGAAGAATTTCGATATCGGCACTATCGAGGGATCGACGACGCGCGGCGGCGCCGCCGCCATCCGCACCATGGTGCGCGCGATCCGGGACGGCAATCTGATCGGCGTCACGCCGGACGGACCGCGCGGCCCACGCATGCGCGCGGGCGCGGGCCTGATCGCGGTGGCGAAAATGACCGGCGCCCCTATCTTGCCGGTTTCCTATTCCGTCAGGCGGCGCAAAATTCTGAAGAGCTGGGATCGCTTCATCGTCGCGATGCCGTTCAGCCGCGGGGCTTTCCGCTGGGGCACGCCGATCGAGGTCGCCGCGGACGCCGACAGTGCCGCCATCGAGCAAGCCCGCCTTGCGGTCGAGGAACAGCTTAACCGGCTGTCGATGGAAGCCGATCGCGAATGCGGCGCTTTGCCGATCGAACCCGCGCCCGCAAACCCGGACCCGGGAGCGCGTGGTTGATCGCCGCCGCCTATCGCTGCGGGACCTGGCTTGTCACACCGCTGGTGCGCGCCTACCTCGCGCGGCGCGTCGCGCACGGCAAGGAAGATGCAACCCGCCTGCCCGAACGCTTCGGCATCGCGGCCGGGCCAAGGCCGGAAGGAACGCTGATCTGGGCCCACGGGGCAAGCATCGGCGAATCACTTGCACTGTTGCCGCTGATCAACCGGTTGATTGAAGGCGGACCGGATCGCACCATCCTGGTGACGACCGGCACAGTGACTTCGGCTGCGATGCTGGGAAAGCGCCTGCCCCCCCGCGCCTTGCATCAATTCGTGCCGGTCGATCTGCCGCAGGCGGTCGAGCGCTTTCTCGATCACTGGAAGCCTGACCTTGCCCTTTGGGTCGAATCGGAACTCTGGCCCAATCTCATCCGGGCAACCGCCAGGCGCGGCATACCGATGGCGCTGGTGAATGCGCGCCTTTCAGAGCGATCCTTCGACGGCTGGCGCCGCGTGCCAAGGCTGGCCGCGACGCTGCTTTCCAGCTTCAGCGCCTGTCTTGCCCAAAGCGAGGCGGATGCAGAGCGCCTGCGCGCGCTTGGTGCCGCCAATGTCCAGGTGGCGGGCAATATCAAGTTCGCATCCGAGGCACTGCCGAGCGACACGTCCGCCCACGATGTGCTGGAAGCTGCGATCGGCACGCGTCCCCGCTGGCTTGCCGCCAGCACCCATGAAGGCGAGGAAGAGATCGCCCTGGGCGCCCATCGCCTGTTGTCGAAAGCGGTGCCTGGCCTTCTCCTGCTGCTTGCGCCGCGCCATCCGCAACGCGGCGCCGAACTGGCGGCAAGGCTTTCCGCGGAAGGCTTCGCCCTCCGGCAGCGATCGAAGGGCGAACGGCCGGCGGCCGATACCGAAATTTATCTGGCCGACACGTTGGGCGAGCTTGGGACACTGTTCCGCCTCGCGCCTGTCACCATGATCGGCGGGTCGTTCCAGCCGCATGGCGGCCACAACCCGTTCGAGCCTGCCCTGCTTGAGAGCGCCATCCTGTTTGGCCCCCACATGGAGAACTTCGCGGTGATCGCCCGCGATCTGCTGGCGGCGGGCGGCGCGATCCAGGTTGCCGATGCCACGTCGCTTGCCGAAGCCGCGAAGCGGCTTCTTTGCGATGCCGCCCTGCGTCGAAGCCTGACCGACAATGCCCGCGCGGTCGCCGCAAGCTATGCCGGCGTACTCGACAAGACACTCGCGGCGCTTGCCCCCTTGCTTGCGCGCGCGGACGGCCATGCCCATGCGGGCGCCTGAATTCTGGTCAAGACGCGATCCGGGCCTTGCGCGCCTGCTGCGGCCGCTCGCTTCGGCCTGGACCCTGGCCGGACGCCTGCGGCGCCGCCTCGTTCAGCCGGTTCGCGTTTCGGTGCCGGTCATCTGCATCGGCAATCTGGTGGCGGGCGGCGCCGGAAAAACACCGGCCGTCATCGCGCTTGCAGAGGCCTGCGCCGAGCGCGGCCTTGCCCCGCATGTCTTGACACGCGGCTATGGCGGCCGCCTGGAAGGCCCGACCCGGGTCGATCCCGCCCGCCACCGGCCAGACGATGTGGGCGACGAGGCATTGCTGCTGGCGCGCGTCGCGCCGAGCTGGGTTGCAGGCGACAGGATCAAGGGCGCAAAGGCCGCCATCGCGGCCGGTGCCCGCATCATCTTGATGGATGACGGGTTCCAGAATCCGTCGCTTGGCAAGGACCGGTCGTATCTGGTGATCGACGGCGGATTCGGGTTCGGCAATGGCCGGGTGATGCCGGCCGGCCCGCTGCGCGAGCCGGTCGAAGACGGCCTTGCCCGCGCCGATGGCATCATCCTGATCGGCGCCGACACGACCGATGTCGTCGCCACGCTTCCGCCCTCGATCCCGATCCATCGTGCCCGGTTCACGCCGGTCGCCGGCGCCGAGGCCATCGCCGGACGGGCCTTCGTCGCCTTCGCCGGGATCGGCCGGCCCGAGAAGTTCTTCGCCACCCTGAAATCGCTGGGCGCGAACCTCAGGGCGGCCCGTGCCTTTCCGGATCATCATCCCTACACGCCCGACGAGATCATGCGGCTGGTCGAAGAAGCGCGGGCGGCCGATGCTGAACTCATCACCACCGAAAAGGATGCGGTGCGCTTGGCCCCCGAGGCGCGGGCGATGGTGCGGGTTCTGGCGGTGGCGCTGACCTGGGATGATCCGGCGAACCCCGATGCGCTGATCGCGCCAGCCCTGGAACGGAAGGGATAGACGACCTGCGATCGAGGGCGGAGCCACATCGGCGCCGTCAATTGAGTGGACTGTTACCGAAATTGTATCGCCGAAGTTTGTTGCTGCGGCTTTCGCCCCTTCACGCCGCGCGGGTGATGCGTGTGACCTTGATCCGGCCGGCCTTCTTCAGCGCCCGTGTCAGATCATAGGCGGCCTGCAGGCCAAACCACGTCTCGGCACCGCCGCCGAAGGCCTTGTCGAGGCGGATCGCCATCTCGGGCGAAA
>JADLHU010000130.1 GCA_020848655.1 Novosphingobium sp.
CAGCGGCCCATCTTTCCTAGCGGCATTGCGATTCAAGGACTTGCAGGGTGGATGCGGGCGTTTTCGACAAGGGGCTGACCTAGCTAATTCTGGAAAGGCTAGGTTGCTCAGATGGTTGTTCGTGGTCGCAGTCGGCTGTCGGTTGCGGTGCAGCGTCGGCTGGTTGAGCATTTTGTCGCAGGCACGCCGGCGCGCGTGGTGGCCGACCTGGCCGGCATCCACCGCAACAGCGCGATCCTGTTCTACCGCAAACTGCGCGAGGTCATCCTGGCCCGCACCCGCGAGGCCCAACCCTTCGCCGGCGAGGTTGAGGTCGACGAAAGCTACTTCGGTGGCCGCAAGAAGAAGGGGCCGCCCGGCCGAGGCGCGCTCGGCAAGGTGCCCGTCTTCGGGCTCTTGAAGCGCGGCGGCCAGGTGCACGCCGTTATGATTCCCAATGTCCAGGGCGCCACGGTAATGCCGATTATTCGCCGCCGCGTGCGTCCCGACGCCATCGTCTGACGCCATCGTCTACAGCGACGGCTATTTCTGCTACCGCGCGCTTGATGTCTCGGAGTTCCGACACGTGCGCATCGACAAGACCAAGGGCTATGTCCAAGGCCGCGCCCACATCAACGGCATCGAGAACTTCTGGAGCCAGGCAAAGCGCCACCTGCGCCGCTACAACGGCATTCCTCGCCAGACCTTCGCGCTGTTCCTGGCCGAATGCGAGTGGCGCTTCAATCACGCGCCATCGGCAAACCTGCTCCGCATCCTCAATGAATGGATGGGTCTAGGAACCTCATCCCGAAAACCACATAACCTTAGCTAGGTCAGCCCCTTCGACAAAATTCCCGGCGGCCATGCCGGCACCGGCCCTGACGTCGGCGGCGGGCACGGACGAAGGCGCGGGGCATTCGGGGGATTCCTGGCGTTGAAAGGAAAATATACCTTAAATAGGATGCGCGCGCGAACGGGAAAATACCTTGCGTCATTCCACGGGCGCCGATGATTGACCGTCACCCGAAACCGGCCGGGGCCGTAAGGCACATACGCAACGTCGCTCAGGTCCGAAAACGGCCAGCGTCAGGCGCAAGTGTGTAGCAAAGTGCCGCTATGGAATTGCTCGATCACAGGGCGTGCTACCGCGCTCTCCAGAGCCGCGACGCCCGCTTCGACGGCCACGTTTTCATCGCCTGCACCTCGACTGGCATCTATTGCCGGCCGATTTGCCCCACGCGTCCTCCCAGGTTCGAGAACTGCCGCTTCTTTGCTTCGGCGGCCGCTGCCCAGGAGGCAGGCTTTCGGCCCTGCCTGCGCTGCCGGCCCGAGATCGCACCGGACCTCGCCTTCTGGCGCGGCACGGCCAACACGGTGAGCCGGGCTTTGGCGCTCATCGCCGACGGTGCGCTGGACGGCGCGCACGCCGACGTCGAGGCCCTGGCCGGACGCCTTGGCGTCGGCGGTCGGCAGTTGCGGCGGCTGTTCCAGCGCCATCTCGGCGCCTCGCCGATCGCCGTCGCCCAGACGCGCCGCGTGCTGTTCGCCAAGCAGTTGCTGCACGACACGCGCCTGCCGATGACGGAAGTGGCACTGGCCTCGGGCTTCGGCAGCGTGCGCCGCTTCAACGCGACCTTCCGCAGCCTTTTTCGCCGTCCGCCCAGCGCGCTGAGGCGAAACTGTGTCCAGGCGCCGGCGCACGATGGCGTGACGCTGCGGCTGGCCTATCGGCCACCCTACGACTGGTCGGGAATGCTGTCGGCGCTCTCGTTTCGCGCGACGCCCGGTACCGAGTGGATCGACGAGGACGTCTGGCATCGCCGCATCGATCTCGACGGCAAGCGCGGCAGCGTGGCGGTGGCCCACTTGCCTGAGCGCAACTCGGTGCTCGTGACCATCCGCTCCCCTTCAGTCAGGGTGCTGCCGACCATCGTAACGAAGGTCCGCCGCGTGTTCGATCTCGGTGCCGACATCGCCACCATCGACAGCCACCTCGCGCGCGATCCGACGCTCGCGCCGCTGATCAGGAAGCGGCCCGGCCTTCGCCCACCGGGTGACTGGGAGAGCGAGACGATGCGCATCGCCCAGCCGAATACCCCGCCGGCCTGGCGGCCGTGGCATGCCCATGCCGCGCAGCATCTCAGGATGGCCAATCTGGGCTGAAGACTGCTCCCTGGCGCCATCAGGCAGCTCACGCAGAGGCCGAATGCAACCATACGCATCCGATGGCACGGTTGGTCGGGGTCGTTCGATCCTGACGACGCTCGCTCTTGGCTTGAGCACCTTCCTGATCCTGTTCGATGTGACGGCGGTCGTCGTCGCCATGCCCGCCATCGCGACGGACGTTGGGCTCGATATCGCGGGCCTGGCATGGGTCATTGACGCCTATAGTCTTGCGTTCGCTGCCGCCCTCCTTGCGTCCGGCGCGCTCGCCGATCGCTTTGGCCGCCGGCGATGCATGCTGGTCGGCAATGCCGTCTTCCTCGTGGCCTCCGTCGCGTGCGGCATGGCCTGGAGCGAACAGATGCTCCTGGCTGCGCGCGCTGCACAGGGTATCGGCGCGGCGTTCATGGCCACAGGTGGGACGGCACTCATCGCCATCGCTTTTCCAAACGTCGCTCAGCGGACCCGTGCGTTCGGCGTCCTGGGGGTGATCTCCGGCATCGCCATGGCGGCGGGGCCGACGCTCGGGGGCTTCCTGGCCTCGTGGTTCGGCTGGAGCTGGATCTTCTTCGCAAACGTCCCTTTCTGCCTGGCGCTGGCCGTGGCGGTGCCGCGACTGGTCACCGAGACGAACGATCAGGAAGGGCGGCGGCTGGACCTCGTTGGTATCGCGTTGCTGACGATGTCGCTGGGCCTGGCAATCGATGCACTCCTGAGGCGCGACGGCTCCTTTGCCCTGAGAGCCACGTGCCTCGTTGCCAGCATGACGTTGGCGTTCGTGTTCCTGCGCCAACAGTGGCGCAGTCCGCGCCCGGTGCTCGATCCTCGGGTGTTCGCGACGCTGCCCATGGCAGGGGTCGCCACGCTGCTGACCGCCATCCAGTTCGGATACTGGGCCGTGCTGGTCTATCTTCCCCTTTTCCTGAGTGCGGCTCTGCACATCAGCATGGACACAGCCGGCATCGCCCTGCTTGCCGCGACGCTGCCGATGCTGGCGGTACCCCTGATCGGCGGGCGCCTCGCGACGTACTGGGGCTGGCGGTGCCTGTTCGCAGCGGCCTTTGGGCTCGTCGCCATTGGTGACGTTTCGCTGGTCATGGCGGCCCTTTCCGACGGTCCCGGGATCCGTCTTGCCGCGACGATTGCCGGAATGGCCACCATTGGCGTTGGTGCCGCACTGGCGAACCCTCAGCTGTCGGGGGTCGTCCTGGCGCTTGCCCCGTCGACGCACGCGGGCATGGCCTCGGCTGTAACGTTTGTCGTGCGTCAGGCGGGCTTTGCCATCAGCATCGCGGCGCTGGGGCTGACGCTTGGTGCGGTCAATGCCGCAGCGGCGTTCGCGCAACCTTTCGCCCTTGCTGCATGTGTCGCGTTGCTTGGCATGATCGTGGCTCTCGTTCTGCTTCCGGCGAAATCCTTGCAGCACGGCGCACAAGCTTGACCGTTGCGTCGTTCATCCCGCGCATTGGACAGGCCGGCGGCCCGGCCACAGAATGCCGCCAGGGGAAACATCCGAACGGCAGGAACGCGGTGGGCCACACGGCGCATTGGCATCGGCGGGCCTTTGTCTCAGGCCTTTTCTGCGGCGGCCTCGCCGCGGCGGCGGCGCGCGCCGAAACCTTCCCAAACCGCCCGATCCGGCTTGTCGTGCCCTGGCCGCCCGGCGGCGTGACGGATGCCGCCTCGCGCTCGCTTGCCCAGCGGCTGGGGGCGGCGCTGGACGTCGCGATCGTGGTCGACAACCGCGCCGGCGCGAACGGCCAGATCGGGGCGGTTGCCGCCGCGAACGCGACGCCGGACGGCTACACGCTGCTGGTCGCCAGCGCCGAGACGCATTCCATCACCGGCGGCGGGCGCCGGCTGCCCTATGACCCGCTGGCCGATTTCGCGCCCATCGGCAGCTTTGCCTCCAACCCTTTCGTGCTGGCCGGCCGCGCCTCGCTGCCGCCCCGCACCCTGCCCGAACTGGTGGCGTTCGCGAAGCAGGCGCCGCAGCCGCTGACCTTCGGCTCGTGGGGGGCGGGCAGCACCGGCCACATCGCGGTCGAGATGTTCAAGGCCCAGGCCGGGATCGACCTGCTGCACGTGCCGTTTTCGGGTACCGCACCGGCCGAGACGGCGGTGAACGGCGACCAGATCGACCTGATCGTGCTGCCGGTGGGGCGGGGGATCGTCGCGCGATCCAACCCGCGCGTGCGGCTGTTCTCGACGCTGACCGCCAACAGCTCGACCCTGCTGCCCGACCTGCCGAGCCTGACGGCCTACGGCTACCAGACGGTCAACGCCGCCAACTGGTTCGGCCTGGTCGCCCCGGCCCGCACGCCGGAGCCCGCGATCGCGCGCCTGGCCGAGGCGCTGGACGGAATCGTGCGCACGCCCGCCTTCGACGAGGAGCTGCGCAGCCGCGGCGCCGAACTGCTGGTGGTGGGCCGCGCCGATTTCCCGGCATTCCTGGAAGCCGAGCGCACGCGCTGGAGCAGCGCGGTCGCCCGCGCGAAGATCGAATACGAGTGAGACCGGAGAACGCTGGATGTCTGGCTGGAGAGCACGGATCGGCTTCCTGATCCCGGCGGTGAACCCGACCGCCGAACGCGAGATGTACCGCCTGGCGCCCGAGGGCGTTTCTGTCCATTTCGCCCGCATGGTGGCCCGCGGGCCGGTGGGCACGCTGGACAACCTTCAATCGCGCCACGCCAGCCAGCTGGCCCCCCTGGACGCAACGGTGGAGATGCTGGCGGCCGTGAAGCCCGACGTGATCGTGCTGGCGCACACCGCCACCAGCTACATGCTGGGCAAGGAGGCGG
>JADLHU010000131.1 GCA_020848655.1 Novosphingobium sp.
AACCGAATACTTGTAGGCCATCGCGGCGATCGTCGGCATCTTGGCGATCAGGCGATGGCTGGCAATGCGGCGCTGCACCGGGTCCGAGATGTCGGTCGAATCGTGGTAGAACGCCGAAAGCGCGCCAACCACGCCGCACATGATCGCCATGGGGTGGGCATCGCGCCGGAAGCCGCGATAGAACGTGGCAAGCTGTTCGTGCAGCATGGTGTGCCGGCTGATCGTGCGGCTGAAATCGGCCAGTTCCTGCTGGCTCGGCAGTTCGCCGTTCAGCAGCAGGTAGCTGACTTCCATGAAGCTCGAATTTTCGGCGAGCTGGCCGATCGGATAGCCGCGATGGAGCAGCACGCCCTCGTCGCCATCGATATAGGTGAGCGCGCTTTCGCAACTGGCCGTCGAGGTGAAGCCGGGATCATACGTGAACATGCCCGTCTGGGCATAGAGCTTGCGGATATCGACGACGTCGGGGCCGACGCTGCCTTTCAGAACGGGGTATTCGAATTCGCCGCCAGCAGCAGCCAGTTTTGCTTGCTCACCCACCTGTATTGCTCCTCACTTAAGCCTGATTGCCCGCAGCAGCCGGAACTTGCGCGCCAATCCGTGCAAGGCTTTCCGTCCGCCCGAGCAGGACCAGAACATCGAAAATTCCCGGCGACGTGGTTTGACCCGTCAGGGCCGCGCGCAGCGGCTGGGCAAGCTTGCCAAGGCCCAGTCCCAGCTCCTGCGCCATTTCCTTGAGACTGGCTTCCAGCCGTTCGCTTGTCCACCCGTTTTCGGCGGCGAAGCGTTCATGCACCCGCCCCAGCAGATCGCGCGCGTCGGGCGTCAGCAGCGCTTCGGCCTTGGCATCAATCGCGAGCGGGCGCGTGGCGAACAGGAACACCGCGCCGGCGGCCAGTTCATCAAGATCCTTGGCGCGAACCTTGAGCACCGGCATCGCGCGCGTCAGCAGGTCGAGATCGACCGAGCCGGCGATGCGCGGCGCGACGAGCGCGGCAAGGCGCGCGTCCTCGGCCTCGCGGATGTAGTGGCCGTTGAGGTTCTGCAGCTTGGCGATGTCGAACCGCGAGGGCGACTTGCCGACATGGGCAATATCGAACCATTCCACGGCCTGTTCGCGCGCGATGATCTCGTCGTCGCCATGGCCCCAGCCCAGTCGCAGCAGGTAGTTGAACAGCGCTTCGGGCAGGATGCCCATCTCGTCGCGATAGGCGTCCACGCCCAGCGCGCCGTGGCGCTTGGAAAGCTTCGCGCCGTCCGACCCGTGGATCAGCGGCACGTGGGCATAGATGGGATCGGGCCAGCCGCCTTGCACGCCATGCATCGCGCGGATGATCGCAAGCTGGCGGAAGGCGTTGTTGAGGTGATCGTCGCCACGAATGATATGCGTGACGCCCATGTCGTGATCGTCGACGACGACCGCGAGCATGTAGGTCGGCGTGCCGTCGGACCGCAGCAGCACGAAATCGTCGATCTCGGCGTTGCTGACCGTGACCTGGCCCTGGACCAGATCGTCGATCACCGTTTCGCCTTCGCGCGGGGCCTTGATCCGCACCACGAAGGGGGCGCCGGCCGGCGCGGTGGCGGGATCTGCATCGCGCCATTCGCTATCGATGCGGAACGGGCGGCGTTCGGCTTGCGCGGCGGCGCGGCGCTCGGCCAGTTCCTCTGGCGTCAGGTAGCAGCGATAGGCGTGACCCGATTCGAGCAGCACGCGGGCGACTTCGGCATGGCGATCGGAGCGTGCGAACTGGAACACCGCCGGTTCGTCACCCGCCAGGCCCAGCCAATCCAGCCCGTCGAAGATCGCGCCGATCGCCGGCTCGGTGGAGCGGGCGCGGTCGGTATCCTCGATCCGCAGCAGGTATATGCCGCCGTGGTGGCGGGCGAACAGCCAGTTGAACAGCGCTGTGCGCGCGCCGCCGATATGAAGATAGCCGGTGGGCGACGGGGCGAAGCGCGTGACGACCGTGCGACCGTCCGTCGCTGCGGTGCCTGTCGCTCTCTCGCTTGCCAACATTCGGTCCTTTCTGTCCTATGCGCGCCATGGCCAGCGACGCCGCGATCCCGCCGGGTTCAGACCTCGATGCACCTTCCTGTTCGGCGCCGCTTGCGGCGTTCGGAGCGGTGCCCGGTTCGCGGCCTGAAACACGACCCGATTCGCGGTTTGCGGCGGCTTTGGGCGCTGCAATGCAGCAAGGCCCTTGGCGCAGGTGGAGCAGCTTGTCCAGCGTGCCCGAAGCGATCGAGCGATTTCTTGCCGGCGCCAGCTTCGATCGCGGTCCGTGGCTGGCGGTGGCCTTTGCCGCCGGCATCGCCGGATGGTTCGCCGCGGGCAATCGCTGGCAGTGGCTGGCGCTGCTGATGGCGGGCCTGGCGCTTGCGGCGGGCAGTCTTGCGCTGCTGCGGGCCGATGGCCGCTTTCCCTATATCCGGCAGGCACTTGTTGCCGTCGCGCTGTTCGTCGTGGCGGGCTGCGCGGTCGTCTGGGCGCGGTCGGAGCTGGTCGGCGTGCCGGCGATCGCCCGGCCGGTCGTGGCGAAGCTCGATGCCACGGTCCTCGCCCGGCGTGAGCAACCCGCGCAAGCCCGTGTGCGCCTGGTCCTCGCCACGCGCGAACCGGGCACCGGGCGGGCGATCCGGGTGCGGCTGAACCTGCCGGAAACGCAGGATCGGCCCGGCATCGCCCCGGGCGCGCGAATCCGTGTGCGGGCGCGGCTGATGCCGCCCGCCGCGCCGATGCTGCCGGGCGGCTATGATTTCGCCCGCGCCGCGTGGTTCGAAGGGCTTGCCGCCACCGGCAGCACGCTGGGCGCGGTGGAGATCGTCACGCCCGGCCAGGGCGGCGGGGCGATGGCGCGGGCGCCGGCGGCGCTGCCGCGCCATGTCCGCGCGCGGCTGGACGGTTCGGCCGGCGCGATCGCGGCGGCCTATGCCAGCGGCGATCGCGGCGCGATTGCCGAAGAGGACGAGACGGCGATGCGCGATGCCGGGCTGACGCATCTTCTCTCGATCAGCGGGCTGCATGTCAGCGCGGTCGTCGCGGCGGCCTATGTGATCGCGCTGCGGCTGCTGGCGCTGTGGCCCTGGTTGGCGCTGCGCGTGCGCCTGCCGCTGCTGGCGGCTGGGGCGGGGGCCGTGGCGGGGATCGGCTATACGCTGCTGACCGGCGCGGAAGTGCCGACGCTGCGCTCGTGCATCGGCGCCGTGCTGGTGCTGCTGGCGCTGGCGCTGGGGCGCGAGC
>JADLHU010000132.1 GCA_020848655.1 Novosphingobium sp.
CTGATGAAGCCGGTGGACGAGGACAAGCTGGCCGATACACTGGACCGCGTGCGCACCCGCCTGGCGGAAAAGCGCTCCGCCGAAGAGACCGAAAAGCTCAAGGCCGGGCTCGCCGAAGTCGCCCCCGATGCCATGGCCACCATGCCCGAAGAGGGCGAAGGCGCGGGCGCGCGCTATGAAAAGCTGATCAACATCAAGGATCGCGGCCAGATCTTCCGCATCGACGTCGATTCGATCGAACATATCGAGGCGGCAGGCGATTACATGTGCATCCGCACCGCCGACAATTCGCTGATCCTGCGCGAAACGATGAAGGATCTGGAACGCCGGCTCGATCCGCGCGTGTTCCAGCGCGTCCACCGTTCCACCATCGTCAATCTCAACCAGGTCCGCCAGGTGAAGCCGCACACCAACGGCGAATGCTTCCTCGTGCTCGATTCGGGCGCGCAAGTGAAAGTCAGCCGGTCCTACCGCGATGTGGTGGCGCGCTTCGTTCACTGACATGAGCCGCCTCGACACGCGGCGCGGTTGACGGCAAGGATCGGCGCATGACCGATTCTGCTCTTCCCGGCTTCGCAATTCCCGGCTTCGATCTGGCCGCCTTCGTCGCCGCCACGCTTGCCGAGGATCTGGGCGAGGGCTGGCCCGGCGGCGGGCATGACGTCACCTCCGAAAGCGTGATCCCCGCCGCGGCGCGCTTTGCCGGGGTTATGGACAGCCGCGACGCGATCGTCGTCGCCGGGCTGCCGATCGCCGCCGCCTTCTTACGCCATCTCGATCCCGCCGTGGAAATCGAGATCCTGGTGGCCGAAGGCGCGCGCGTGGCCCCCGGCACCGACCTGATGCGGCTGTCCGGCAATGCCCGCGCGCTGCTGACGGCGGAACGCGGCGCGCTCAACACCGTGCAGCACCTGTCGGGCATCGCCACGCTGACGCGCGCCTACGTGGACGCGATGGCCGACGCGCGCACCGTGCTGCTCGATACGCGCAAGACCATTCCGGGCCTCAGGCACCTGGAAAAATACGCCACGCGCACTGGCGGCGCGCAGAACCATCGGCTGGGCCTGTGGGACGCGGCGATGATCAAGGACAACCACGTCGCCGTCGCGGGCGGGGTGGGCGAAGCGGTGCGCCGCGCGCGCGATGCCGGCGTGGCGCGGATCATCTGCGAGGTCGACCGCCTTGACCAGATCGAACCCGCGCTTGCCGCCGGGGCCAGCCACCTGCTGCTCGACAACATGGACGTGGCCACGCTGCACGCCGCGCTGGCGATGGTTTCGGGCCGCGTGCCGTGCGAGGCTTCGGGCGGGGTGCGCCTCGATACGATCGCCGCGATCGCCGCCACGGGGGTGGACTATGTCTCGGTCGGCCGCCTGACGCAAAGCGCGCCCGCCGCCGACATCGGGCTGGATTTCACGCCGCTATGATCGGGCTGCGGGGCCTGCTTGCCACGCTTGCGCTGGCTTTGCCGGGGCCGGCGCTGGCGCTGGCCTATCAATGCGCGCCGCCCGCCAGTATCGGACCCTTGCGCCCGGTCACGCCCGATGGGCCGGTGCGGCGCGTGCCGGTCAGCGGCTATACGCTCGCCGTCAGTTGGACGCCTGAATATTGCAAGGGCGCGCGCGATGGTTCGTCGATGCAGTGTTCGGGAGCGAACGGGCGCTTCGGCTTCATCCTGCACGGGCTCTGGCCCGAATCGCGGCAAGGCCCGCCGCCGCAATGGTGCGCCACCACGCCGCAGCCCGCCCCCGACCTGATCCGCCGCAACCTGTGCATGACGCCGGCGCCCGCGCTGCTCCAGCACGAATGGGCCAAGCACGGCAGTTGCATGGTCAAGACGCCCGAGGCCTATTTCCGCGTCAGCGCGATCCTGTGGCGCTCGCTGCGCTGGCCCGATGCGGACCACCTGTCGCGCCGCAAGGGCCTGACCGTGGGCGATCTGCGGCAGGAATTCCTTGCGGAAAATCCCGGCTGGCGGCGCGAACAGGTGGGCGTGCTGCTCAGCCGCAATGGCTGGCTGCGCGAACTGCGGCTTTGCTATGGCCGCGATTTCCTGCCCGCCGCCTGCCCGCGCGCCAGCTTCGGCCCGCGCGATGCCGCGCCGCTGAAGATCTGGCGCGGGCTGTAACGTCAGCGCCGCGCGCGGAAGAAGCTGCGCAGCAGGCTTGCCGATTCGCTTTCGCCGATGCCGGAATAGACTTCGGGGCGGTGCAGGCATTGCGCGTGCTCGAAGATGCGCGCGCCGTGTTCCACCGCGCCGCCCTTGGCATCGGGCGCGCCGTAATAAAGGCGGGCGATTCGCGCGTGGGCGATGGCGCCGGCGCACATCGCGCAGGGTTCCAGCGTGACCCACAGTTCGCAGCCTTCCAGCCGGTCGCTGCCCAGCACGCTGGCGGCGGCGCGAATCGCCAGGACTTCGGCATGGGCGGTGGGATCGGCAAGGCCGCGCGGCGCGTTGTGCGCGGCGGCGATCACCGCGCCATCGCGCACCACCACCGCGCCGATCGGCACTTCGCCGGCGGACACGGCCTTGCCCGCCTCGGCCAGGGCGATCCTCATCGGTTCGGGAAGCGGCCAGCGCGACATGGCCGCCCTGCTAACCGCCGCCACCGCCTTGCGCAACTTGACCTTTGTGGGGTGACCGGTTAAGGGCGCGCCTTCCCCGTCATGGGCAAACGAATTTTGAAGCGAGTAAAGCCATGTCCCGGATTTGCGAACTGACCGGCAAGGGTCGCCAGGTTGGCCACAACGTCAGCCACGCCAACAACAAGACCAAGCGCGTGTTCCTGCCCAACCTGCAGAACGTCACGCTGCTGTCCGACGTGCTGGAGCGGAGCTACAAGTTCCGCGTCTCCACGCACGGCCTGCGCTCTGTCGAACATGTCGGCGGGCTGGACAACTGGCTGCTGAAGACCACCGATGCCAAGCTTTCCCCGCGCGCGCTCAAGGTGAAGCGCGAGCTGGCGAAGAAGCAGGCGGCCTGAGCCGCAGGCCCCGCAAGGGGCCGCCCAATGCACAAAAGGCGCGGGGGACAGTCCTCCGCGCCTTTTTGCATGTCCGGCGTTGGCGTTGGGTGGGGGCGTGGCTGAGAACTGCAGCGCCTTGCGCCCGTTCGCATCGCATCAAAGCGGGATCGCCGCTACTTCATCGGCCCGGTGAACAGGATCGGATCGAGCCGCGAATCGCGCCACTTGATGCTCCAGTGCAGGTGCGGCCCGGTGGCGCGGCCGGTGGCGCCGATACGGCCGATGGTCTGCCCCTGCGTCACCACGTCGCCTTCCTTCACCAGCAGCGCCGAGCAGTGCAGGAACGCGCTGTTCAGCCCCATGCCGTGGTCGATCATCAGCAGATAGCCTTCCAGCGTGAACGGCGTCTGCGCGGCCAGGATCACCACGCCATCGGCGGGCGCGACAAAGGGCGTGCCGCTGGCGCCGGTGGCGATGTCGGTGCCCGAATGATAGCTGCCGGGCGTGCCGTTATAGATGCGCTGCGATCCGAACAGCCCCGAAACGCGGCCCTTCGCCGGCCAGATGAAGCGCTGGCGCCAGCCCTGGCTTTGCGAATCGATCGCGCGCGCGGCATTGATCCGGGCCAGTTCGGCGGCGCGGCGGCGCTGGAATTCCTCGCTTGGCGCGGTGCCGGGGCGCGGGCCGATCGGCAGCCGCTCGATCCGCCAGGCGCGCGAACTGATCGCCAGCGGCCGGCTGAGCACTTGGCCATCGGGCCGCGTGGCGGCAAGCGTCGCGGCGGGGCCGGCATCGCGATCGAAGGCGATCAGGAAGCGCCCGTCCGCCGCCACGGCCACGGGCTTGCCATCCAGCGTCAGCCGCGTGGTGCCGGCGGGCGCCACGCCCCTGGCCCAGCCGCCCTGCGTCAGTTCGCCGCTGAGCGTAAAATCGGGACTGGCCGCGCCGGCGGCTTGCGGGGCCGCGCTTTGGGCGGGCGATGTCAGCAGCGGCGCGGCGCTGACCGCGAGCACGACGAGCGATGCGCCGGCCACGGCCAGCACGGCAAGCGATGCGCGGTTCACGCCCGCCCCAGCAGCCGCCGGGTCGCCAGTTCGGGGCTGGCATAGGCTTCCTGCCGGTCCCCGCTCCAGTACCGCAGTTCTTCCAGCGGGATGCGTTCGCCCGAAACGGCGCAGATCACGTGGCTGCCGGGCGCGATCACGCGGAAGCCGTTGGGTCCATAATGCAGCGAAGCGGCACGGTCGTTTTGTGACATCAGCATGCTGGCGATGCTAGACGGACCGGCGCGTCAAAGCAATTTCCCCTGTTCGGGCGTGGCGGGCCGTTCCTTCGGCGCGGCGCGTGCCGGCCGGGCCTCCGGCGGCCGCGCGCCGGTGGGGGCGACGTGCAGCACGCCATCGCGAAAGTGCAGCGCCAGCGCCGCTTCGGCTGCCGCCGCCGCGCGGCTGACCAGCGTGCGCCCGTCGGCCGCCGTCACGCGCACATAGCCGCGTTCGAGCACGCGATCGGGATCGAGCGAGACCATGACGCGCGCCAGTCCATCCAGCCGATCACGCTGCGCGGCGATGCGCGCGGTGACCAGCGCGGGCGCCAGCCGCTGCGCCGCCAGCCGATCGCGCGCGCGATCGAGCCTGGCGGCGAGCAAGGGCAGCGAGAGCCGCCCGGCATCGCGCTGCAACATACTGCGGGCCACGACGATGCGTTCGCGCAAGCCGCGCCGCAACCGGTCCGACAGGTCGTCCAGCCGCTGCGCGACAGGGCTGAGCAGCGCGTCGGGGCGGGGCAGCCGCTGGAGCCGCACGTCCAGCCGCTCGCGCCCCAGCAGCAGCGGGCGGGCCACCGCGCGCCGCTTGCGCAGCGCCAGTTCGGCCACTTGCGCGATCAGGTCCTCGCGCACCGGCACCGCGATCTCGGCGGCGGCGGTGGGAGTGGGCGCGCGCACGTCCGCCGCGAAATCGGCCAGCGTGGTATCGGTTTCGTGGCCCACGGCCGAAATCACGGGAATCGTGCATTCGGCGATGGCGCGCACGACCACTTCCTCGTTGAACGCCCACAAATCCTCGATCGAGCCGCCGCCGCGCGCGACGATGACCAGATCGGGGCGCGACACCGGCCCGCCGGGGGGCAGCGCCGAAAAGCCGCGCACCGCCGCCGCCACTTGCTCCGCCGCGCCCTGGCCCTGCACCAGCACCGGCCAGACGATCACGTGGCTGGGAAAGCGATCGGCCAGGCGATGCAGAATGTCGCGGATCACCGCGCCGGTGGGCGATGTGACCACGCCGATCACGCGCGGCAGGAACGGCAGCGGGCGCTTGGCCTCGGGCGCGAACAGGCCTTCGGCGTCCAGCCGGGCACGGGTTTTCGCCAGGAGCGCCAGCAGCGCGCCTTCGCCCGCGATTTCCATGCGATCGATGACGATCTGGTAGTTGGAACGGCCGGGATAGGTCGTCAGCTTGCCGGTGGCGATCACTTCCACGCCGTCGGCGGGATTGAACGCCAGCCGCCCCACCGATCCGCGCCACATCACGCCATCCAGCCGCGCGGTCTCGTCCTTCAGGCTCATGTAGAGGTGGCCCGATGCCGCGCGCTTCACGCCCGAAAGCTCGCCCCGCACGCGCACGAAGCCGAAGCGGTCCTCCACCGTGCGCTTGAGCAGCCCGGAAATCTCGCTGACCGAAAGCGGCGCGGCGTTGTCCCCGGCGCTGTCCTTCGCTACCAGCCCGGCGGACGCGTCATCATCTTCGAAAAAGGGTTTGGGCATGAACATCCTGCTGCTGGGATCGGGGGGCCGCGAACATGCGCTGGCCTGGAAGCTGGCGCAATCCCGATTGCTGGCCGGCGAAGGGGATCGGCTCTATGCGGCGCCGGGCAATCCCGGCATCGCCGACCATGCCCAGCTCGTCGCGCTCGACGTGGCGGACCACGCCGCCGTCGTCGCCTTCTGCGAGGCGAAGCGGATCGGCCTGATCGTGATCGGGCCGGAAGCGCCGCTGGTCGATGGGCTGGCCGATACGCTGCGCGCCGCCGCCTTCGCGGTGTTCGGACCCAGCCGCGCCGCCGCGCAGCTTGAAGGCAGCAAGGGCTTCACCAAGGACCTGTGCGCGCGCGCCCATATCCCCACCGGCGCCTATCGGCGCGTGACCGCGCTGGAACCGGCGCTGGCCGCGCTGGACGACTTTGCCATTCCCGTGGTGATCAAGGCCGATGGCTTGGCCGCCGGCAAGGGCGTGACCGTGGCCCTGACCCGCGCCGAGGCCGAAGCGGCGCTGCGCGAGATCTTCTCGGGCCGGTTCGGTTCGGCCGGCGCCGAAGCCGTGATCGAGGAATTCCTCGATGGCGAGGAAGCCAGTTTCTTCGCGCTGACCGATGGCAGCACGATCGTGCCCTTCGGCTCGGCGCAGGATCACAAGCGCGTCGGCGATGGCGATACCGGTCCCAACACCGGCGGCATGGGCGCCTACAGCCCAGCCCCGGTGCTGACGCCGGCGCTGGAAAGCGAGGCCATGGCCCGCATCCTCGCGCCCACGGTGCAGGCGATGGCGGCATCGGGAACGCCCTATTCCGGCGTGCTCTATGCCGGGCTGATGCTGACCAGCACCGGCCCGCAACTGATCGAATACAACTGCCGCTTCGGCGATCCCGAATGCCAGGTGCTGATGATGCGGCTGGACAGCGATCTGGGCGAAATCCTGCTGGCCTGCGCTGAAAACCGCCTGGGCAGCGTGGAGCCGCCACGCTTTTCGCCCGATACCGCGCTGACCGTGGTGATGGCGGCGCAAGGCTATCCGGGCACGCCGAAGCAGGGCGGGCGGATCGATGGCATCCCCGCGGCGGAGGCAGGCGGCGCCAAGGTGTTCCACGCCGGCACCGCGCTCGGCATCGACGGCGTGCTGACCGCGCAGGGCGGGCGCGTGCTGAACGTCACCGCGCGCGGGCCATCGGTGCGCGCCGCGCAGGCCGGCGCCTATGCCGCGATCGATGCGATCCGCTTTCCCGAAGGCTTCTGCCGCCGCGACATCGGCTGGCGCGAAGCGGCGCGCGAGACGGACGAGATGGGCGAGGGCTGAGCCTCTACCCCAGCTTTTCGGCCACCAGCGCCTTGAGGTCCGCTTCCGGCCGCGCGCCATAGTGCGAGATCACTTCGGCCGCGCAGATCGCGCCCAGGCGCAGGCATTCGGCCAGCGGCCGGCCGCGCACGTGGCCGAACAGGAACCCGGCGGCGAACAGGTCGCCCGCGCCGGTGGTGTCCACCACGCGGGCCACGGGTTCGGCGCGGACTTCGGCCTGCTCCCCCCCGGAAATGGCGACCGCGCCTTTCTCGCTGCGGGTGACTACCAGAACGGGCAGGTCGGGCGCGAGCAGCGCGATGCCTTCGTGGAAGTCCTCAAGCCCGGTCAGCGCGGCCAGTTCATGCTCGTTGGCGAACAGGATATCGATCTGGCCCGCCGCGATCAGCGCGCGGAAATCGTCACGGTGGCGGTCGATCACGAAAGCGTCGGACAGCGTGAAGGCCACCTTGCGCCCGGCGCCGCGCGCCGCCGCGATCGCCTTGCGCATCGCCAGGCGGGGTTCTTCCGGGTCCCACAGATAGCCTTCGAGATAGAGCACGGCGGCGCTGCGGATCGCATCATCGTCAAGCGCGGCGGCGGGCAGGAACTGCGATGCGCCCAGGAAGGTGTTCATCGTGCGCTGGCCATCGGGCGACACGAAGATCAGGCAGCGTGCCGTCGCCGGTTCGCCGGTGCGGGCCGGCGTGGCGAAGGCGATGCCGCCGGCGCGGATGTCATGCGCGAAGACTTCGCCCAACTGGTCGTCGGCCACCTGGCCGATGAACGCGCAGCGCGCGCCCAGCGCGGCCAGTCCGGCCAGGGTGTTGGCGGCCGATCCGCCCGAAATTTCGCGCGCCGGGCCCATGGCGTTATACAGTTCGTGGGCGCGGGCGGGATCGACCAGGGTCATGCCGCCGCGCGCCAGGCCCAGCGCGGCGATGGCCGCGTCGCTGGCCGGCGCCATCACGTCGACAATGGCGTTGCCGATGGCGATGACGTCGATCGAAGGCTGGGTCATGAAGCGGTCCTTGGGGTCTGGCGTGATGGCGGGCAGGGTGGAAGTGCCCGCGCGTAGCGGGCGGCTCGCCGCCGGGCAAGGCCGCGCGGCGTTGACAGCGCGGCGCGGGCGCGCAATTCCCCGCGCGATGCTTCAGATCCGTTCGATTCCCGTGGTTGCCCTGCTGGCGATGCTGCTGTCCGCTTGCGGCGCCTCGGGCGGCGGGGGGAAAGTGCAAAGCGCCGGCGCCGCCGTGCCCCGGCACCAGCCTTCGGGCGTGCGCGCGCCGGTGCGCCGCGTGCCGCCGCCCGCGCAAGTGCAGACCCTGCCCGGCGTGGCGGGCGTGATCGGCGCGACGGCGGCGGATCTGGCCCGCCAGTTCGGCAAGCCCCGGCTGGAAGTGTGGGAAGGCGATGCGCGCAAGCTGCAATTCAGCGCCGCGCCATGCATTCTCGACGTTTTCCTTTATCCCGCCGCGCCGGGCCGCGAACCGCAGGCCACCTATGTCGATGCGCGCCGGCCCAGCGATGGCCAGGACGTCGATCGCGCCGCCTGCATCGCGGCGCTGCGGCAGCGTTGAGGGCGGATGCACTCCGGGCGCACCGCTTGCCCCCAAACGCCATCGCGCGTTTCAGGCGGCTTCCTTCTCCACCCATTCGGGGTAGAAGCATGGTTCGCGCGTGGACCAGGCCGGGGCGGTGGCGGCGGCTTCGCTGATCGAGTGGAGCAGCTTCTTGCGGCGGTCCGGGCGGATCTGCGGCAGCGCGGCGGCGGCGCAGAAGGCGCTGGGCAGCCAGGGGCGGACGGCGGCGCCGAGCAGGCGTTCGTAGAGGAAACGATAGGCGGAAAAGCATTCCAGCCGTTCCTGCGCCAGGTCGAACGCGGTCAGCCGCAATAATTTCCCCATGAAATCATCGAGTCCGTCGAAACCCGTCTCTTCGGGGAAGGTGCCGCGCAGGCCTTTCAGTTCCTGGTAGACGACGTATTGCGAGCGGATCGCGGCGAGTTCGGTGGCGTCGCGCGCCCAGAGCTTGAAGGCATCCTGCCGGCCCAGCCCGATATCGAGGCTGCGCTTGATGTAACGCTGTTCGCACGCGGAAAAGCCAGCGAATTCACGCAGTTCGTTGATCGTCAGCGTGGCGGCAGTACCCGTATTGGCCATGAAAGCGACCCCTGTTCACGGGCAGGAAGGCCCGACAACAGCCAGTTCACCAGAATATGGTTAGCATCGCGTTAACCGCGCAGAGCCGGGGGCGTTAACCGCACAGAACCCCGCTGAACCGCACAGAGCCGGGGTTGAACGCCACACAACCGCAGTTGAGCGCGCTTCAGATCAACCCGGCCAGCGGGCTGGACGGATCGGCGTACTTGCGCGTCGCCATGCGCCCGGCACGATAGGCGTCGCGCCCGGCTTCGACGGCGAGCTTCATCGCGCGCGCCATCAGGATCGGGTCCTTCGCTTCGGCGATCGCGGTGTTCATCAGCACGCCATCGCAGCCCAGTTCCATCGCCACCGCCGCATCGGACGCGGTGCCGACGCCGGCATCGACGAGCACCGGCACGCCCGCGCCTTCGACGATCAGGCGAATGGTCACGCGGTTCTGGATGCCGAGGCCCGAGCCGATCGGCGCGCCCAGCGGCATCACCGCCACCGCGCCGGCATCTTCCAGTTGCTTCGCCGCGATCGGATCGTCGACGCAGTAGACCATCGGCAGGAAACCTTCGCCGGCGAGCACTTCGGTGGCCTTGAGCGTTTCGCGCATGTCGGGGTAAAGCGTGCGCGCTTCGCCCAGCACTTCCAGCTTGACCAGATCCCAGCCGCCCGCCTCGCGCGCCAGGCGCAAGGTGCGGATCGCTTCGTCGGCGGTGAAGCAGCCGGCGGTGTTGGGCAGGTAGGTGATCTTTGCCGGATCGATGAAATCGGTGAGCATCGGCGCCTTGGGATCGGACACGTTGACGCGGCGCACCGCCACGGTGACGATCTCCGCCCCCGATGCCGCGACGGCGGCGGCGTTCTGGGCGAAATCGCGGTACTTGCCTGTGCCCACGATCAGGCGCGAACGGAACGTCCGCCCGGCCACGGTCCAGCTATCATCCTTGGTCATCGTGTTATCCTCTCCGCCGCCGACGAAATGAACGATCTCCAGCACATCGCCATCGGCCAATGCGACATCGGCTAGCGTCGAGCGCGGCACGATCGCGCCATTGCGCTCAACCGCCACTTTCAGCGGATTGAGTTCAAGGCTTTGCACCAGATCGGCGATGCTGGCGCCGGCCGCGATGCGGCGCGGCTCGCCATTGACGGTGAGGGAAAGTTCTGCGGCCATGGCAAGCGCAGATAGCGTTCAGGCCGCGTGGCGCAAGTTCCGTATGTGGGCAAAGGCGACAAGCGCCACGCCGGCGATGGTCAAGACGGCTTCGGGCAGCCCGTGGCCGACCGCCAGCGCCAGGCCCATCAGCACGAGGCCGCAGGCCCCGATCAGCAGCGGGCCAAGCTGGCCGTGGCGCAGCACGCCCAGCCCCAGCGTGAGCAGCCCGACCAGAATCGCCAGCGCCAGCCCGATTTCGTGAATCGCCGGATCAAGCAGCACGCCGCCGCCCAGCCCCAGCACCGAGACCAGCACGATGCCGGCCACGCAATGCACCGCGCACAGCCCCGAAAGAAGCATGCCCGCGCTGTCCAGCCGGTCCCGAATCGAAACGATGACGCTCTGCATGGGGGCGTAGATATGTGATATTGTTACATTGCGCAAGACGCCGCATATCGCGGCTTGCGAATTTGCCGCCGACGGAGCAGGGCACAGCGCCATGTCCGATGCTTCCAATGGTGCCGCCGCCGCTGCGGCAAGGCCCCTCGCCCTGGCCCGCTGGCTGTTCGCCATCGGCGCGCTGGTCGTGCTGATCGTCGCGGTGGGCGGGGTGACGCGGCTGACCGAATCGGGGCTTTCGATCACCGAGTGGAAGCCGGTAACCGGCGCGCTGCCGCCGCTGACCGAGGCGCAGTGGCAGGCCGAGTTTGCCGGCTACAAGCAGATCCCGCAATATACCGAAGTGAACGGCCCGGCGGGCATGACGCTGGCCGATTACAAGTTCATCTATTTCTGGGAATGGGCGCACCGCCTGCTGGCGCGGCTGATCGGGCTGGCCTTCGCGCTGCCGCTGGCGTGGTTCTGGGTGCGGCGGGCGATCCCGGCCGGATACAAGCCGCGCCTGCTGGCGCTGCTGGCGCTGGGCGGGCTGCAAGGCGCGGTGGGCTGGTGGATGGTCTCGTCCGGGCTGACGCAGGATGTGAAGGTCAGCCACTTCCGGCTGGCGGCGCACCTGCTGGTGGCGCTGGCGACACTGGCCGGCCTGGTGTGGACCGCGCTGGACTTGCGCGCACTGGCGCGCGGCGCGCCGCGCGCCCGGCTGACGCCCTTCGCCGCGATCACGCTGGCCGCGCTTTTGGTGCAACTGTTCTTCGGCGCGCTGACGGCGGGCCTGCGCGCGGGCCACGTTTCGGGCGCGGGCTGGTTCAGCGCCGATGCCTGGCCGCTGATGCAGGGCCGCCTGTTTCCCGAAGGCATCGATTGGGACAACGGCCCGCTCCACGCGGTGCTCTATGATCCCTACCTCATTCATTTCATTCATCGCTGGTGGGCCTGGGCGGTCGTCGCGATCCTGATCGTGGTGGCGCGCAGATTGCGGCGCGGCGGGCAGCGCGCGCCCTCGGTGGCCTTGCACAGCGCGTTCGGCACGCAGATCCTGCTGGGCGTGTTCACCGTATGGTCGGGCATCGCGCTGTGGCTGGCGGTGGCGCACCAACTGGTCGGCGCGCTGCTGGTGGCGGCGACGGCCTGGGCGGTGCACGCGCTGGGCCGCGCGGCAAGGCCGGGGGCATGAGCGGGCCGCTTTCGCCACAGGGGCCGGCGCTGATCTGGTGCCCCTTCCCCGATGCCGCCAGCGCCGCCGCGATCGGCAACCTGCTGCTCGACGAACGGCTGGTCGCCTGCGTCAACATCCTGCCGGGCATGCTGTCGCTGTTCGAATGGAACGGAGCGCGCGGCGAGGCGAACGAAACCGGCGCGCTGTTCAAGACCGACATCGCGCTGTTGCCCCGCGCGCTGGCCCGGCTGGAGGAGGAACATCCCTACGATACGCCGGCGATCGTTTCCTGGCACGCCGATGCGGCCTCTCCGGCCACGGCCGCGTGGCTGGGCGGGCTGACGCGATAGGCGGTCCCGAACGCTGCGCCCGCCCCTCGCCCCGGGCCGTCCGCCGGCCCCGAAATGTTCAAGGTATTATTTTACCTCCACGCAAAAGCCCCGGAATGCTTGACTCAGGGACGGTTATGCTCGAATGGGCCGCCTTCCCCGCGTGGCTGGATATTCCGGCATGCGGCTCAAGCCATAGGGAATTGACCAGCCATGAAGGCTCTCAGCAAGGTCACCCGGTCGATCAAACCGGCCGAGGTGGAAAAGAAGTGGCATCTTATCGATGCCGATGGCCTGGTGGTCGGCCGCCTCGCGGTGATCATCGCCAACATCCTGCGCGGCAAGCACAAGCCGAGCTTCACCCCGCACGTCGATTGCGGCGATCATGTCGTCGTCATCAACGCCGACAAGGTGCGGCTGACGGGCAACAAGCTCAAGCAGAAAATCTACTACAAGCACACCGGTTATGCCGGCGGCATCAAGCAGGTGACTGCGGCCAAGGTGCTTGAAGGCCGCTTTCCCGAGCGCGTGCTCGAAAAGGCCGTCGAACGCATGATCCCGCGCGGCCCGCTGGGCCGTGACCAGATGCGCGCCCTGCATCTCTACGCCGGCAGCGAGCATCCCCATGCGGGCACCCAGCCCGAAGCGCTCGACGTTGCCAGCCGCAACCGCAAGAACAAGGTGGGTGCATGATGTCCGATAACACCGTCACCGATCTCGCCGATCTCGGCACTCTCGCCGGCGCCGCCGGCCAGCCTGCCGCCACCGAAGCCGCGCCCGAAGCGCCGATCACGCCCGCCGCGCCTCCCGCGCCGCTGCGCGATCGCGAAGTCGATGCGCAGGGCCGTTCCTACGCCACCGGCCGCCGCAAGGATGCCGTCGCCCGCGTGTGGATCAAGCCCGGTTCGGGCAAGATCACCGTCAACGGCCGCGATCAGGAAACCTATTTCGCGCGTCCGACGCTGCGTCTCGTCATCAACCAGCCGTTCGAGGTCGCCGGCCGCGACGGCGCCTATGATGTCATCGCCACCGTCAAGGGCGGCGGGCTTTCCGGCCAGGCCGGCGCGGTCAAGCATGGCATCGCCCAGGCGCTGACCAAGTTCGAGCCTGCGCTGCGCGCCGCGGTCAAGGCCGCCGGCTTCCTCACCCGCGACAGCCGCGTGGTCGAGCGCAAGAAGTACGGCCGCGCCAAGGCACGCCGCAGCTTCCAGTTCTCGAAGCGCTAAGCGAAGCCTTTTTCCGGTTTCGGACAGATCAGGGGGGCAGCATCGCTGGCCCCCTTTTTTGTGCCTGGCCGGGCCGCCTGCCGCATTCCCGCGTTCCGTGGCGTTCATAACTGGATTCGCGGTGACGGCGCTGGCGGCAGGGACCGGTATCGGCGCTGCCCCCTTGAAAGACCGACGACAATGCCCCTTCGCCTGCTTGCCCGCGCCGCCAGCCACGCGACCGGACGGCTGGGCTGGGCGCGATCGGCGGTGGGCGCGCTGCTGGGCATTGCCTTCGCCGCCGGGCTGACACGGCTGCTGCTGGGCGGCAACGCGCTGGCGCTGCCCTGGCTGGTCGCGCCGCTGGGCGCTTCGGCGGTGCTGGTCTTCGCGCTGCCGGCCAGCCCGCTGGCGCAGCCCTGGCCGGTGTTCGGCGGCAACATGCTGTCCGCCGCGATCGGCCTGGCCTGCGCGCATCTGCTGGGCCAACCGCTGCTGGCCTGCGCAGTGGCGGTGGGGCTGGCCATCGCGGCGATGGGCCTGGCGCGCTGCCTGCACCCGCCGGGCGGCGCCTGCGCGCTGGTCGGCGCGCTGGGCGGCCCGGCCGTGGCCGCGCATGGGCCGCTGGCCCTGCTGGGTCCGCTGGCCATCAACATCGCGCTGCTGCTGGCGGCGGGCTGGCTGTACAACAACCTGACCGGCCACGCCTGGCCGCACCGCATGCCCAGCGCGCCGTCGCTGCCGCCCGAAGGCTGGACCGGCAGCTATGACATCGCCGATCTCGAAGCGGTGCTGGAAGACTGGGACGAAGTGCTCGACGTCAGCCCCGCCGATCTCGACGCCTTGTTCCGCGCGGTCGAACGCCGCGTCCAGCGCCGCTGGCAGGACACACGCCCGCGCTGAACCCTGGCCCGTCGATCCATCCTGCCCAAGGCTCACGGCGATCCGTGGGCCTTTTTGCTGGCGCGCAGGCCGCGCTCCATCGTGCATAGCATGCTACCTTGCGATTAACTGCTACCTATCATCAAATAGTACCTTGCGTTGCACACTACTGTGCATTACACACTAGCTCACCGGACGAGAGGTGATTCGCACCGTTCCCGCCCGGCCAGGCACAGCCAGGGGGCCGCGCCTGAACAGGAGGAGACAGACCATGACCAAGACCCTTTTCCCGCTCGCGTCCGCCGCCACGCTGGTCGTCGCGCTGGCCACGTCCATCGCGCCCGCCGCCGCGCAGTCGGCCCAGGCGCTGCCGTCGAAAAGCGTCAGCTTTTCCGACCTCGATCTTTCCACCGACGCCGGCCAGCGCCGCCTTGCCGCCCGCATCGATCGCGCCGCGCGCACCATCTGCGGGATGGACCGCACGGTAACCGGAACCCGTATCGCTTCGCGCGAAGCGATGGCATGCTACCGTCAGGCGCTGAGCAGCACGCGCGAACGCGTTGCCCAGGCCGTGGCCCGCACCACCCAGGGCGGCTAGACGGAGCACAAGGGGGGACGCAGGGCGCAAGCCCACGACGCACTCCACCCGAAGGAGCAGATCTTGCCCGAATCGATCGAAATTCAGCTCAAGAAAGGCGTGCTGGTCCTCTGCGTGCTGGCGCTGCTCTCTCGCGGGAACAGCTATGCCTACGAGATCGCCAGCCGCCTTTCGCATGCGGTGGGCATGGGCGAAGGCACGATCTATCCGCTCATGCGCCGCATGCAGTCGGACGGACTCGTCGCCACCTACCTTGAGGAATCGCCTTCCGGCCCGCCGCGCAAATACTATCGCCTGACCGATGCCGGCCACCAAAGCCTGGCCGCCCAACTGGCCGAATGGCGCGGCTTCGTCACCGCGGTGGACGGCATCGTCGGCGATATCGAACCCGCAGCCAGCGCGGAGACAGACCATGACTCGTGACGAATTCCTCAGGCGGCTCCAGCGCGGGCTGGACGGCATGCCCGCCGATGCCGCCAGCGACATCCTGGGCGACTATGCCGCGCACTTCGACGCCGCGCGCGCCGAAGGGCGCTCCGACGCCGAGGTCGCCGAAGCGCTGGGCGATCCGGGCCGCCTCGCGCGCGAACTGCGGCTCGAAGCCGGCATCCGCCGCTGGGAACAAGTGCGCTCGCCCTCGTCCGCATGGACGGCGGTGATCGCCTTCCTCGGGCTTGGCGCGATCGACATCCTCGTGCTGCTGCCCGTGCTGCTGCCGGCCATCGGCGTGATCTTCGGGCTGTACGTGGCTGTCCTGGCGCTGTTCGTCGGCGGCGGCGCCACGCTGATCGTCGGGCCGTTCTCGGGCTTTCCCGGCGGGACGGCGGCGGCGGTGCTCTGCGGCCTTGGCCTGATGGCCGCCGCCGTGGCGCTGGGCGCGCTGCTGACGATCGTGACGATCGGCCTCGTCAACGCCCTGCTGTGGTTCGGCCGCCTGCACTATCGGGTGATCGAACCGGCCATCACGCCCGAAAGGAGCGAGCCATGATCCGCAAGCTGCTTATCGTATTCGCCAGCGGCCTCGTGCTGTCGGTCCTGCTGCTGTGCGGCGCCTGGGTGGTCGGCGGACAGGAACTCGTCGACCATTTCGAAAAGGACGGCGGCTGGAACATCCAGATCGACACCGACGACGACGCAACCCCGCGCATGACGCGCACGCTGCCCTTCGATGACAGCAAGCTGCTGGTGCTGAACGGGCCGGTGAATCTGCACTTCACGCGCGGCGACACGTCGCAGATCACCGTCAAGGGCGCGCCGGCGGTGGTCAACAACCTGAAGCTGGATGGCGGCAAGCTGACGCTTGGCCCCGGCAAGGGCTGGCAGACCGGCGGCCTTGACGTCACGATCACCGCACCGCGCCTGATCGGGCTGGAACTGAACGGCGCCAGCGATGTCGAACTGACCGGACTGGACCAGCCGGACCTGACGATCGACGCGCGCGGCGCGGTCAACCTCGACGCCACGGGCAAGGTCGGCAAGCTCGCCGTCAGTTCGCGCGGGGCGGGCGATATCGACCTGGGCGAGGTCGAAGCGGTCGATGCCAGCGTCGATGTCGCCGGGGTCGGCAATGTCGACATCAATGCCAACGGCGCGGTGACGGCGAAAATCTCGGGCGCAGGCGATATCTCGCTGCACCGCCGCCCCAAAGTGCTGAGCACCAGCATCAGCGGCTTCGGCTCGATCGATCACGACTATCCGGGCGGCGAGTAAGGCGCCGCCCGGCGCTATCAATGCACCGGGGGATCTTCCTCCGGCACCATGCCGACCGGCGCGACCGGTTCTTGCGGATCGCGCGGCGGCAGGGCGTTTTCGGGCACTTCGTCGATCTGCATCGCGGCGGTCGGCACATCGGCCAGGTTGCGCACCTTTACCGTGATGTCCCCGTTGGCGATCGTCAGTTCGTTGAAGCTGGGCGGGGTGGAGCGGATGCGGCGCGACAATGTGCCCGCCCCGATCATCCGCACCGGGCCGTTGGCCGTTTCGGCCACCATGTCGAAGGCATCGTGGATATGGCCCGACAGCACGGCCAGCACCTTGCGCGCCGCCAGCGCGGCCAGCGCCGCCGTGCCGCCGCGCGTCAGCAGCTTGCCATCGGCGCGGCGCTCGGTCAGCGGATGGTGCGCGGTGACCAGCACCCGCGTGCCCGCCGGCAGCGCATCGATCGCGGCCAGCGTCTCGCGCAGCGCCGCCCCGGTGATCCAGCCGTTCGACCAGGGAAAGCGCCACTGCGCGCGCGCCGTCGTCTTCAGCGGCACGATGGCCAGGCCCGGCAGGTCCAGCTCGCGCTCGACCAGCGCCTCGATCCCGCGATAGCGGCGATAGGGATTGGTGAAACGCTCCCACAAATTGAAATAGGGCATGTCGTGATTGCCCACTTCCACCGTGACCGGCGCGGCGAGCGAGCGGATCCACGCGCACGCGGCGGTATATTCGCGGTGGCGCGCGCGCATCGTGAGATCGCCGGTGATCGCCACCGCATCGGGCCGTTCATCGGCGATGGCGCGCCCGGCCCAGGCGATCGCCGCCACGTCTTCCAGCCCGAAATGCACATCGGAGATGTGGAACAGCCGCACCGGCGCGCGATCAGCCATGCGCGGTCGCCAGCAAGTCCACCGCGCACCGCGCCAGCGTAAAGCGTTCCTCCGCCCCGGCGCGCAGCGGCTCGCCGTCGATCAGCAGTTCCATCGGCTCTCCTTGCGGGCAGGCCAGCACCACATCGGCAAAGGCGCCAAGTTCGTCATGCGGGCCATCGCGGAAATTGCGCCGCAGCAGCGCGATTCCCTGCCGCGCATAGTCCGCCAGCGAGGCCGCGTAATAGCCGTCGAGCGTAAAGCCGTCATCCCCCGGCGTCAGCATCAGCGCGGTATAGCCGTCCTCGCGCCCGCGGGCGGGATCGCGGCAGACCACGCTGGCCCCGCTGGTCGACACGCCGATGGCATCGGTCACGCTGGCGACGACGCTGGCCACGTCCGGCTCGCGGATCGCCTCGCGCACGCCGTTCCACGCCGCGCCCGGCCCGGCCAGAACGCCGGTCAGCGCATCGCCATGGCGCGAGCGGATCAGCGTGGGGCGATGCCGCCGGGCCTTGCCGGCAGCGGTCCGCGCGATGATCTCCAGCGCATCGGCATCGCCGTGCAGCCGGCCCGACAGGAGGTTCATCGTCCCGCCCGGCAGGACCATGACCAGCCCTTCCCAGCCATAAAGCCCGGTAACGACGGCGTGGATCGATCCATCGCCGGTGAACACCGCCACCACATCCACCCCGGCGGCGCGCAACGCATCGGGCGTGGGCGCAGGTTCATCGGGAAAGGCCACGATGCGGCGCAGTTCGGCGCCCGCCGCGTGCAGCGCCTCGACCAGCGCGGCGAGCGCGGCTTCGCTGTTGCTCCCGCTCAGGGCGTTGCGGACCAGCCAGACCTTGGAATTGCGCAGCATCGTTCGTTCCATCGCCCCAACCGGCCTGATTGTTCCCGCGCTCAGACCCGGCCCGACAGAATCATCCAGGCCGAAAGCGCGTTGAGCGTGCTGTAGACGCCATAGCCCCAGGCCCAGCCCGGCGATCCTTCCGCCACCATCAGCATCGCGCCGACCAGCATCAGGAATTCGACCAGCAGGCTGAATCGCCCGCCCAGCAGGTGCATGAACCACGGCGCATGGCCAAGCAGCGGATGGCCGCTCTCCAGCACCGCCTTGTGCATCGCGAAATTGGCGACGCCGAGGAAGAAGATCATCACGATGCCCATGGCGCGAAACATCCTAGGGGCTGCCCCGCGCCATGGCCAGACCGCATCACGAAGGCTGGAGCAGCCCTTCCTTCGCGATCCGATCCTGCCAGACGCGCGGGGCGAGCGTGTGGACATTGCTGCCCTCGCTGTCGACCGCGACCGTCACCGGCATGTCCTCCACGGTGAATTCGTAGATCGCTTCCATGCCGAGATCGGCGAAGGCCAGCACTTCGGCCTTCTTGATCGCCCGCGCGACGAGATAGGCCGCGCCGCCCACCGCCATCAGGTAGGCCGACTTGTGCCGCGCGATCGACTGCGTTGCCGCCGGGCCGCGTTCCGACTTGCCGACGCTGGCGAGCAGGCCAAGATCGAGCATCAGGTCCGAGAACGAATCCATGCGCGTGGCCGTGGTCGGGCCGGCGGGGCCGACGACTTCGTCGCGCACCGGATCGACCGGGCCGACGTAATAGATCACGCGGCCGCTGAAATCGACGGGCAGCGGCTCGCCCTTCGCCACCATGTCGGCGATGCGCTTGTGCGCCGCATCGCGCCCCGTCAGCATCCGGCCGTTGAGCAGGAGCCGATCGCCCTGCCGCCACGACTGCACGTCCTCGGCCGTCAGCGTATCGAGATCGACGCGCCGCGCCGCCTTGTCGGGCGCCCAGTGGACTTGCGGCCATTCGCTGAGCTTGGGCGTTTCGAGATAGCTGGGACCCGACCCGTCGAGCGTGAAGTGCGCGTGGCGCGTGGCGGCGCAGTTGGGGATCATCGCCACGGGCTTGCCGGCGGCGTGGCACGGCCAGTCGAGGATCTTGACGTCAAGGATGGTGGACAGCCCGCCCAGCCCCTGCGCGCCGATGCCCAGCGCGTTGACCTTGTCGAAGATCTCGATGCGCAGCGCCTCGATATCGGTCTGCGGCCCGCGCGCCTTCAACTGGCCCATGTCGATGGGTTCCATCAGGCTCTGCTTGGCCAGCTTCACGCAATGTTCGGCGGTGCCGCCGATGCCGATGCCCAGCATGCCCGGCGGGCACCAGCCGGCGCCCATCTGCGGCAGCATTTCCACCACCCAGTCGACGATCGAATCGGACGGGTTCATCATCTTGAACTTGGACTTGTTTTCCGAACCGCCGCCCTTGGCCGCGACATCGACCGAGATCCTGGCGCCCGGCACCATCGACACGCTGAGCACACAGGGCGTGTTGTCACGGGTGTTGCGGCGCGTGAAGGCGGGATCGGCCAGGACCGAGGCGCGCAGCTTGTTTTCCGGGTGGTTGTAGGCCCGGCGCACGCCCTCATCGACGACATCCTGCAGCGAACGCTTTGATTCCAGGCGGCAATCCTGCCCCCATTCGATGAACACGTTGACGATGCCGGTATCCTGGCACAGCGGGCGGTGCCCTTCGGCGCACATGCGGCTGTTGGTCAGGATCTGGGCGATCGCGTCTTTCGCGGCGGGGCCCTGCTCGGCCTCGTAGGCTTCGCCCAGCGCGCGGATATAGTCCATCGGATGGTAGTAGCTGATATATTGCAGCGCGTCGGCGACGCTCTCGATCAGGTCTTCCTCGCGGATAGTCACCATGTCGGCCATTGTCGGTCCTCATGCGGCTGGGAGCGAACCTCCCCAGGAGATGGCCGTCCCCATAAGCGCGACGGACCAGTCCGTCAAAGCGGTCCGTCAAAGCGCTTGGCGAGCCTGCCGCCTTGGCCTAGAAGCGGGGCAAACATGCCGCCGCCGGGGCCACAGGGGCACGGTGGCGCATCAGGGAACTGCAAGCGGATGACCATCACCGAAAACCGGCCCGCAGCCAGCGAAGCTGCCCGCCGCGCCATGATCGACAGCCAGTTGAGGACCAGCGGCGTCAACGAACCCTGGGTTCTCGCCGCGATGAACCGCGTCGCGCGCGAAGATTTCGTGCCCGCCGCCGTCCGCGCCGCCGCCTATACCGATCGCGCCGTGCCGCTGGGCGATGGCCGTTTCCTGGCCGCGCCGCTGGTGCATGGCCGCCTGCTGGCCGAAGCCGTGCCGACCAGCGCGGACAAGGCGCTGCTGGTGGGTGATGGCGCGGGCTATCTCGCCGCGCTGCTGCGGCCGCTGGTCGGCTCGCTCGATGCGGTGGCCCCGGCCGCCGCCGCCACGCTGGCGGGCCAGGGCGACTATTCGCTGATCGTCATCGACGGCGCGATCGAGGAACTGCCCGCCGCGCTGGGCGCGCAACTGGCCGAAGGCGGCCGCATCGTTACCGGGCTGGTCGAACGCGGTGTCACGCGCCTGGCCGCCGGCAGGCGCGCCGCGGGCGAAGTGGCGCTGCTGCCGCTGGCCGAACTCGGCATTCCCGTCCTTCCCGAATTCGCCGCGCCGAAGCGCTGGAGCTTCTAGCCTCTCTTATTCACGGCGATGCGGTTGGGCGCCTCTCGGCGCGAGCTTGACGCCACTGCTGCGTGCGGCGGCGTAGAGCGGGCGTGCGGCACCGCTGGCGTCTGTTTCACCGCGCTGTGATC
>JADLHU010000133.1 GCA_020848655.1 Novosphingobium sp.
AGGACTTCCTTCTTGGTGAGGCCGGTGGTGTCGCCCGAAAGCTGTTCTTCCAGGGTCTTGAGACGCTTGATCGAACCCGAGATCGTCTTCCAGTTGGTGAGCATGCCGACCAGCCAGCGGTGATTGTCGAAATGCTGGCCGGCCGCGCGTGCGGCTTCGGCGATCGGCTGCTGCGCCTGGCGCTTCGTGCCGACGAACAGCACCTTGCCGCCCGCCTGGACCGTGCTGGCGATATAGTCGAGCGCGCGCGAGAAGAGCGGCACGGTCTGCGACAGGTCAAGGATGTGGACGCCATTGCGCGCGCCGAAGATGTACGGCTTCATGCGCGGGTTCCAGCGGTGGGTCTGGTGGCCGAAGTGGGCGCCAGCTTCGATAAGCTGCTGCATGGTGACGACGGGAGCCGCCATAGGATAATTCCTTTCCGGTTATACCTCTGGGAAGCTGGAACCGTGCGGAAGTCCCGAAGGACGCCGACCCGCTGCGGCACCGGTATGAAGCGCTTCCCATGTGGGATCGCCGCCTGACGATCCGTCCCGAATGAACGGTGCCTGCGGCGGGCTGCGCCGTAGACAGTTTCTCGGAGGAAATCCAGCACCAATCGAACCTGCGGCGATTCGCGCCTATGCCGCGCGCTGGCGAAAGCCTCGCGCTGGCGGTTCAGCCGTCGCAAACGGCCCACCGCGTGTCCACCGGCTGTCCACAGACTTATCCCGGCACGCAACGAGCGCCGCCTGAGATGGCAAAAATTAACGACGTAAACACAACAAGTTGCGCAGATCGTCGCACGCAGGTGCGCATTGAGCGCATTTTCCCGTTGACCTTAGAACAAAAAGGGAACAGAAAAATCTCGTTCGGGAACATACCCCGCTTCGACAGAGTTATCCACAAGCTTTCCACATCCCGCCCACAAGCTGCCGACAGGGTTGGCGCCGAATGCGGGCTCGGCAGGGGAATTTGGTCATGATCGCTGCAACGCTCACCATATTGTTCGTGTTTTCGGGTGTGTTCGCCATTGCCACCATCGCCGGCAGTGTGCGCAGGCACGGGGCCGCCGCGCTGGCGATCGGCCAGGCGCTGCGCACCATCGGCGATTCGCGCGAGGTTAGCGTCATCACGCGCAGGATCGACGTGCGCGCCACCGCCCGCGTGTTGCGCCCTGATTTCAGAAGCCCCGATTTCAGGGATTCGGCGTCGCGTCCGCAGCGCGCCCTGCCCGCGGCCGCTTGACCCGCGCATAGCTGATCAGCCCGACCGGGATCAGCAGCAGATAGGCAACCGAAAGGCCAACCAGCGTCAACCACGGTTCGGAAAGCAGCGCCGCCACAATCAGGCCTGCCAACGCGATCAGTTCCAGCCGCACGTTGCGGCGTGGCCGCAGCTTGCCCCAGCTTAGCGTCGGCAGGTTCGAGATCATCAGGAACGCGATCAGCGCCAGCCAGCCGCCGACCAGCCGGGGATCGGAAAATTCAGGCCGCCCGGTAACGATCGACAGATAGAGCGGCAGGAACGACAGTCCCGCGCCCACCGGAGCTGGTACGCCGGTCAGGAAGCCGGCGGACTTGTGCGGCTGGTTATCGGCATCGATCCGCGCGTTGAAGCGCGCCAGGCGCAGCACGCAGCATAGCGCGAAGGCCAGCGCGGCAAACCATCCCAGCCGCGGGGCCTGCTGGAGCGACCAGAGATAGAGCACCAGCGCGGGCGCCACGCCGAAGGAAATCGAATCGGCCAGACTGTCGAGCTCCGCCCCGAAGCGCGATTGCGCCTTGAGCAGCCGGGCGATGCGCCCGTCGATCCCGTCCAGCAGGCCCGCCAGGATCACCGCGCCAACGCAGAACTTCCACACCGGCTCGGCCTGCTGCGGCGAGGCGATCGCGGCCGCCTCTATGGCGAAGCGAATGCTGGTCAGCCCGACACAAAGCGCGCCGGCGGTGATCGCGTTGGGCGCCAGCGCGCGCAGCGTCAGCCCGCCGCGCAACCGGCCCTCACCCTCGCGCGGGCCGGCGCCGTTCACTGGTTCACCCCCTCGATCAATGCGGACTGGCCAATTTCGGCCAGCACGGTTTCACCCGCGACGACCTTCTGACCCAGCAGCACGCGCGGCTCGGTGCCTTGCGGCAGGTAGACGTCGACCCGGCTGCCGAAGCGAATCAGCCCGACGCGCTGGCCGCCGGCCAGCATGTCGCCCGGCTTTACGAAGGGCACGATGCGCCGCGCCACCAGGCCGGCGATCTGGGTAAAGCCGATGGCCACGCCATCACCGCGTTCGATCAGCACGTGCTGACGCTCGTTTTCCTCGCTCGCCTTGTCGAGATCGGCGTTCATGACCTTGCCGGGGATATAGATGATGCGCCGCACCGTGCCGCCGATCGGCGCGCGATTGATGTGGACATCGAACACGCTCATGAAAATCGAAATGCGCGTGACCGGCACGTCGGCCAGCCCGGCCGCGCCGCTGCCGTCTTCCACGGTCAGTTCGCGGGGGGGCGGCACTTTCTGGATCAGCGTGATCAGTCCGTCCGCCGGGGACACCACGAACCGTTCGCTCAGCGGCGTCACGCGCTGCGGATCGCGGAAGAAGGCGAAGATGCCCACCACCAGCGCGGCGAGCGGCCAGGCCAGTGTCTCCCAACCGGAAAAGGCGCAGATCGCGCAGAGAATCGCCGCGATCAGCGCGAACTTGTGGGCTTCGGGGTGGATCGAGGGCCAGCGCCAGCTCGCCTCTCCACGCCCCTGGTTATCTAGGATTTCACCGGGCATGGCGGGGTCTTAGGTCGCGCGCCGGATCTTAACAAGCGGCGCTTGGGGTTTTCCGGTTCGGCAGGGGTTTTGCGGCTGGAGCCGCGCTGATCGAGAAAGGTCGGGAATCTCGATCGCGCCGCCTGGGGTCAGGCCGGCGGCGGAAGTCTGGTGGTGGACAGGGCTGGATTCGAACCAGCGTACGCTTTCACGGGCAGATTTACAGTCTGCTGCCTTTAACCACTCGGCCACCTGTCCACACCAGCTTGCCGGTGTCGGGTCGAAACCGCGAATTGTGGCCCCCCAAGGGAAGCCGTCCGGCCGAGAGGACGCGCCAATGGCGAAGCGGGCCTTGCCTGTCAATGGGGTGGCTGGCAGGAGCGGAACAATCATTGTGAATGAACGGGATTTTCTTGATGGCCAAACAGGGTGATGAACGTCCGGCCCGCGCCTTGCGCGGCCGGGCCGGTCGGATGCGCGGCGGGCGCGGCAGTGGCCGGGCCAGCACGGGCGCGGTGCGCCTGTGGGGCCGGCACGCGGTGGAAGCGGCGCTGATGAATCCCGAACGCAACCACCGCAAGCTGTGGGCCACGCGCGAGGGGATCGCCTCGCTCGACGGCGAACTGCCCGCCGATTTCACGGTGGAATACGCGCAAGGCGCCGACCTGGGACGACTCGTCGCGCGCGACGCGCCGCATCAGGGACTGGTGCTGGAATGCGATCCGCTGCCCGACGTCTGGCTGGAAGACGTGCTCGACGGTGATCCGGCCCGGCCGCTGGTGATTCTCGATCAGGTGACCGATCCGCACAACGTCGGCGCCATCCTGCGCTCCGCCGCCGCGTTCAACGCCTGCGCGATTCTCACGCAGGACCGGCACGCGCCGCCCGAATCGGGTGTGCTGGCCAAATCCGCATCGGGCGCGCTGGAAATCGTCCCCTGGGTGCGTGTGGTCAATCTGGCGCGCGCGCTCGATGAAGTGGCCGAAGCCGGATATTGGCGAATTGGCCTTGCCGGGGAAGCCAAGCTCAATCTGGCCGAAGCCTTGCCCGCCGGCCCTGTCGCGCTGGTGCTGGGCGCCGAAGGCGAAGGCATGCGCCAGAACGTTGCCCAGCATTGCGATGCGCTGGCCCGGCTGCCGATCGATCCGGCGATGGAAAGCCTGAACGTATCGAACGCCGCCGCCATCGCGCTCTACGCGGTCGCCACGCGATAGGATAAGATGAGGCCGGGCCGCTCCGGCCATTCCGGCGGCAGGCCCGTATCAAGGGGGAAAGTCCATGCCGCCGTTCGCCATGCGCCGCCGTCTCGCCCTGCCGCGCGCCGGCGTGCTGCTGCTCACGGTTCTGGCGCTGGCGGTTTCGGCCTGCATGCTGATGCCGGGCCGCTTCGTTTCCGAACTCGACGTGCGCCGCGACGGCCGCTTCACCTTCACGTACAGCGGCGAAATTCACTTGCTGGCGCTCAGCAAGCTGGCCGAACGCGAGGGCGGGGGCGGCGGCACGTTCACTGCCGGCCCTTGCCACGATGGCGACAGCGCAGGCCGGCGCGAACGGCCCTGCACGCCCGGCGAACTGGCCGACCAGAAGGCGCGGTGGGACGCTGATCGCCTGTCCCGCGCCGAGCGCCGCAAGCGCGATGCGGAATCGATGAAGCCGTTCCTGGGCGGTATCGATCCCGCCAGCCCTGCCGCCGCCGAGGAACTGGCGCAGCGCCTGCGCCGACAGGCGGGCTGGCGCCGCGTGACCTACAAGGGCGATGGGCTGTTCGACGTCGACTTCACGATCAGCGGCCGGCTCGACCACGATTTCGCCTTCCCCACGATAGAGCGTTTCCCGCTGGCCAACAGCTTCGTCCAGATCGCGTTGCGCCAGGATGGCAGCGTGCGGATCGATGCCCCCGGCTTCGGCCCCGCTGCGGGCGGCGAGCCGTTGCGCGCCCTGATGCAAGGCGCGATGAGCGGGCAGGACAAGGACAGCCCCGCCGGCTTTCCGGTGATCGACGGCACGTTCACGATCCGCACCGATGCCGAAGTGCTGGCCAACAATACCGATGACGGCCCCCGCCCCGATCCCACAGGGCGGCGGTTGGACTGGCTGGTCACCCTGCGCAGCCAGGCCGCCCCGATGGCGCTGCTGCGGCTTTAGGCTTGCCGGTCAGCGCAGCGATTGCAGTCGCGCGCTGTCGGCCAGGGCGTGGAAATCCGCGGCGCTGCGGGCGTAAAAGTTCAGGCGTGGCGCATCGAACGTGATCATGTAGAGCTTTCCGGCGACAATGGCCGCGCGCGCTTCGCCCGTGCGCGTCAATTCGTCCTTGTCGGTGAATTCGTAGCGGAAGATCACGCCTTCCGTTCCCAGAAAGGGCGCCGGATCGGTTGAAAGCAGGCGGAACGCCGCCAGTTCCTTATATGTCCGATACGTCCGTTCGAGCAGTTCGGGCACTTCGATCAACAAAGTCTCCCGCGTGAACTTCGGCAGCGGCTGATGCTTCTTGTTGCGTTCCTTTACCAACGGTTTTCCCGCCGGAATGCCGCCATAGAAAGTCACATCGTTGAGTTGCCCGCCATCGAGCGTCCAGCTCTCGGTGTTCTTGCCGATGGTCCCGCTAAGCTGGTTCCAATCGCGCGACGGCGTGACCGTGAGGGTGGACGCGGCCACCGGCACCGCCACACCGCCTTGACGCAGCTTGTGCGCCGCGGCCGGGGCCGCGATCAGCAGCGCCGGCGCCACAGCAAGACCGAAAGCGAATTTGCAGCGAGCAAAGGTCAATGTGACGTCACCTCTTTGGGAAGCATCATGCGGATCATGCTGGCGTCCGATGCGTCCGGTTTCAGTTGCAGGTACTTTCGCAGCGCTTCCAGCCCTTCGCTGCGCTGACCCGTTTTCAGGCGTGACAAGCCAAGACCACGATAGGCATCGGCCAGCCCGGCATCCATTTCCAGGGCATGGGTGTAGAATTCGGCGGCAAGGACCAGGTCGCGGGGGTTGCCCCTGCCCCGGTACAGTTCGCCCCGCGCCAACCAAAGTTGCGCGCTCCACCCGCCTTGCGCCAGCGACTGGATCACATATTCGCTCGCCCCGAAGTCGTTAAGCTTGATCTGGTCCGCAAGGAACAGGGGCATCCACGGCATAAGCGCGGCACGATACCGCTCTGCCCCGTCATCGCGATTTGCGGCATCGGGCTGCGCAAGGTCAGCCAGATATACGGCACGCTCTGCCTCCGGCGGATGGGAGGCCGTGAACGCGATCGTGCTGAAATTGGGCTTGCTCAGTCCTTTGACACGCGCCGAGGCTTCGATCTCGGCCATCTGGTTCTGCCAGACCTGCGATGCCGCCTGCGGGCGCAGCCGGCTCTGATTCAGATAGGACAGGCCCAGAATGTCGGCCTCACGCTCCTGATTCCTGCCGAAACGATAAAGGTCGCCGTAAACCTGCAGTTGGATGTTCTGGTTAGACCGCTGTATGCTGGAACTTGTGGATATGCTGGCAAGAACCGATGCCCAGGCAAGAATATCCGTTCCCGAACGGCGGGCCTTGAAGTGGTTGAGGGTGTGCCGGCGCTCGAAGTGGCCAAATTCGTGGCCCAGAACCGCCCCCAGTTCCGCCTCGCTGCGCATGCGCAGGAGCAGACCGCTGAACACCCGCATCGTGCCATTGGGCGCCATGCTTGCGTTGATGGCCGGTTCGCGAATGATGTAGACGCGCGTTGCCTTGCAGCGGTCCGCGCCGACCGTGTCACACAACACTTTGGCGACATAGGCCGTCAAAGCCTCGTCATGGATAACGAGATCCGATGTGGTGAGCACGCGCTCATCCTCGTCCAGTTCGCGCCACAGCCCCACCTCGTCGACACCCTGCGGCTGATAGGCGCCCTGATAGGGTGGAGGAAGCGGTGGCGCGGCATGCGCTGGAGCCGGCTGCACAAGCCAGCCAGCCAATATCCCGCCAGACGCCAAAACCGCGCGTTTCACTGCACCGGAGCCTTGGCAATGGTGCTGCCCGGGAAATCTTCGAGAAGCTGGGCGACCCGCTTTTCGGAACCTTGCGGGTCACGAACGTCGCCGCCCATCTGCTGGTCGGCGTTGAGCCAGAGCAGATCGCCGGTTTTCAGATCGACGAGGCCCGCATAGCCCCTGTGCTCGCCCGAAGTCACGCTGATGCCACCCATTAGCGCGACGATTTGCAAGACCTTCCGGCCAGTCGATCCATAGGCATCCTGGTTGAAGATGAACAAGCCATAGTCCGCATCCTTCGCGCCAGGCAGGCTGGCCACGCCTTCGCCCAACGACCAGTCGAAGATGCCGGCCTTGTTGTTGCGTTTTTTGGTGGGCAAGCGGTTGCCGACGAAGAACTGGTACTGGATCACGGCATCGGAAACGGCGGCAAACAGCGACATGTGTTCCTGCAAGGCCCGGGCATCATCGCCGAATGCTTCGGGCGCGGTCACCACTTCGTTGCCCAGCTGGACACCCGCAAAAACCGGTAGCGTTTCGGGGGCTATGGTGATTCACTGATCGGGCGCGATGATGGAGAGCCATGGTGGATCCCAAGTCCTTGTTCAGTTTGAGCGATCACCTTGAGGCCTTG
>JADLHU010000134.1 GCA_020848655.1 Novosphingobium sp.
GCCGGCGCCGATCACGGTGTGGATCTCGTCGATGAACAGGATCGCGTCGGGCATCTTTTCAAGTTCCGAGACGACCTGCTTCAGCCGTTCCTCGAAATCGCCGCGATAGCGCGTGCCGGCCAGCAGCGATCCCATGTCGAGCGAATAGATCACCGCGTCGGTCAGCACTTCGGGCACGTCGCCTTCGACGATCTTGCGCGCCAGGCCTTCGGCGATGGCGGTCTTGCCGACGCCGGGATCGCCCACGTAAAGCGGGTTGTTCTTGGACCGGCGGCACAGGATCTGGATCGTGCGGTCCACTTCCGGGCCGCGCCCGATCAGCGGATCGACTTTACCGGCCAGCGCCTTGTCGTTCAGGTTGACGCAGAACTGGTCGAGCGCGGAATCCTTTTTCTGCGCCTTGGCCTCGGTCTTTTCCTCGGGCTGCGGGGTTTCGTTTTCCACGCCCTTGGGATTGCGGTCCTCCAGGCGGCGGCCGCCCTTGCCGATGCCGTGGCTGATGAAGCTGACCGCGTCGAGCCGGCTCATGTCCTGCTGCTGCAGGAAATAGACGGCGTAGCTGTCGCGCTCGGAAAACAGGGCGACGAGCACGTTGGCGCCCGTCACGGTGTCCTTGCCCGAGGACTGGACATGCAGGATGGCGCGCTGGATCACGCGCTGGAAGCCGGCGGTGGGGGCGGGATCGCCCTTGTCCTGCGTCTTGAGCGACTGGTATTCCTGGTCGAGATACTGCTTCACGACATCGCCGAGGTCGCCCAGATCGACGCCGCAGGCCTGCATGACCTGCGCCGCGTCGGGATCGTCGATCAATGCCAGCAGCAAGTGCTCGAGCGTCGCATACTCATGGCTGCGCTCGGAGGCGTGGGCCAGGGCCGAGTGCAGGGTTTTCTCGAGGCTTTGCGCGAAACTGGGCATCTATCGGTCTTTCGCTGGGGAGAAAGGCTCTCCGATGGTCGGGAAGTATGAACAGGAATGGTTAACCAAAGCAGTACGGCCGTTAAGGAATGGGCCAATGCCGATCGGGTTGAACCGGTGTAGCCACCGATATGGGATTGCTCCCGGGACTTTGCGAGGTGGCTTCGCGGTCACGGGGTTTTCGGCTTGAAGAAAGCGTCCGCCGCGAGGCGGTGCGCGGCGGCTCTGTCGCGATGCGCGGCGACACGGACGATTTCCGCTTCGAGCAGCGCGATGCGCGCGTCCAGCTCTGCCTGCGAATAGCTGTCTAGGCTTTCGCCGGCTAGGAGGCTGGCGGCTCCATGATTTCGCAAGGAGTCGCGGGGCCTTGGTCGATCGTCGTCGTCCATTGCAGTGCAGCATCGGACGGCGAACGCTTGCTGTCAACCGGCTCGATGATTACTGCTGAAGAGCGTTGCTTCAGCGACGCGACAGGGGGGCATCGAATGTCGGTAGGTCTACCGCAAACCATGACGGCTGTGGGCTTTGATGCGCCGGGCGGGCCACAGGTGCTGCGCGCCGAATGCGTGCCCGTGCCCAGCCCCGCGCCGGGCGAAGTGCTGGTGCGCGTGGCCTTTGCCGGGGTGAACCGGCCCGACGTGCTTCAGCGCCAGGGCCATTCTCCGCCACCGCCGGGCGCATCGCCGATTCCGGGGCTGGAAATCGCGGGCGAGATCGTGGCGCTGGGCGAAGGCGTCGATCCGGCGCTGCTCGGGCAGAACGTCTGCGCGCTGGTTTCGGGCGGCGGCTATGCCGAATATTGCCGTGCCGATGCCGGGCATTGCCTGCCGGTGCCCGAAGGCCTGCCGCTGGCCGAAGCGGCGGCGCTGCCCGAAACGCTGTTCACCGTGTGGCACAACGTGTTCGAGCGCGGCTGGGCGATGGAAGGCGAAACGGTGCTGGTCCACGGCGGCACCAGCGGCATCGGCACCATGGCGATCGCGCTGGGCCGGTTGTTCGACTTGCGCGTGATCGTGACGTGCGGCGGGCCGGAAAAATGCGCGCGGGCGCTGGAACTCGGCGCGGCCCATGCGATCGACTATCGCGCCACCGATTTCGTCGCCGAAGTGCAGCGCATCACGGGCGGGCGCGGCGTGGACCTGGTGCTCGACATGGTCGCGGGCGATTATGTGGCGCGCAACCTGAAATGCCTGGCCGAAGACGGCCGCCACGTCACCATCGCGGTGCAGGGCGGCGCCAGGGCAGAAATCAACATGGCCGTGGTGATGATGCGCCGCTACACGCTGACCGGATCGACGCTGCGCCCGCGCACGGCGCAGTTCAAGGCGCTGGTCGCGCAGGAAATCGCGCGCAATGTCTGGCCGGCGGTGGAAGCGGGCGATCTGCGACCGGTGATGGATCGCGTGTTCCCGCTGGCCGATGCCGCCGCCGCCCACGCCCGGATGGAAGCGGGCGCGCATGTCGGCAAGATCGTGCTGGCGATCTGACGCGGGCCGAATCGTAGCGGACCTGCTTGCCGCCTCTTGCCGGATGCGTGTTTTGTGCGCAGCATCGCCGCGCAGTCAGGAGCACGATCATGGAGAAACTGGTCCTCCACGAAGATCCGCGCAGCGGCAATTGCTACAAGATCCGGCTGACCGCCGCGCTGCTGGGCATCGCGGTGGAGCGCGTGGCCTATGACATCCTGAACGGCGAAACCCGCACGCCTGAATTCCTCAGTAAAATCAATGGAAACGGCCGGATTCCGGTGTTGCAGGTGGGCAACCGCTTCCTGCCCGAAAGCAACGCCGCCTGCTGGTATCTGGCCGAAGGCAGCCCACTGCTGCCCGAAAGCCGGTTCGACCGCGCCGACATGCTGCGCTGGATGTTCTTCGAACAGTACAACCACGAACCGAACATCGCCACGCTGCGCTTCTGGCTGCTGTTCGTGGGCGAGCGCAACCTCAACACGTTCCAGCGCGGCCAGATCCCGGCCAAGCGCGCCGGGGGCGAAGCGGCGCTGGCGGTGATGGACGAACACCTCGCCGCGCGCGACTGGCTGGTGGGCGATGAGGCCTCGCTCGCCGATATCGCGCTCTTCGCCTATACCCATGTCTGCGAGGCGGGCGGCTTTCGCCTGAACGATTATCCCGCCGTCTGCGCGTGGCTGCGGCGCGTAGCGGCGCTGCCGGGCTATGTGCCGATGGAGGCGGACTGAACGCGACTGAACCGGGGTAGAGCGCGGCTCACTCCTCGTTGAAGCGGCCCGAGGTATCGTCCATCGGGGCCGAGGCGCGGTGCAGGCTTTCCCGCTCGCGTTGTTCGGCTCGCTCCTCGGCCTCGCGCCGGCGTTCGAGCGCGGCTTCGGGATCGTCCATCGGCTCGGCGGCGGCGCCCTTGCCGAAGCGCTCCTCTTCGGCGGCAAAGCCATCGTCGCCGTCATCGCCCAGCGCGAAGCGGCTGCCGTCCAGCCCACCGTTTTTCAGCCCACCGTTTTTCAGGGCGGTGTTCATCTGCGATTGCAGTTCGACGTTGCTGGCGATGGCCACGGCCGACAGGAGGCTGCGCAAGTCGCGGGTGGACGACAGGCCGCGCAGCACGGTGCGCAGTTCGCGCTCCACTTTCACTTCGCTCAGCACCTTGTTCGGCTGGCCCATCATGATGCGCACCGGCGGCACGTCGACCGCCGCGTGGATCGTGGTCGCCGCGCCGTTGCGGACGGGGTCCAGCGTCAGGCGGATCACCGATTCGCCGGTCGGCTTGCCGGGCCGCTCGACGGCGGGGATTGTATAGACGATCTCGTGGTCGTTGGGCCGGGTCATGGTGATGCGAAAGCCCTTGAGCGCCTGTTGCTCCTGCGTGAAGGTCATCTCGCGCAGCAGCCCGATCACTTGCGCCGGAGAGCGTTCCACCTCCACCGCGAAATCCTCGCCGCCCTGGCCGCAGCCGGCCAGCAGCAGCAGCGCCGCCGAACCGATAAGCATCGCTGATCGCACTGGTCGATTGTCCCCGTTGTTGGCTTGCCCAGGGGCCGGACTATCGCGCAAAACTTAAGGCTTCGTGGCCGTGGGCAAGGCCGGCCTTGCCCCGTCGGTGGAAAGCGCCTAGATGATGGCGGTTACGGCCGCTCCGAAAGGGGCGGCCCTTATTGTTTCCGTCGGAGAAGAACCGTGACCCAGCCCACTCCGCTGATGCCGCATGCAACCGCGTCGTGGCTCGTCGATACCACTGCGCTCACGTTCGAGCAGATCGCCGAATTCTGCGGCCTGCACATTCTGGAAGTGCAGGCGATGGCCGATGACCTGGCCAGCAGCAAGTATACCGGCCGCGATCCCGTGCGCGCCGGCGAACTGACCATGGCCGAGATCGAGCGCGGCCAGGCCGATCCCACGTATGCGCTGAAGATGCAGAAGGCCCCGGTCAACGTCAGCCGCACCAAGGGGCCGCGCTATACGCCGGTGTCCAAGCGGCAGGACAAGCCCGATGGCATCGCCTGGATCCTGCGCCACCACCCCGAAATCTCGGATGCGCAAGTCGGCAAGCTGATCGGCACCACGCGCAACACGATCGCCGCGATCCGCGATCGTTCGCACTGGAACATCGCCAATATCCAGCCCAAGGACCCGGTCACGCTCGGGCTGTGCTCGCAGCGCGAACTCGATGCCATCGTCGCCCGCGCGGCGAAGAAGGCGGGCATCGTCGATGATGGTTCGGACGACCTGCGCCTGGGTGACGATCGCGAAGCGCTGATCGAGGAACTGCGCGCAGAACGCCAGGCCGCCACCAAGGCCGCCGGCGAAGCCGCGCAGGAAGCCGAAGCCGCCGCCTGGCTCGAAGCCAAGCGCGCCGCCGAGGCCGCCGGCGAAGCCTGAGCCGCACCGGAATCGCGGCGCGGCCCCGGTCGCGCCGTGCTTCGCCCTGTGCGTCGGGCCACTGATTCGCGGCGGCTGATCTCGCGCATGGCTTGCCCTTCCGGCGCGGAAGGGTCAGATTGCCGGGATGGATGCCAGAACAGGCCAGGAAATCTGGCGCGAGCGATATGCGCACCCCTGCGTGTGGGACCAGAGCTTCGCGCCGCTGTCGATGCCCGATCTTTTCGCGGCAAGCGTGGCGGCGCATCCTGAAAGCCCGCTCGTCGATTTCTACGGCCGGCGCACCACCTATCGCGAAACGATGGCGCAGGCCCGCGCCTTCGCGGCGGGGCTTCAGGCCACGGGCATCGCGCGGGGCGATCGCGTCGGCCTGTTCCTGCCCAACGTGCCGATCTACATCCCCGCCTACTTCGGCGCGATGATGGCGGGGGCGACGGTGGTGAATTTCTCGCCGCTCTACACCGCGCAGGAACTCGAAGCGCAAGTGGCCGATTCGGGCACGCGCCTGCTGGTCACGCTCGATGTGCCGGCGCTGCTGCCCACCGCGCTTGCCGTGCTGCGCGCGTCGCGGCTGGAACGGCTGGTGGTGGGCCGGCTTTCGGCCATGCTGCCCATGGTGCAAAGCATCGGTATGCGCCTGTTCCGGCGTGGCGAAATGGCGGCGGTGCCACACACGCCCGATGTCTGCCAATGGCCCGACATGCTGGCCGATGCGCCGCCCGCGCCCATCGCCATCGATCCGCTGCACGATCTGGCGCTGATCCAGTATACCGGCGGCACCACGGGCACGCCCAAGGGGGCGATGCTCACGCACCAGAACCTGTCCGCCAACGCCCGCCAGATCGAGCAGATCGATCCGCATCGCGGAGAGCGCGACGTGATGATGGGGGTGCTGCCGTTCTTCCACGTCTTCGCCAATGCCTGCGTGCTCAACCGCACCGTGTTCAACGGCGGCTGCATCGCCATGCTGCCGCGCTTCAACGCCGCGCAGACGCTGAAAGCCATCACCCGCACCGGCGCGACGACGATGCCCGGCGTGCCGACGATGTACCAGGCGCTGCTCGAACATCCCGCCGTCGGCCACACCGATTTCTCGCGCATGCGCACCTGCATTTCGGGCGGCGCGCCGCTGTCCGCGCCGCTCCAGCAGCGCTTCGAGGCGGTCACCGGGGTCAAGCTGATCGAGGGGTACGGGCTGACCGAGACCGCCGGCGTCGTTTCCACCAATCCCTATGAGGGCGACGATCGCCCCGGCACGATCGGCCATCCGCTGCCCGCCACGCGAATCCGCCTGCTTGACCGGGAAGCGCCCGAGCATGACGCGCCGCCGGGCGAGCCGGGGGAACTGGCGATCCTGGGTCCGCAAGTGATGCAGGGCTACTGGAACCGCCCCGATGCCGCCGCCACCACTTTCGCGCTGCGCGGCGACGAACGCTGGCTGCGCACCGGCGATATCGCCACGGTCGATGCCGATGGCTATATCCGCATCGTCGATCGCAGCAAGGACATGATCGCCGTCGGCGGGTTCAAGGTCTTCCCCAGCCAGGTCGAGGCGGTGCTGGTGCAGCACCCCGCGATCAGCGAGGCGCTCGTCATCGGCGTGCCCGAACCCTACCACGGCGAAGTCCCGCGCGCCTACGTGACGCTGCGCCCCGGCGCGCAGGCGACGGAAGAGGCGCTGCGCGCGTGGCTGAACGATCGGCTGGGCAAGCACGAGCGCGTGGACCGCGTGGTCGTGCGCGAAACCATGCCGCGCACGATGGTCGGCAAGCTCGATCGCAAGGCGCTGCGCGCGGAAATCGCGGCGGAGTAGGCGCGCCGCGTGGACTGCGCCGGGATCGCCATAACGAGCGGCTTTCCGATGCTGGGTAGCCGTTGGCCATTTCCCTCGTCATTCCCGTGCAGGCGGGAAGCCATCTCCTAGTATGATGGAACCGAAGTCCGGTTCATGCTTCGTCGTCACCCTGAACTTGTTTCAGGGTCCATTTCTCCGCCAGGTCCGATGAGGATCGAACGCACATGCGGCGCCGCACGCCCGGTCGCACCCCTGCGCGCGAGGCATGATGGACCCTGAAACAAGTTCAGGGTGACGGCTCATTAACGGCCACGAACTTCGTTTCCACCATACTAGGGTCTCGAACGACGCAACGCGGGTGACGAAGGGCAGGGCGGGAGATGGGCTCCCGCCTGCGCGGGAGTGACGAAAAAGGGTGCGGTGCCCAGAGGGATAAACGCCAGCCCAGTTCAGGGTGACGGTGAACTGTGAACCGGGTGACTAGCTGGTCGAACTCGCCAGGATCAGGTGCGCTTCACCGGGGTTGGCGCCGGCATCGGACGTGGCGATTTCGGGCTTGGCGGGGCGCGGCGAGAAGCGGCCGTCGACTTGCGCGCCCTGTTCGATGGTCAGCGCGTCGTAGTGGACGTCGCCGTGAATCCGCGCGGTGCGCAGGATCACCAGTTCGCGCGCGGTGATCGCACCGTGGACGGTGCCGGCCAGCCGCGCCGAATCGGCGCTAACCGCGCCGACGATCTCGCTCGATTCGCCTTGCACCAGCGCGGCGCAGGCGATGTCGCCTTCGACGCGGCCATCGATATGGAGATCGGCCGAGGCGGAGATGTCGCCCTTGATCGCGGTATCGGCGCCCAGGACGGAAAAGGTCGAGCCGGATGTCATCGCGCTATCGCTGGCCATGCGCGCCGAGGTCGCGCGCTTCTTCGAGAACATGGGGCGCTGCCTCCAGGAAAGGACGGGGATTGACGGGCCGGTCGTTGATCCGAACCTCGAAATGCAGGTGCGGGCCGGTGGAGCGGCCGGTGCTGCCGATCGCGCCGATCACCGCGCCGGCGTCTACCGGCTGGCCGATTCGGGCGCGAAAGGCCGACATGTGGGCATAGCGCGTCATCAACCCGTTGCCGTGATCGATCTCGATGCAGTTGCCATAGCCCTGGCGCACGCCGGCAAAGCTGACCACGCCCTTGGCGGCGGCGAAGATCGGCGCGCCGATCGGTCCGCGAAAGTCCAGCCCGGCGTGGAACGCGCCGCCGCCGGTGAAGGGATCGGCGCGATAGCCGAAGCCCGAGGAAATGAATTCGAGGCTGGCGGGCAGGACTTGCGGAATGCCGGCAAGGCCGCGTTCGAGCACGTTCATCCGCGCCAGGCTGAGGCCGAGGCGCTGGAAGCGCGGATCGAGCATGCCGTTGGCTTCGGTGCTGAGCTTGATCAGCGGGCCGCCCTGCGCGCTGCGATCGTTCAGCACCGCCACCATCGCGCCGGGATTGAGGCCGAGCGAGCGAATCGCCTGCGCGGCGCGGGCGGCGCGGCGATCGGCCAGGCGGGTCAGCCCTTCGACGAAGGCCAGTTGGCGCGCTTCGACACGGGCCAGGCCGGCGGCTTCGGGCATCGCGGCGCTGACCTTGCGCACGGTACGCGCCGCTTCGCTGGAACTGTCGGAAACGGTTTCGCCGGCCTGCGATGTGGCCGGCAGATCGCCGACGTGCGCCTCGATCATCTTCTCCATGAAGTCCTGGCGCTTGTCGAGATCGGTGGCGATCGCGCGCAAGTCCTTGCGATAGGATGACACGCGGCTTTCGGCGGTGGCCACTTTGGCTTCGCGATCGAGCAGCGCCAGCCGATCGCGCGTGGCGGTGAACTGGGCGATCGCCATCGTCGCCATCGTCACCAGCCAGACCAGCAGCAGCAGGGCGACGACCGCCGCTGCGCCAATCTGCAGGCGCGATGAAATCTTGATGAAGCGGACCCTGCCTTGCGAGCGCATGAAAAATTCGCGCTCCGGGAACAAAGTCAGCAGGCGGCTCTTCCAGCCACCGGCGACAACAGCTTTCAAAACGACCCCTCGTGCGTGTTCTAGTGAACGCGGCGGCGCGTAGCATTACGGAATTGCCCACGCGAATCCGTCTTGCGAAATTGCGCTGAATCGAATGCTGGAGACGGTGAGCCGTTGCCTTTAACCCCTTGCGTTAAGGTTCTGGACCTTAACCATTTGTGCCCGAGTCGCGAGGGTGCAGGGCGAGTCCCGCCGCCTTCGCCGCTGCGGCAAGGCCACTGGCGCGGTGACAGCGCGGCCCGAGGATGCTAGGCGCGCCGCATGTCCGCCCAGATTCTTCCCCATGAAGCGCCCGAAGCGCTTGTCGAACGGCTGGCGCTGGCCGGCCGCGCCGCGCAGCGCCGTCTTGCGCAGCTTCCCGATGAAGCGAAGGCCGCCGGCCTGCGCGCCGCCGCGCAGGCGCTGCGCGATGATGCGCCGGAAATCCTGGCCGCCAATGCCCGCGATGTCGCGGCGGGAGAAGCCAATGGCCTGACCGGCGCGATGCTCGATCGGCTGCGGCTCGATCCGGCGCGGCTGGCCGGCATCGCCGATGCGGTGGCCCAGGTCGCCGCGCTGCCCGATCCGGTCGGGCAGGTGATCGATAGCAGCGTGCCGCCCAGCGGGCTGCACCTGTCGCGCGTGCGCGTGCCGATCGGCCTGATCGGCATCATCTATGAAAGCCGCCCCAACGTGACGGCGGACGCGGCGGCGCTGTGCCTGCGTTCGGGCAACGCGGCGCTGCTGCGTGGCGGCAGCGAGGCGGTCCAGTCCAACCATGCGATCCACGCCGCGCTGACGCGCGGGCTGGTGTCTGCCGGCATCCCCGCCGAAGCGATCCAGTTGATCCCCACGCAGGACCGCGCGGTGGTCGGCGCGATGCTGACCGCGGCCGGGCTGGTTGACATGATCGTGCCGCGCGGCGGCAAGAGCCTGGTCGCGCGCGTGCAGGCCGATGCGCGCGTGCCGGTGCTCGCGCATCTCGATGGCATCTGCCACACCTATATCCACGAAGCCGCCGATCCGGCGATGGCGCGCGCCATCGCGCTCAACGCCAAGATGCGCCGCACCGGCATCTGCGGCGCGATGGAAACGCTGCTGCTCGACGCGCGCTTTCCGCAGTCGGGCGACGTGGTCGGCGCCTTGCTCGACGCCGGGTGCGAACTGCGCGGCGATGCCCGCGCGCGCGCGCTCGATCCGCGCATCCTGCCCGCCGGCGCGAACGACTGGGATACCGAATACCTCGATGCGATCCTCTCGGTCGCCGTGGTCGACGGGCTGGACGCCGCGCTCGATCATATCGCGCTGCACAGTTCGCACCACACCGATGCGATCGTCACCGCCGATGCCGCCGTGGCCGAGCGTTTCCTGAACGCGGTCGACAGCGCCATCGTCATGGTCAACGCGTCCACGCAGTTCGCCGATGGCGGCGAATTCGGGCTGGGCGCCGAAATCGGCATCGCCACCGGGCGGCTCCATGCGCGCGGCCCGGTCGCGCTCGAAGGGTTGACCACGTACAAGTGGGTCGTGCGCGGGACCGGCCAGACCCGCCCGTGAGGCGCGATCCTTGATGCACACGGGGCCGCGCATCGGCCTGCTGGGCGGCAGCTTCAATCCGGCGCACGGCGGGCATCGGCGCATTTCGCTGTTCGCGCGGGCCGCGCTGGGGCTGGACGAAGTGTGGTGGCTGGTTTCGCCGGGCAATCCGCTGAAGCCGGCGGCGGGCATGGCGCCGCTGGCCGCGCGCTTCGCCTCGGCCCGCGCGCAGGCGCGCCGCGCGCCGATCCGCGTCACCGCGATCGAGCGCGAGCTGGGCACGCGCTTCACCGTCGATACGCTGCGCGCGCTGGGCCGGCGGCGGCCCGATGTGCGCTTCGTGTGGCTGATGGGCGCGGACAACCTGTTGCAATTCAGCCGCTGGAAGGACTGGCGCGGGATCGCCCGGCGGATGCCGATTGCGGTTATCGCCCGGCCGGGCTATGATGCCGCCGCTATCGCGAACCCCGCGATGGCCTGGCTCGGACGCTACCGGAAGTCCGCCGCCAGCTTTGCAAACCGGGCAGGATGGAGCGCACCGGCGCTTGTGATCTTGCGTTTCGACCCGGACAGCCGATCGGCAACGGCGCTGCGAAGCGCCGATCCACGATGGGCAAGCCGCTGTGCCGCAGGCCACCTGCGCGACGGCGTGACCCATCGCTCCATACCCGTGGAGATCGTGTGAAGGCCCTGGCATCGCGCGCCGTCATGGCAAGCGGTCCTGGGCCTGATGGCGTTCGTGGTCGCGTTGATCGCCGCGTTGATACGGGCGCGATTGTCCCCATCTCTCCGGTGAGAGCAGCAGAGGAGCTTTTTCGAACTACATGAACCAGGCGCAAACCCAGCCGGCCGAAGCCGGCCCCGCCGCCCCGCCCATCGCCAGCGAGCCTGGCTCGCTTCACGCGCTGGTGCTCCAGTCGCTTGATGACGATCAGGCGCAGGACGTCGTCTCGATCCCGCTTGAAGGCAAGACCGCTATCGCCGATCACATGGTGATCGCGTCGGGCCGTTCCACGCGCCAGGTCACCGCCATGGCGCAGAAGCTGGCCGAACGGATCAAGCACGCCGGATTCGGCCATGCCCGCATCGAAGGCCTTCCCGCCGCCGACTGGGTGCTGGTCGATGCCGGTGACATCGTCGTTCACCTGTTCCGCCCCGAAGTCCGCAGCTTCTACAACCTGGAACGCATGTGGGCCTTTGGTGACAACGCCGCCGCCGGCGAAGCCTGATTCGCTAGCGGGGCCTGATTCGCCAGTAGGGCCTGATTCGCCGGCGGGGCCTGCTTCGGGGCCGCGTAGAGGATCAGGGCGCTTTCCCGCTTGCCCCGCGCGCATGGGCGCGGCAAGGCGCATGGCATGCGCCTCCATGTGATCGCTCGCGGCAAGATCGGCCGCTCGCCCGAGGCGGAACTGGTCGATCGCTACGTGAAGCGCATCGCCTGGCCGGTCAAACTGACCGAACTGCCCGATGTCGGCGGCGCGCTGCCGCCCCCCCTCACGCCATCGCGCGACGTGCTGCTGGATGAACGCGGCCGCCAGCTCAGTTCGGAAGAATTCGCCGCGCTGCTCGGCCGCTGGCGCGACGATGGCGTGCGCGAGGCGCGTTTCCTGATCGGCGCGGCCGACGGGCACGGCACAGTGGCGCGCGACAAGGCGGATCTGCTCATCGCCTTTGGCGCGATGACCTGGCCGCACATGCTGGCCCGCGCGATGCTGGCCGAGCAATTGTGGCGCGCGACCAGCATTCTTGCTGGTCATCCCTACCATCGATCTGGTTAACAGCGCGGGCATGATCGCCCGTTTCCGCCTTTCGCGCGCCGCGCTGCCCCGCCTGCTGATCCTGATCGGCGGCCTGGCGGCGATCGGCGGCGTCTCGGCGCAGCAGGCGGTGGTCTATCAGGACATCGCCGAAACGCGCCGCGCGCTGGCCCAGGCGCGGGCCGAGGGCGCCGCCGCGCGGGCGCGCGCCGAAACGCTTGAAGCCGATGCCAATCGCGTGACCGAAGCGGCGGAGCGCACCGCGCGCGAATCCGCCGCCTTCGCCGCGCGCATCCAGCAGGCCGAAGCCGAAATCGCCGGACAGGAAGCCGATATCCGGCTGATCGCGCGCGAACGCGCCGATCTGCGCGTCCGGCTGGCGGCGCGCCAGCAGCCGCTGATCCGGCTGACCGCCGCGCTCCAGCGATTGTCGCGCCGGCCGCCGGTGCTGGCGCTGCTGCGCCCCGGATCGGTGCGCGACACGATGTACATGCGCGCGCTGCTTGCCACCATGCTGCCCGAGGTGGAGCGCCGCACCGCCGCGCTGCGCGCCGAGATCGCGCGCGGGCAGGCGCTGGAACGCCGCGCCCGCGCCGCCGCTGCCCGATTGCGCCAGAGCGAAGCCGCGCTGCGTGGCCGCCGGCAGTCGCTGCTCGCGCTCGAAACGCGCCAGCGGCTCGAATCGCGAACGGCGACGGGCGTGGCCGACCGCGAGGCCGAGCGCGCGCTGGCGCTGGCCGAGCAGGCGCGCGATCTGGGCACGCTGGTCGAGGATCTGGGGCGGGCCGGGGCCTTGCGCGCCGAACTCGCCCGCCTGCCCGGCGCGATCCTGCGCCCGGCCCGGCCGGAAGATGCGCAAGCCAGCACCGCGCCGGCCAGCGAACCGGCGGCGGCGCCGCTGCGCGGCTATCTGCTGCCGGTGGCGGGCCGGCTGGTCGCGGGCTTCGGGGCGGCCGCGCCGGGGCAGCCGCGTTCGCGCGGGATCGTGCTGGGCGCGCGGCCGGGCGCGCAAGTGGTGGCCCCGGCGGCGGGGCGCGTGGCCTTCGCCGGGCCGTATCGCGGGTTCGGCCAGATCGTCATCATCGAGCACGACGGCGGCTGGACATCGCTGGTCACCGGGTTGGTCCGGCTGGACGCGCGCGTGGGCGACACCCTGATCGCGGGATCGCCGCTGGGCGCCGCCGGGCCGGGCCAGCCGCTGGTCAGCGTGGAACTGCGGCGCGATGGCGTGCCGGTCAATCCGCTGGAGTATATTGGAAATCCCTGAACACGCACCATGTCAGGCCACGCACCATGTCGGGCAGTGCCATCTGGTGTTCAGCCACGCGGCGCGATAGAAGCGGCGCAGAGTTCTTCGCGCACAATCGAAAGGCGCATCATGCCCGGGAAATTCGCTTCGCTTGCCCGTGCGGTGCTGCTGGTCAGCACCGTGGCGCTGCTGCCCGCCACCACGGCCGGGCTGGCCGCCGTCGATGCCCGTTCCGGCCCGCAGTTCGGCAAGATCGTGGCGATCTATCAACTGGTCAAGGCGAACTATGTCGACAAGGTCGATGACGACAAGCTGATCAACGGCGCGATCGAAGGCATGCTGTCCAGCCTCGATCCGCATTCGTCCTATCTCGATGGCGCCAGCCTGCAGCGTCTCGAAACGATGATCGACGGCAATTATTCGGGCCTTGGCCTGTCGGTGGTGATGGACGATGGCGCGGTCAAGGTGGTGTCGCCGTTCCGCGGCAGCCCGGCCGAGCAGGCGGGCGTCAAGGCGGGGGACTATATCACCCACCTCGACGGCAAGCTCTATTACGGCGGCGATCTGGACGAAGCGGTCGCCAAGATGCGCGGCGCGGCGGGCACGTCGATCCGGCTGACGATCTTCCGGCCCGGCCGCGACGAGCCATTCGACGTGACCGTGACGCGCGGCGTGATCGATCTCGAACCCGTCACCTGGAAGCTCGATGGCACGATCGGGGTGATTACCATCAACGAATTCTCGCGCGATGTCGGCAAGGACGTGAACGGCGCGGTGCAGGCGCTGAAGCAGCAGACGGCGGGCCGGCTTTCGGGCCTGGTGCTGGACTTGCGCTCCAATCCCGGCGGTTCGCTGGACGAGGCGGTGGCCTTGTCCGACTTGTTCCTGACCAGCGGCGACATCGTTTCGCAGCGCGGCCGCATCACCAGCGAAAATGCCTATTACCGCGCCGAAAGCGTGTTCAAGGGCGATGTCGCGGCGCGGATTCCGCTGATCGTGCTGATCGACGCGGGCAGCGCCTCGGCCTCCGAAATCGTCGCGGGTGCCTTGCAGGACCAGCATCGCGCGGTGATCATGGGCGAGCGCAGCTTCGGCAAGGGCAGCGTCCAGTCGCTCATCCAGTTGGACCAGACCAGCGCGGTGAAGCTGACCACGGCGCGCTACTATACGCCATCGGGCCATTCGGTGCAGGAAGGCGGGATCGAACCCGATATCCGCGTGCCGCAACTGTCCGATCCCGATGCGCGCGCCCGTTCCGAACGGGCGCTGCGCGAATCGGACTTGCGCGGGCATCTGATCAACGAGATCAGCCTCGACGACAAGCAGCTCGAAGCCGACAAGCAGGACGATCCGCGCTTCAAGATGACCGCCGCCGAACTGGAGGCCAAGGGCATCAAGGACTTCCAGCTTCACTATGCGTTGCAGACGCTGCGCCGCACGTCCGCCGCGCCCGTCGTCGCCTCGCGTCGGCCCTGAGGGCGTGGGCCTGACGATGAACGATGCGCTTGCCAAGGCGCGCCTGCTGGCGCTGGCCGCGCCGGCGCTGCTGCTGGGCGGGGCCTATGTCTCGCAATACGGCTTCGGGCTTTATCCGTGCCAGATGTGCTGGTGGCAGCGCTATGCGCATTTCGCCGCGCTGGCTTTCGCGATCCTGGCCTTCGCGCGCCCGGCTGCCCGCGCGCCCGTGCTGCTGGCGGCGCTGGCGATCGGGGTATCGGGCCTGATCGGCGGGTTTCACGCCGGGGTCGAATATGGCTGGTGGCAGGGCATCACCGCCTGCTCGACCACGGCGGCGGCTGGCGGCGATCCGCTCCAGGCGATTCTCGATGCGCCGCTGGTGCGCTGCGATGTCGCGCCGTGGAGCCTGCTGGGCGTGTCGCTGGCGGGGTGGAATTTCGTGTTCTCGCTGGCCGCCGCCGTTGCGGTGTTCTTGCTGGCAGCGCGCAAGGGAAGGGCCGGCGCATGACCGAATCGCGAAGCGACCGCATGGCGCGCGTCGATCAGGCGGGCGAATATGGCGCGACGCGCATCTATGCCGGGCAACTGGCGGTGATGGGCAATCGCGCCGCCCATTCGGGCGAAGTGGCGGCGATGGCCGCGCAGGAACAGGATCACCGCGCCCGGTTCGATGCGCTGATGGCGCGGCGCGGCGTGCGGCCCACGGCCTTGCAGCCGCTGTGGTCGGTGGCGGGCTATGCGCTGGGCGCGGCGACCGCGCTGATCGGCCCGGAAGCGGCGATGGCCTGCACCGCCGCGATCGAGACCGAGATCGATCGGCACTATACCCAGCAGCTTGTGGAACTGGGCGATGACGACGCCGAACTTTCGGCGATGATCGCCGAATTCCGCGACGACGAGCGCGAGCATCGCGATGCGGCGCTGGCCGCCGGGGCGGAACGCGCGCCGGGCTATCCGCTGCTGTTCGGCGCGATCCGGCTGGGCTGCCGTCTGGCCATCCGCCTGTCGGAGCGGATCTGACGAAACGATGCCGCTCCATTCTTAAGCTGTCATTCACTCCGCGGCCGCCCTATATCGGCTGCAAACAGCGCAAGGAGCATCCCGTGTCGCGCCTTCTCATCGCCGCCGCAACCGCCGTCGTTTCGGCCGGACTACTTGTCGCCCCGCTGGCCGTTGCGCCCGCCGCCGCGCAGGATGCCGGCGAACGGATCAACCAGCTCATCATCTATGGCGACGATCCCTGCCCGCAATCGGTGGGCGGCGAGATCACGGTCTGCGCGCGCAAGGCGGAAGGCGAACGCTATCGCATCCCCGAGCCGCTGCGCACCGCGCCTTCGGCCAAGAGCGAGGCCTGGAACAACAAGGTGCTGGCCTATGAAACCATCGGCCGGCAGGGCACCTTGAGCTGTTCCCCGGTGGGACCGGGCGGGTCGACCGGCTGCCTCAGCCAGTTGATCAACAAGGCCTATGCCGAAAAGGGCGCCGACCCTTCGGTCCGCTTCGGCGAACTGATCGCGGAAGAGCGCGCGCGGCGCCTGTCGACGATCGACGCCGAGGCCGCCGATACCCAGGCGCGCGTCGAACAGGCCGAAAAGGACTACGAAGCGCGCGAGAAGGCGCAGCAGGACGGCGCCACCCAACCGCCGGCAGGGGGCAAGTAGCACTGCCCTCGCGCGGTGGCGGGCCGGCTCAGATCTTCTTGAGGATGGTATAGACCGCCGCCAGATACTCTTTCATGAGGTCGGCGGTCTTGTCGGTCAGCGCGATCAGGTCGCGCCGGCGATCCTTGGGGTCGGTCCAGCGGACGAGCAGGCCGGCGTCGGTCATCTGGCGGACCCAGCGCAGCGCCGTGCTCATCGGCACCGATGCGGCGATGCACACGCTCGATACCGAAACCTGCTGCTTGTCGAGCGCGGCGCGCGACAGGTCGAGCAGGATATCCCAGGCCGGATCGGCGAACAGGTCGCCCGGAAAGAAGCGGGGGCGCAGCCCGCGCGCGGCGATGATCGTGCGCAGCGTGGCGTTCATCCCCATGTCGATCGGGCCGGTTTCGGCGGGCAGGTCGATGGTCTTGTCTTGCAGCGCGGTCAGCAGGCGGGCCAGTTGCTGGCCCATGTCGGGCAGGGCCGGTTCGCCCGCCGGGCGCCGCGCGGCGAGATAGCGCATGGCCCGGCGCAGCGCGGCCGAATAGGCATCGAAGCCGAACGGCTTGCCCAGCAGATCGACCGCTTCGAGATGCATGCCCTTGATGGCGAGTTCGGCGGTCACCGTCTCGGCGATCAGGATCGTCGCGATAGAGCGTGAGGCGCCGATGCGCGCGCGCGCTTCCTCGACCAGGGCGATGCCGTCCATCGCGGGCATGTGCACGTCGGCCAGCAGGATCTGGATGCTCGGGTCCCGGCCGAGATGTTCCAGCGCCTGGCGCGCCGATGTGACGCCGTGATGGCGATAGCCAAGCTCGTCCAGCATGCCGCGGCAATGCGATACGGCTTCGGCATCGTCGTCCACCACCAGCACGGCGGGCATGTGGGCGGGCATATGGGCGTTATGCGCCGGCGCGTGGAGCATGGGCGCGTTCGGCGTCATCTGGGCATCCTGCAACGAGGCCGGCAACGGCTTGCTTGCCATCGGTTTGTCCTTCTCGGCGTTCGGGCGGCTCGTCTGGCGGTGACCATGCCCTGCGGTCAAGCGCGATCGGGCGAGACGTTCCATGCGTGAGATTACTGCCGTTTTGGCAATTGTCCGGCACGGTCGCAACCATTGCGTGCAAGAAATCCACCGTTGCGTCGGGGACCGGTCGAGCAACGGAATATCGCGCCATGAAGGTTCCGCCCGGACGTTTCGAGAGTTCTTGCGGGGTAATAGCGCCGATATTCACGCAGTTGCGCAAGATGCAGCCAAAATGGTTTCAATTCTCCGGCAATTCGATTTGACTGTGCAAATTATATGTTCGAAATGCAGGCATATTTTGCAGAGGGGTACAGTGACGGACTCGCCAGACGGCCATGCCAGTGGGACAGCCGAAGACCCGCACGCCGCCCATCCGGGCGGACAGGGCGGGGAGGACGGCACGCAGCGGCGGGTCGGGAACGAGCGGTTGTGGCGCGAACTCCTGGAACTCGATTCCAGGATGTTCAAGCAGCGCGGTGTTCGCCTGCTGACGCCCGAAGCGCGCGTTCTGTTTTTCCTGACGGTGGCCGGATCGGAACCGGTGACGTCGGTGATGCAGATGGCGGGAACGTCCTACAGGGGGTTTTATGGGGTTATCGAAAGGCTCAAGCAGGCCGGCCTGGTGTCAACCAGCAAGGACAAGCAGGACCAGCGGGTCCGCCGGCTCACCGTCGATCCGTCGCTGAACATTCCCCCCGTCAAATCCTGAAGCGTCCATCCCTGAAGCGCCAGCAAGCAGCTCGTAGGAATATCGCCTTGACCGACCTGAACGACATTGCCGCGTATCCCCGGCGCGCGAACGCGCCGGTTTGGCTGGCGATCGCGACCACATTGCTGCTGCTGCCGGCCGGCCCCGCCATGGCGGCGGATTCCGGCGAAGGGCCGCGCGAACCGATCTATCCGCGCCCGCTGGACCGGCCCGCCACGGCGGACAAGGACGCGGCCGGGCCCGCCGCGCCAGCATCCGACAAAACCGCGTCCGAGGCTGCCGCGCCCGTCGCCGCCATCGTCCCCGGCCCGGCGGCTGCCGCAGGGGAAAGCTATGGCCCGCCCGCGCCCAAGTCGGAACGCGGCAAAGTGCCCGAGATCGGTTGGGAGAGCGCCCCGCAAAACGTGCCGCCCGCGCTGGAAAACGCGGTCCACATCGTCACGCGCAACTATCCTTCGGTGAAATCCTCGCGCGCCGCATTGCGCGCCGCCGCCGCCGACGTGCGTTCGGCCAAATGGCTGCGCTTCCCGACGTTGAGCGCGGATATCGCCTATCGCGATGCCGACAACAGCCCGGTGCCGCAGTTCTCGGTCGAAGTTCCGGTCTGGACCGGCGGTCGCATCAGCTCGGCGATCCGCCGCGCCCGCGCCGACGAGAACGTCAGTTCGGCGCAATATATGGAAACGGTCCAGAACCTCGCGCTGACGACGGTGCAGACCTATTTCCAGATCGCGCAGCTTACCTTGCGCCAGCAGGCGCAGGCCGACAGCCTGGCCGAGCACCGCAAGCTCGTCGCCACGATGGAGCGCCGCGTCGCGCAGGAAGTCAGCCCGCTGGCCGACCTTGAACTGGCGCGTTCGCGCACCGCGCAGGTCAGTCAGGAATACAACCTCACGCGTTCGCAGCGCGATACGCAGTTGCGGCTGATGGCCGAACTGGTGGCCGATCCCGATTATGACCTTGGCCCGCTGCCTTTCTTCGATCCCGATGTCACGCTGGCCGATCCCGGTTCGCTGGAAGAACAGGCCGTGGCCTATGATCCGTCGCGCCGGCGCCTGATGTCGCAGGTCGATTCGGCCCGCGCGCAGTACGATGCGAGCAAGGCCTCGATCTTTCCGCAAGTCGCGTCGCAATACACGTATGACGATTTCTACAAGAGCCGGGTCGGCGTGGTCCTCAAGATGCAGACCAATTCGGGCCTCAGCCAGTTCTCGCAGATGGAAAGCGCACGCCTGAAGGTCGATTCGGCCATGCAGCAGGTGCTTCTGGTAGAACAGCAATTGCGCCGCACGGTCGCTTCGGACCTGATCGAATACCGGGCCTCGCGCGAGCGGGCCGGGATTTCGGCCGAAGCATCCAGCACGGCATCCAAGGTGAGCGCCAGTTACATGCGCCAGTTCATCGCGGGCCGCCGTTCGTGGCTCGATGTGATGAACGCGCTGCGCGAAGCCGTGAACGCACAGATCGGCAAGTCCGACGCAGAAGTTACCGCCATGTGGGCGGCCACGCGCCTGCTGCTGCGCAGCGGCCGCTGGCATCCGACTTTCGACAATCACGACCAATGAACTTCCATTGATGGGGCAAAATCGTGGGCAACGCCATTCTTGATTCCATAGCCGATCTGGCCCGGTTGCGGCGGATTGACCTGCGCCCCGCCTGGGCGGACGCGGCTACTCAGATCCAGCGCGAGGACGAGGAAGCGCTCGACCTCTATTGCGAGGCGATAGGCTGGGCGCCGTCCAGTTCCTATTACGACAATCCGCGCGCGCACGAGTTTCCGCTGCTCGCCTATCACGACGAGAACGGCTGGGGCGTTGCCGAACGCTTCGAATCGGGCAATCGCCTGCGCGTTTCGGTGAACGGGCAAGTGCTCGTCTGGAACAATGCCGACAAGGCCCGGCTCTATGATCTGGTCATCCCGCTGCCGGCGGGCCGGCAGAATTTCAAGAATGCCTTCGACGTGTTCAAGACGGCGGTGTTCCGGCGCAAGCAGGCGCTGGTGCTGGCGGTGCTGGCCACGATCGTGGTCAACCTGATCGCGCTCGTCACCAGCCTCTATTCGATGCAGGTCTATGACCGCGTCGTGCCGCGCGGCGCCTTTTCCACGCTGTGGGTGCTCAGCGTCGGCGCGATCGCGGCGCTCCTGTTCGATTTCACGCTGCGCGTGATCCGCGCCAACGTGCTGGAACGCGAAGCGGTCGACATCGATACCGAAGTGTCAGAATTCTTCTTCTCGCGCGCTTCGGAAATCCGGCTCGATGCGCGGCCCCCGGCGGTCGGCACCATGGCCGCGCAGCTTCGCGGGCTGGAGCAGGTCCGCACGATGCTGTCGTCGGGCGTCACGTTCGCGCTGGCCGATCTGCCCTTCGCGCTGGTGTTCATCGTCGTCATCGCCATGCTGGGCGGCGTCATCTCCACGGTGATGCTGGTCGCCTTCCCGGTGGCCATCGGCCTGGCGCTGATGTTCGCGCGCCTGATTCGCGACGATACCTCGCGCGCGCAAGTCAGCGGCAACAAGAAGAACGGCCTGCTCGTCGAATCGCTCGACGCGGCCGAAACGGTCAAGGCCAATCGCGGCCAGTGGTTCCTGCTGTCGCGCTGGAACGCGCTGCTGGAAGAACTCCACGAAGCCGAACTGCCGGTGAAGCGCCTCCAGGCCAAGGCCGGCGCGATCTTCGGCACGCTCCAGCAGATCAGCTATATCTGCCTGATCGCCTGGGGCGCGGTGGAAGTGTTCGAGAACAAGATCTCGATGGGCGCGCTGATCGCCTGTTCGATCCTGTCCTCGCGCGTGAACGGCCCGCTGATCGGCCAGCTTCCCGGCCTGCTGGTGCAATGGAGCTATGCGCGCTCGTCGCTGCAGATGCTCGACAGCATTCTCGCGCTGCCGATCGATCGCCCGGCCGATGTTGATCAGTTGCGTCCGAACCGCCTGGCCGCCTCGCTCAGCCTCAACAACGTGATCTTCGCCTATCCGGGCGGCCGCTCGGGTGTCGTGGCGCCGAAGCTGGAAATCGCGGCGGGCGAACGCATCGCGGTGATCGGCGGCGTCGGTTCGGGCAAGTCCACCCTGCTCAAGCTGCTCGCCGGTCTCTATCCGCCGGGGCAGGGGCAGATCCTGATGGATCGCCTCGACATGTCGCAGATCGCGGAGGACGTGCTGCGCCACCATATCGGCTACCTGCCGCAGGAATACCGCCTGGTGAACGGCAGCCTGCGCGACAACCTGCTGCTTGGCCTGTCCGATCCCGGCGACGAGCGGATCATGGAAGTCGCCCGCAAGACCGGATTGGCCACGCTGATCACGCTTCACCCGCGCGGTCTCGATCTCCAGATCAGCGAAGGCGGGCGCGGCCTCTCGGGCGGGCAGCGCGTGCTGACCGGCCTGACGCGCCTGCTGATCGCGGAACCCAAGCTGCTGCTGCTCGATGAGCCGACGGCGAATCTGGACGTCGATACCGAATCGCTGGTGCTGCGCACGCTGCAGGAATCGATTTCGCCCGACACCACGCTCATCATGGTGACTCACAAGCTCCAGCTCGTCACCATGGTCAACCGGGTCATGCTCATGGCGGGCGGCCAGATCCAGATCGACGGCCCGACCAACGAAGTGATGGCGCGCCTGCAGCGACCCGCCGCGCAAGCGCAACCCCAGCCCGCCAATCCCGGGCAGGCGACCTCTGTAGGAGCGAATGCGTGAAGATCTCGCCCAAATTCAGGAGCCAGTGGCTCAACCAGTCGACGCTGCTCGTCGGCGCGATCATCGGCTTCCTCGGGCTTGCCCTGGCGTGGTCGTTCTGGGCCGAGCTCGATCAGGTCAGCCGCGCGCCGGGCCAGATCATCCCGACCGGACGCCTCCAGGTGATCCAGAGCACCGACGGCGGCCAGATCCTCAAGATCCTGGTCCGCGAAGGCGATCACGTGCGCAAGGGGCAGCTTCTCGTCCAGCTTGACCAGGTGAAGCTCAACGCCTCGGTGGGCGAGGCGCGCGGCAAGGTGGCCTCGCTGATGTCGTCGATGGCGCGCATCAACGCCGAACTGTTCGACCGCCCGCTGGTGTTCCCGCCCGAGGTCCGCACGTTCCCCGATTTCGTCAACAACCAGACACTGCTTTATACCAAGCGCCGCCAGGCGCTGCAGGACCAGTTGAACGCGCTGAACCAGATGCTGGGGCTGATGCAGCAGGAACTGGACATGAACATGCCGCTGCTGAAGAACGGCGACGTGGCCAAGGCCGACGTGCTGCGATTGCAGCGCAGCGTTTCCGACATCCGCTCGCAGATCGTCAACGTGCGCAACAAGTACCTCCAGGATCTCCAGGCCGAATACACCAAGACCGAGGAAGACCTCGTCAGCGCGCGCGAGATTCTCGCCCAGCGTTCCGACGCGCTCAAGGACACGGAGATTCGCGCGCCCGTCGATGGTATCGTGAAGAACATCAAGCTGACCACCGTGGGCGGCGTGCTGCGGCCGAGCGACGAAGTGCTCAGCATCGTGCCGACCGGCGAGGAACTGATTCTCGAATCGAAGATGTCGCCCAAGGACATCGCCTACGTCCGCGTCGGGCAGACCGCGTCGGTGAAATTCGATGCCTATGATTCTTCGATCTACGGCGGCGGCGACGGAAAGGTCATTTATATCAGCCCCGATACCCTCACCGAGCAGAGCCAGGCCGGCGAGCAACTTTATTATCGCGTCCATATCCGCGTCGATACCAGCCGGATGAAGCCGCATCTGCCCGGCGAAAAGATCGAGATTCAACCCGGAATGACCGCAACCGCGGAAATCCAGACCGGCAAGAATACCGTCTGGCATTACATGACGAAGCCCATCAACAAGACGATGGGAGAGGCCATGACAGAGCGCTAGAACCGCGCTCCTTGGCGGCCGCGCGCGCACCAGGCCTGCAACGGGGTGATCCCGGGGCAGTGGCCGGGGCGCTGCGCGGCCTTCTTCGTTCACCCTTGCGGTAGGACAATATTAAGCACATCTCGGTAGGGCCCCACACTAAGTCCAACGGACTCTGCGACATTGTGAGTTACCCTCAATAGTGCCGAACTGGTGGTTTTGTGGTTGTAATAGCTTTGGCAAAGTCTCGAAGGGCTTGATAACCCACAGTGTGCAGGGAACAGATTTTTCCCCTGCTAGCTTCCACGTTGGGGGAATAAATGAGCAATTCAGTCGTAGCGGCGGCGGCCGTGTCCCGAGCTAAGCACCTTGTTCCGAACAAGAAAGTCAAGAAGCACGCGGAAGATCAGAAGGCCGCTCACGAAGAGCAGCAGGCTGATGGCCGTGAGCACCAGTCCACGCATGTGGTCCAGACCGGCGAGGCGAACAGCCACGCTTCGGTCGTCAATGGCTCCATGTCTGGCGAATTTTCCTTCGCAAGCGCCCTCGCCGGCGCCGCGCAGGACAGCGCTTCGCTGAGCGGTTTCGCTCAGGATGGCGGCAGCGGTTCTTCGGACGAAGGTTCGGGCGGCAGCGGCACGCTTCTGGCGATTGGCGCAGTTGGCCTCGTGGGTGCCGGCGTTGCCGTCCTCGCGTCGGGCGGCGGCAGCAAGGAAGAAAACGTCGCTCCGACGTTTGCGGCGGCGACCCAGGCGGTCACCACCAATGAAGATACCGCCAAGGTCATCACCGCAACCGCGACCGATGCCAACCAGGGCGATGTCCTCACCTACACCGTTCCGGCCACCGGCACGGGCGCTCCGACCAAGGGCACCGTCACCGTCGGCGCCAACGGCGCGCTGACCTACACGCCGAACGCCAACGCCAACGGCACCGACAGCTTCGTCGTCACGGTCAAGGATCAGGACGGTCTTTCGGCCACGCAGACGATCAACGTCACGATCACTCCGGTCGATGACGCACCGCTTGCCGATGCGGGCAACAGCACGGCCGTCACCCTGGCTGAAGACGCGGTTTCCGTGCCGTTCGTGATCTCGTACACCGATCCGGACACCGGCAACGCAACCGGCCTGACGCTCAGCACCGTCACGGGTGCTACGAACGGTACGTGGGTCAGCAATGCCAGCGGCAACTTCTACACGCCGAACGCCAACTTTAACGGCACTGACTCCATCACCTACAAGGTGACGGACTCGACCGGGGCGTCGACCACGCACACCGTCACCTTCACCGTTACTCCGGTGAACGATGCTCCGGTTACGGCGGAAACCCAGGCTGTCACCACGGCTGCCGGTGTCGCTGCTGCGATCACGGTTACGGCAACCGACGTTGATGGCGACACGCTGACTTACGCTGCTGGCACCGGTGCTACCGGTCCGGCGCACGGCACCGTCGTTGCGGGCGCCACTGCGGGTACGTTCACCTACACGCCGACTGCCGGCTTTGTGGGCACCGATGCCTTCACCGTCACGGTGAGCGACGGCAACGGTGGCACTGACACTCAGGTCGTCAATGTCACGATCGGCGATCCGGTCACGATCACGTCGATCGACGTGGGCCTGCCCAGCAACCCGACCCCCGTCACGCTCGATGCGGCTTCCGGGAAGTTCAACTTCACCGACAGCGCGGCGACCGCGACCAACGTCTTTATCACCCACTTCACGGCTGATGACGTTATCACGGCGACTGGTCTCGCTTCGAGCGCCTTCAGCTTTACCACGGGTACGGGCGCGACTGGCACGAACGACCTGATCATCACCTCACCGGGTGCCGGCGTCGGCAAGGAAAGCATCATCGTCCTCGAAGATGCTCTCATCAACTCGGGTCCGGTCTTCAACCTTCAGACCGCGCTCAATGCGGTTGGCCACAACTTCATCACTTTTGCCTAATCCTGCGATTAGCGTAAGCGTCGCAATTCTGGATTTTCTCAGGGAGCACACCAATGGCCCGTCTATTTCTCACTAGCGGTCAAACCTTTAACCAGGTTGGCGCAGGTTCGCCTGCAACCGAAGTGTTCGGTACCAATGCCAATGAAACCGTTGTTGTCGCCGCGGATGGCGATGCGATCTTCGACGCATCGTTCAACCGCGGTGGTGACACCATCATCATCGGTGGCAGCGCGGCTAGCTACACGGCCAGCATCAGCGGTTCGAACCTGGTTCTGACCTCGGCTGCCGGCGCGAACATCGTCATCCCTTATGGTGATGCCGGTGTGAGCATCAAGTTCGCCGACGCCACTGCCCGCACGCTGGTGTTCAACACCACGACCAACCAGCTCGTTCTTGGTTCGCAGACGATTGCCACCACCGGCACCACGGCTGTAACCCCCGGCACCATCATTGATCCGACCCCGACCAACGAGGTTTTGCTGACGCCGAACCAGGACATCCTGACCGGCACTTCGGGCAACAACCTGTTCCTGGCCGACATCGTTCAGGTGAACGGTCTCCAGGTCAACACGCTCGGCACTGGCGATAACGTCAATGGCGGCGCGGGCACCGATCGTCTGACTGCGCAGATCTATCGCGCTGCAACGTTCGACGGCACGGGTGGCCTCGGCGTCAACGGCGGCAGCAATGCTCCGATCCAGCCGCGCCTGAACAGCGTGGAGCAGGTTCTGCTTGAAGCGCAGAACTCGGATCTCGCCACGAAGCCGCTGCCCTACAACGTCTCGGCTGTCGATCTCACGCCGTCGCAGATTTCGGGTGGCTATACCTACTCGAACAACACCGAGATCTACTTCAACGCGAAGAACGTTCGTGGCCACAACGAGATCTGGTCGTACTATTCGGAAGCCAACCTGACGGTTTCGGACCTGACCACGGTCATTTCCGATGGCGGCCATGATAATGCCCGCAACACCTCGGAAATGACGATCGGCGTTGCCTACTCGAGCGAGCAGGACACGTTCTGGGATTCGTCGGACCTCAAGGTGTTCTTCGACCAGGACTTCCTGCTCACCGGTCAGGAAAACAAGTCGCGCGCGATCTTCTTCCTGCTCGACGAACAGGCTGACCTTGTTGGTGGCCCGCTGCTCGACAACATCGACGTGGACGGCATCCGCTTCCAGGTTAACGGTGGCCCGGTCCTCACGATCGAAGCCCCGGAGGCCCAGAACGGCAACACCCACGCCGGTTTCGTTGCCGCGCTGCAGGATAGCTTGGACGCGCTGATCGCCCAGGGTCTGGTGCCGGCGGATACGACGCTCTATGTCGATCCGACGATCACCGACTTCACCTTCCTCGATAACGGTGCGCAGTCGAGCACGATCCCCGCGATCGTTCTCCAGACCCAGACTTCGGCTGTCTTCACCCCGGTTGGTTTCTCGCGCGTCGAGGATGCCATTGGTGAATACGACGTCTACGGTCGCTTCACCAACGAGGTCGATGAAGCCGAACTGCCGCTCAGCGTGAACATCGCGCTTGAGAAGGCCGGTAGCGGCGGCGAAGGCGGCGACGTCATCGTCGGTTCGAACGACAAGTACAACCACGGCATCGACGTGTTCAACGTCACTGTCTATGGCGACGCGAGCCGTCCGAGCTGGGTCGACTACCTGAACTCGACCGGCGATTCCGAAAGCGGCATCGGCCAGCACGGCGAACTCGACGTGATCAACATCACTTCGAACAACGTCAGCTCGACGATCACCACCAGCTTCCCGTCGACCTCGACCTTCGCGTCGCTGGTCATCGGTTCGACCAATGACGACCTGACGCTGATCGACGCCACCACGTTCAAGGGCGACCTGACGCTGGGCAACGTTGACGAAATCACCAACCTGGCGACGCTGCTCGCCACGGGTGGCGGCGACGTCTCGTTCGAAGGCTACATCTATGCCCCGAACGCCTACACCTACAAGACGGGTGCCGGCGACGACGTGATCGACCTGAACATCGACGGTGACGCTCTCGAATATGACACGAGCAGCCTGCTGATCGATACCGGCGCGGGTGCTGATCAGGTCTATGTTGGTTATGCCGACCAGACCACCAGCGGCAGCAGCTCTTCGGCGGACTTCCCGAACCACATCATCCTGCGCAATGTTGATATCAACACCGGCACGGGCGATGACACGGTCACCACCTATGGCCAGGGTCAGTTCCGCATTGCCACGGGCGACGGCAACGACACGATCTACAGCGAACAGTCTGGCCAATCAGCCATCTGGGTGTTCAACGTCGATCGCGCCCAATACCAGTCTTCTGACGAGCTGGGCGGCCTGCCGGGCGTTCCGCTGCGCTACTCGCTGATCGACGGTGCGTCCGTCACCGTGACCTTCGCGGGTCCGGGCAGCGATAGCGGCGGCGCTGGCGGTGGCGTTCTTGCCGAATACGGCAACAACGCTGCTCTCGGCGACGCGAACGCCTATACGAATGGCTTCGAGAAATCGATCACGATCGATGTTCCTGCCAGCAAGTTCTATGGCACGCAGCAGGATATCAACAAGGCGATCATCGCAGCGATTGAGAGCGACCCCGTTCTCAGCAAGCTGCTGATCGCTTACATCGGCGCCAACAACACGCTGGTCGTCGAGACGATCGCCGATGGCTCCTATGTGGTCGAAGATCTCGACGTGTCCGTGACCCGTCTGGCTGGCTACAGCAACTCGAGCACGGCTGTGATCTCGAACACGCTGATCGCGGAAGCGGTGTCGCTTGGCCTGGTCAACACGGGTGAAGTCGCTGCGGGTTCGACCTGGAGCAGCCTGTCGCCGACCCTCTACGCCAAGCTCGTCGGCGCGGCGCTGGACAACGGCTTCTACAGCGGCATCAACAACAACCAGGCCCTTGATGGTCTGGTTGCGCCGAGCACGTCGTTCTACAACCTGGACTATTCGGGTTATGCCGGTAGTTACGAGGCCGATCACGTTCATACGCCGGGCGCCGGCAATGACGTGGTTGTTCTCTCGACCAACGGTTACAACTCGAACTTCACGCCCGACACGCTGCCGGTTGGCACCGTGTTCGACAGCAACGTCTACGCGACGCTTGACGGCTGGCTGTTCGACTTGGCCAGCAACGAAACGATCGTTCTGTCGGGTAACTTCGGTAGCGATACCATCGTGAACTTCACGACGGCGGGCTACGACGATCACGACACGGCGAACGTTCCGGTTGGTACTGCCTCGGGAACGTATACGTCGCCGAATGCCGGGTTCGATTTCCTGGACTTCACGTCGTACCTGACCAGCACCTATCAGCCTTCGACCGGCGACCACAAGATTGCGGTCACGCTCGAAGACGCCAGCGGCGGCGATGCGCCGAACCTGGCAGGTCTGGCTGTTACCGCGGACGATAACGGCCTGATCGACGCCAACGAAGTTGTCGTCATCTCGCTCGATGATAACGCTGCCTTCGGTCCGGCGACGGGTTCTGGTGCGGAAACGTTCAAGACGCTCACTGCCGCCGATCTGGCTGCCGTGATCAACAACTCGGCATCCAACGGTGGTGGCTTCGCGTCGCTCTCGAACGCCGGGCTGAACACGAACAACACCTACACCAGCGCTACGGGTGACCTGATCAACGGTGCCGGCAAGGCCATCGTGATGATCCAGAACAACGACAACCTCGGTGAATACCGCGTGTTCGAAGTGTCCTGGAACGGTCTGGCTTCGGCCAGCTCGCACACCGCGACGGTTACCGATCGTGGTACGCTGGACTTCGGCACCTCGCTCGAAGGTCTCGACGAACTCAACCTGGTTGGTTCGACCGAGTACAGCCACTTCAACTTCGACAGCTCGTACCTGCTCGGCTAATCGGCCAGCGCGAGCGATCGCAGTCTGAAAGACGGACCCCCGCCCGAAAGGGCGGGGGTCTTTCTGTGTGCGGATGGCAGGCTCACCCTGGCTGCAGCCAGGGGCTTCACGGTGTGTGGAGAGACAGTGCGAGACCGGCCGCGATCGGATGGCCGGAACATGATCCGATTCAGCATGATCGGATCATGTTCCAGCTATCCTTCATTGTCCGCATGTCCCCAGTCAGCAGATGACGCCACCCGCCTGGAAATTGGCCCAGGCGTCCGCTTCCCGGTCGCTCGGCGCAGATCGACGGATGGCCGAAGGCCTGCCGCTCTTGTGCCGTTCGTCCGGCAGCCGGCCATGCGGAAACGGCGGTCCATGCGGGCGGTGCGCGGCAGTCCGCCCCCATCCGCCCGTTGCGAGACAGACAAAAAGGCTCCGCAGGGTTCCTTGGGGTTGATCCTGCCCGGTCCCCGCTGCGCTGCCGTGGCCGCATGCGCAAAGCGCACGTCATCGCATGGAAGATGCCGACGCGCTGAAACGGCGCTGTCGGCCTGCGCCGGCTTCCGGCATCCTGGGCGGCCCATCGCAGCCCCGCCCGCATCTTTCCGCGA
>JADLHU010000135.1 GCA_020848655.1 Novosphingobium sp.
CGTGACCACCGAATACCTCGTCAACGCGGACGATGTGCAGATCAAGATGGCCCAGGGCGCCAAGCCCGGCGAGGGCGGCCAGCTGCCCGGCCACAAGGTCGACAAGACCATCGGCGCGACCCGTCACTCGACCCCGGGTGTCGGCCTGATCTCGCCGCCGCCGCACCATGACATCTACTCGATCGAGGATCTGGCGCAGCTCATCCACGATCTCAAGAACGTCAACCCCGTCGCCCGCATCTCGGTGAAGCTGGTGTCGGAAGTGGGCGTGGGCACGGTCGCGGCGGGCGTTTCCAAGGCGCGCGCCGATCACGTCACGATCTCGGGCTACGAAGGCGGCACCGGCGCTTCGCCGCTGACCTCGCTGACCCATGCCGGCAGCCCGTGGGAAATCGGCCTTGCCGAAACCCAGCAGACGCTGCTGCTCAACAACTTGCGCAGCCGCATCGCGGTGCAGGCCGACGGCGGCATCCGCACCGGGCGCGACGTGGCCATCGCCTTGCTGCTGGGCGCCGACGAGATCGGCTTCGCCACCGCGCCGCTGATCGCCGCCGGCTGCATCATGATGCGCAAGTGCCACCTCAACACCTGCCCGGTCGGCGTCGCCACGCAAGACCCGGTGCTGCGCGCGCGCTTCACCGGCCAGCCCGAGCATGTGATCAACTACTTCTTCTTCGTGGCCGAGGAACTGCGCGCGATCATGGCGGAAATGGGCTTTCGCACCATCGCCGAAATGGTCGGCCGGGTGGACCGGCTCGATACGCGCCACGCCATCCACCACTGGAAGGCGCAGGGCATCGACCTGTCGCGGCTGCTCTACCAGGCGCCGCTGGGCGATGGTCCATCGCTCAACTGGTCGGAGCGCCAGGACCACGGCCTTGAAAACGCGCTGGACAACGATCTGATCGCGGCCGCCGCCGATGCTCTGGACAAGAACGAGCCGGTGCGGATCGAACGTCCGGTGATCAACGTCAATCGCACCGTCGGCGCGATGCTTTCGGGCGAAGTGGCCAAGCGTCATGGCCATGCCGGCCTGCCGGACAACACCATCAACGTGCGGCTGACCGGCGTTGCCGGGCAGAGCTTCGGCGCGTTCCTGGCGCACGGCGTGACGCTGGACCTGACCGGCGACGGCAACGACTATGTCGGCAAGGGCCTGTCGGGCGGTCGCGTTATCGTCCGCCAGCCGACCCATGTGAACCGCGAGCCGACCGAGAACATCATCGTCGGCAACACCGTGCTTTATGGCGCGATCGCGGGCGAGGCGTTCTTCAACGGCGTGGCCGGCGAACGCTTCGCGGTGCGCAACTCGGGCGCCGTCGCGGTGGTCGAGGGCACGGGCGATCATGGCTGCGAATACATGACCGGCGGTGTCGTTGCGGTGCTGGGCAAGACCGGGCGCAACTTCGCGGCGGGCATGTCGGGCGGCATCGCCTATGTCTACGATGGCGACGGCACGTTCGCGCAACTGTGCAACACGGCCATGGTCGATCTTTTGCCGATCTCGCCCGAGCGCGACGAGGACGAGGGCACCGGCCGGCCGCAGCAGCGCACCAACGGTGTCCACGACACCGGCATGGGCGACATGCTGCGCCACGATGCGGAACGCCTGCGCGTGCTGCTGGAGCGCCATCATCTCCACACCGGCAGCAAGCGCGCCCGTGCGCTGCTGGACGACTGGGAGAATGCGCTGGGTCGCTTCGTCAAGGTCATGCCGCGCGACTATGCGCGCGCGCTCAAGCAACTCGAGGCCGAGCGGCTTGAAGCCGCGTCGGTTGCCGCGGAATAACAAGGGGCACAGGGTCTACACATGGGCAAGGAAACCGGCTTTCTCGAGCTTGACCGTCACGATCGCACTTACACCGATCCCAAGGAACGCCTGAAGCACTACAAGGAGTTCATCGTTCCGCTGCCCGAGCCTGATCTCAAGGCCCAGGCATCGCGGTGCATGAATTGCGGCATTCCCTATTGTCACAACGGCTGTCCGGTGAACAACATCATCCCGGACTGGAACCACCTGACCTATGAAGGCAACTGGCAGGCGGCGCTGGAAGTGCTGCATTCGACCAACAACTTCCCCGAATTCACCGGCCGCATCTGCCCCGCCCCGTGCGAGGCGAGCTGCACGCTGAACATCATCGACCAGCCGGTGACGATCAAGTCGATCGAATGCGCGATCGTCGATCGCGGGTGGCAGGAAGGCTGGATCACGCCGCAAGTGTCCAAGCAGCGGACGGGCAAGACCGTGGCCGTGGTCGGGTCCGGCCCGGCCGGGCTGGCCGCCGCGCAGCAACTGGCGCGTGCCGGCCATTCGGTGACGGTGTTCGAAAAGAACGACCGCGTCGGCGGGCTGCTGCGCTATGGCATTCCCGACTTCAAGATGGAGAAGCATCTCATCAATCGGCGCGCGGCGCAGATGGAGGCCGAAGGCGTCCAGTTCCGCGCCAGCACCGAAGTGGGCGTGACTGTTTCGGTCGCCTCGCTGAAGGAGAACTTCGATGCCATCGTGCTGTCGGGCGGGGCGGAAGACGCGCGCAAACTCGACATTCCGGGTTCGGAGCTGCCCGGCGTGCGCCCGGCGATGGAATTCCTGACCCAGCAGAACAAGCGCAATGCCGGCGACGATGAAATCCGCGCCGCGCCGCGCGGTTCGCTGACCGCCACGGGCAAGCATGTCATCGTCATCGGCGGCGGCGATACCGGCTCGGACTGCGTCGGCACGTCGAACCGCCAGGGCGCCGCTTCGGTGACGCAACTGGAAATCATGCCCAAGCCGCCCGAAAAGGAAGACAAGGCGCTGTCCTGGCCGAACTGGCCGCTGAAGCTGCGCACGTCGTCCAGCCACGAGGAAGGCGCGGTGCGCGACTGGGCGGTGCTGACCAAGCGCGTCGTCGGCGACAACGAGGTCAAGGGCCTCGAATGCGTCCGCGTCGAGTGGGAAGGCGGCAGGATGAAGGAAATCGAAGGCAGCGAATTCACGCTGCCCGCCGATCTCATCCTCCTGGCGATGGGCTTCGTCGGTCCGCGCAAGCAGGGCCTGCTCGACCAGGCCGGCGTCGAACTCGACGCGCGCGGCAATGTCGCGGCCAATGTCGTCGATTATCGCACCAGCGATCCCAAGATCTTCGCCTGCGGCGACATGCGCCGTGGCCAGAGCCTGGTCGTCTGGGCGATCCGCGAAGGCCGCCAGGCCGCCCGCGCGGTCGATGAGGCGCTGATGGGGTCAAGCGAACTGCCGCGCTGAACCGGAAGGTTTCGAAAACACGAAAGGGCGCGTCCTTGCCGGGCGCGCCTTTTTGTTGGGGTGATACTGTTTGCAAACCTGGCGGGAATGCCGCCACCATCGTCATGCGGAACTCGGCTCAGAATCCATTCCGCCTTCAGGGTGGCAACGGGGCGAGCGGTGGTATCGGCGATTGCCCCACGCACCCATTTGACTTCGCGATGGCCTAGTCCTATATGCACGCCTCGCTCGGAGCTTCGAGCAAGGCTGGCCCAATGCGCGGGGGCTGGCCAAGGAAGGAAGCACCTGGGTTTTCATCTTTCGCGGCAGGCTGCCGGCTGTGTCCCCGAATCGGGGTGCGTGCCGTGCGGCCTTTTCGCGTTCGATGCGCTGTCCCGCCAAGGCTGGCGGCGGCGAACTGGCCCCGGAACCGGGGTGCGCGTGGCACTATTCCTGCCGGATTTCCGGCATAGCAGCGAAGAAGAGGCAAGACTCCTCCATGGCGACCAAGCCCCTCAATCATAACGGCGTGCCGACGCGCGCATCCTCGAAGAAGCGCATCCGCAAGATCTTCGGAGACATCCACGAAGTCGTGCAGATGCCGAACCTGATCGAGGTGCAGCGCGAAAGCTACGAGCAGTTCCTGCGCTCCGACCCGGCGACCGGCTATGTCTCGGGCCTGGAAAAGACGCTGCGCTCGGTGTTCCCGATTCGCGATTTCGCCGGCACCAGCGAGCTGGACTTCGTCCACTACGAGCTGGAAGACCCGAAGTACGACGTCACCGAATGCCGCCAGCGCGGCATCACCTATTCCGCGCCGATGAAGGTCACGCTGCGCCTCATCGTGTTCGAAGTGGACGCCGAAACCGAAACCCGCTCCGTCCTCGATATCAAGGAGCAGGACGTCTACATGGGCGACATGCCGCTCATGACCGAGAACGGCACCTTCGTCATCAATGGCACCGAGCGCGTCATCGTTTCGCAGATGCACCGTTCGCCGGGCGTCCTGTTCGATCACGATCGCGGCAAGACGCACTCTTCGGGCAAGTTCCTGTTCGCCGCGCGGGTCATCCCCTATCGCGGTTCGTGGCTGGACTTCGAATTCGACGCCAAGGACATCGTCAACGTGCGTATCGACCGCAAGCGCAAGCTGCCGGTCACCGCGCTGCTTTATGCGCTGGGCCTCGATGACGAGGATATCCTCGGCCACTTCTACGACACCGTGGCCTGGCGCCGCGGCACCAGCGAAAATGGCGGCGGCTGGCGCGTGCCCTATGTCACCGAGCAGTGGCGCGGCAGCAAGCCGGCGTTCGACATCGTCGACGCCAAGTCTGGCGAGGTGATCTTCCCCGCCGGCCAGAAGATCAGCCCGCGCGCCGCCAACAAGGCGCTGAAGGACGGTCTTGAGGAACTGCTGATCCCGACCGAGGAAATCTTCGGCCGCTATTCCGCGCATGACCTGATCGACGAATCGACCGGGCGCATCTGGATCGAGGCGGGCGACGAAGTGTCCCCCGAAAACCTCGACGCGCTCGACAAGGCGGGGATCGACCAGCTCGAACTGCTCGACATCGACCACGTGAACATCGGTCCGTGGATTCGCAACACGCTCAAGGCCGACAAGGCCGAGAACCGCGATATGGGCCTTGAGGCGATCTACAAGGTCATGCGTCCGGGCGAGCCGCCGACGAAGGAA